>JBBQBG010000025.1:0-28126 GCA_038317285.1 Burkholderiales bacterium | reverse complement strand
AGGATTGCATTAGGACAATACTTTTAACGCGACTAGAATTTTCTCTACCCTTATTTGCGGATCCCCAACGTGCCCCACTCCGAAACAGCTTCATCCAACGGCCGGGTTCGCTTGTTCCATGCCAGCCTGGTCTGGCCCTTGCAGATTGAACCCATGTCCCCGAATGTAGGCAAAGTGCGCCATTGGGAAGAATTGGAGCGCACTGCCGGAGCCCACCCCTGGAAGAGCATAGACGACGAGTTCACGGACGACCCAGGGCAGTTCCGCGAGCGGCATTACCGCGAATTCGTCTCCTTTTTGCCCTACGTGCAGCGCTTTCTGTATGGCGAAGGACGCGGCGGCCGCCGCCCCGGCGCAAACGCAGCCATGGATTCGCCCATGCATGTATTTCGCCGCAAGGACATCGCCACGCTGCGTGTGGTCTTGCGCGAAGGCCATACGCCCATTGAGCTGGAAGTGGTGCATACCGACCTGTACTTCTTTGATGACTTGGATGTGGTGCAGTTAAATATTGAGGTACGCGCCAGTAACATTTCGCTGGACACGGCCCGCAATATCCTTTTCCGCTTCGGCCGAGCCTACCCATCGGGCTGGGACGAAGAGGGCGGCGGTCTGCACAGCGCCTTTTCCGCCGAATGGCTGGGGCACGATGGTGCGGTGCTGTCACGCTCCGATACGGGTAACCGCGAGAAGTTTTTGCAGTTCGTGTGCCAGCACCGTAGCCCTTGTATCTCGGAGCATTGGGCCAGTTTGCTTAGGCCCTTGGTGTTGGCCGATTCAGATGAGCCAGGCGCCTTGCGCGTTCGCTTGATCGAGTACCACCGCATGCCCATCACCGCCTTTTTGGCGATCGAGCAGCCGCGCAGTTTGACAGCACAGGATTGGGTTCGCCTGGGTCTGGCGTCCAGGTTGCACCCGGACGAACCGCTGCCGATCAATGAGCCGACAGTCATGGATTTTGAGAAGTTGTATTGCCAGGACCGATTCTGGACCAATACCGACACGGGCCCCAACACCCGCTTCATCTGTACCGGTAGTTCGATGACGGTGGTGGGGGACTGTGATGCCGCTTTCTTTGCCGACGGCGAGCGAGGTGTGTTGGCGCAGTTTCGCCACCAGTATTTTCTAATCTTCTTGCTGGCCCACTTGCACCGTGCGGCCCTGCTGGTATTTTCGGATGTCTTGGTCGGCGCGGTCAACGCGCTCAAGATCGACGACGACCACTCGGTGCGCGCGTTCAAGCGTCGCATACGCAGCAATTTTGAAACCTTCTTGCGCTTCACCCACCGCTATTGGTTCCACGAACTATCGGAGCGGCCCCACGTGCAGGCCGCCTTTCGCATCTGCTCTGACCACTTGCGTAACGACGCGTTGTACGACGAGGTGCGTGACGAAATCAAGGAGATGAGCCATTACCTCGACAGCGATTCGCAACGACGCCAGTCCAATACCGTGGTCCGGTTGACGGTGATCACCATCCTGGGCTTGATCACCACCGTCACCACCGGCTACTTTGGCATGAACATCATCGCGTTTGCGGATGGAACGCCGTGGGAGCGCCTGCTGCACGGCGTGCTGGCGACGCTGGTTTTTGTCGGTATGGTCTTGTTTGCCATCGTGCGGTCCAAGAGTCTTTCGGACTTTCTGGAAGTGCTGGCCGACGAACGCTCCAGTTTTGGCGTCAAGGTCCGCGCTGGTTTAGGCGTTGTATGGGGCGGCGGCCCTGGTGCTGCTGCAAAGCGCCTACCGAGCACTGAGGATTGAACCGGCAAGTTTTTGCACATGTTTGTGGGCGTCATCGAGCTTGACCGCGCAATGTGCATATGCGCAGGCGCCCGCCGTTGCCCGAGGAGTGCTTCTACCCAAGCGGCAAGTGGTCAAATGTGCAGATAGCCCTCGTAGAATCAGCGTACTAAGCTATAATAAGTATAGCAAAAGTTCAACTGGCATTCGTGCTGGCGTATTGCCTCCACCCCCACAGTCACCGCAATTATTCTATTTTGAAACCCTGTTTCAAAATAGAATAAACATTTTCGAGATGGAGGTGAGGAATGGGCGGAGCACTTCGCAAGGTCGCGCTGTTTGGCGAATGCATGCTGGAGATCCAGGGCGAGGCCTTCGGCCCCATGCAACAGGGTTTCGGAGGCGATTCGCTCAACACGGCGGTCTACTTGGGGCGTTGCGGGCGGGACCGGGGCATTGCCGTGAGCTACGCCACTGGCTTGGGCGACGACCGCTGGAGCACTGCGCTCATGGAGCGATGGTCCGCCGAGCATGTGGGCCTGGACTTGGTGCGTCGCGTGCCGGGCCGCTTGCCCGGCCTGTACTTGATCGAGGTGGACGGCCAGGGAGAGCGCACGTTCAGCTACTGGCGCGATAGCAGCGCCGCCAAAGCGTACTTCGACGTGCCGCAGACGCCCCTGGAGGCCACATTGGACCAATGGGACGCGCTGTATGTGAGCGGCATCAGCCTGGCCATCTTGCCGCCAGATGGGCGTGAGCGGCTCTTCGCCGCCATGCAATCGGTGCGTCGCCGCGGTGGTTGTGTGGTGTTCGACAACAACTTTCGTCCCCGCCTTTGGTCCGATCGCGCGCAGGCGTTGGACTGCTACTCCCGCGCTTTCGCCGTCGCCGACATCGCCCTGGTTACGGCAGATGACCACCAGGCACTGCACCAGATGGACAGCCTGGACCAGGCCATCACCCACGCCCAATACTTGCCTAGCGCGGAAATCGTCATCAAGCGGGGAGCGGACGCCACCCTGGTGCGCAGCCCGCAGGGCGAGTGGGCACAAGCCCCTACCGAACCGGTGGCCCAGGTGGTGGACACTACCGCCGCCGGAGACTCTTTCGCAGCCGGTTACTTGAGCCGCCGCCTTAGCGGGGCCTCCAGTTTGGAGGCGGCTCACTTTGGCAATCGACTGGCCGCGCGTGTCATACAGCACCGCGGTGCATTGATCCCGCGACAGGCCATGGCCGATCTGGTTTGAGCGTCCTGATCGCAGCGTTGATGTTGGTGACTTGTGTGCCCGCGCTTTTGAGTTGGCCTGCGCATTTGCTGTGCAAGTGAATCGGCCAGGCATCGGTAGATGTCTCACAATGTCTTTTAAAGCGTACTTCCGGGAAAGCGATACGAAATGGATGATGACTCGCTAGGTAGCAAGCAACCCGATTCGGTGGCAGCAGTGCTCAAAACCTTCGCTCTGTTGCAAGCGCTGGCAGACCGCAGTGAAACCGGCATTTCGGACCTATCCGTGCGCTTGGCCATGCCCAAGGCCACGGTTTACCGTTTTTTGCAAACCATGATGACGCTGGGCTATGTCCGGCAAGAGGCTGACAGTGAACGCTACGGCCTCACGATGAAGGTGTTTGAGTTGGGAACCAAGGCCCTGCAGTACCCCGAACTAGTGGACCTGGCCAAACACCACATGCAAAACCTGGCTGACAGGACCGGCGAAACCGTGCACCTAGGGACCCTCATCGACAGTGAAATCATCTACGTGCACAAAGTCGATTCCCGCCACATGCTGGGCATGTATTCCAAGGTCGGACGCCGCGCGCCGTTGCACTGCACCGCGATTGGCAAGGTCCTGTTGGCCTGGGAGCTTCCGGAGCGTCGTGCGATGATCCTGCAGGGCGCCGAGCTCACTAAATACCGCGACAAGACCATTGTGGAGCCTGCCGCATTTGCTCAGGAACTGGAGCGCGTCAAGGCACAAGGTTTTGGCGAAGACCGCGAAGAGTTTGACGACCACATCCGCTGCTTGGGCGTGCCAATTTTTGACCGACTGAACCGCCCCATTGCGGGCATTAGCGTTTCATTCCCGACCTTCCGCTATGACGCCGCCCGCCAGGACGAAGTGGTTGCCATGCTGACCGAGGCCAGTCGCGATATTTCGGTTCGTCTGGGATGCACGCGTTTTCCGCTGCACGCGACCAGTCCCAATTCGTAAGTCGAAGTCGCTTGGATTTTTGGTCAGAGCGCGAGGTAGTCGTCCCTACAAGGCGAAAATTGGTCGAGCAACGTACTTTTGTCTTCGAGGGCGACCACTCCGTGTGTGCAGTTATGTGGTGCGATGAACGCATCACCAGTGTGCAGGACACGCTTCTCGCCACCCACTTCGACCATGAACGAGCCAGCAGTCACCAGTGCAATTTGGTCATGGACCTCATGCGCGTGGGGAGTGCCGATCGCGCCTTTGTCGAACTCCACCAGCACGGACATCAGCTGCGGCGTATGCCCGATTATTTTTCGACGAATGCCGTCCCCTAGTTCAGTCCATTGACTCGTGTTCGTTTCGTAAAAATGCATGGGCTATTCCCTTGGTTAAATAGGCGGTCGGTTAGAGACTGAGGTTTTTTCTCGCAGTCGACGTGCGTACGACTAGGCGAGGTCGCAATATTTCCTCGCTGGCTATAAGAGTTCCTTCGATGAGCTCCAGCAGGCGCACCAACGCCAATTCGCCCATCGCTTCGCTTTGCATGTCGACCGTGGTGAGTGAGGGCGATGTGTAGCGAGAAAAGGGGATGTCGTCGAACCCCGCGACGGACACCTGCTCGGGAATGCGCACGCCTGCAGCTTGTGCCTGGTTCATGAAGCCGATCGCCAGCAAGTCATTGAAGCAAACGACGGCGTCCGGTCGGTCGCTGCCCATCAGGACTTCGCCGACCGCTTTTTCGCCGGCCTCCAGGGTGGGAGCTTCTGCCGCGAAACATTGGAGAGTCATGCCCGACTCAGCCAGTGCGCCGATGAGCCCTGCTTTACGCTCTGAGTCCCAGCGAGCCAGTGGGTAGCCCAGATAGGCAATTTTGCGGTGACCCAAGTCAACCAAATGCCGGGCCAGCATGCCGGCAGCCGAGCGGCCGTCGGCGCTGACGCTGTGCACGCCCGGCCCGGCAGCGCGGCCAAAAAAGACAACTGGCTTTTGTAAATCGCGCAATGCTGACAAGTCGGAATCCGGCATACGTGAACTGACGATGAGTCCATCGACCCGTCGGCTCAGCTCACGCAGCATCCCCACCTCGCCACTCTGGCGTTCTCCTGTGTCAACAAACAGCAGGTTGTAGCCCATCTCTATGGCCTTGCGGTTCGCGCCTTTGACGATGCCAGTGAAGTGCGGATTGCGAATATCCAGAATGACTACCGCCACCGTTCGGGTGCGCCCGGTAATCATGCTGCGCGCTAGCGGGTCGGCCTTGTAGCCCAGTGTGTCGATGGCCTCACGTAGCCGTTCCTCCGTGGCCGCGGTGAACTTTTGCGCACCGTTGATATACCGGGATACGGTGGCCGTGGAAACGTTGGCGACGCGTGCGACATCCCGAATGGTGGGGGAGCGTTTTGGTTCAAGTTTCATGCAGTGGTTGGAAGAGCTGACGATGCCAGCATCGATAAATGTAGATTAAAACAAACGTTAATTCATTGTTTGAACGCCAGATCGAATAAATATCTACATCGGCCTTAAAACCGAGGGTAACCCCGCATTTCAAGCACGATAAATCCAAAATAAACTCAGTTAAACGTTTAACTAAACTACGCAATGACTCCCTACGACTACGCCGTGATTGCGTTCTACTTTGTGTTCATGCTGGTCATGGGCGGGCTGGCCTCGCGCTTTGTCAAGAATTCCAGTGACTACTTTCGCGGCGGTGGCCAGATGCTGTGGTGGTTGGTGGGTGCCGGGGCCTTCATGACCCAGTTCAGTGCGTGGACATTTACCGGCGCAGCATCCAAAGCCTATAACGACGGCTGGCCGATCCTGGTGATCTACCTCGGCAATGCGGTCGGCTTCTTTGCCAATGCGGCCTATTTCGCCCCGATGGCGCGGCAGACGCGGGTGATTACCGCCATTCAAGCCGTCAGGCAACGGTTCTCCAAAGTCAATGAACAAATGTTTACTTGGCTGCAAATCCCCTTGGGGACGCTCTATGCAGGAATATGGCTCAACGGACTGTGCGTTTTTCTGTCAGCCGCGTTTGGGTTCAACCTAGAACAAACGATTGTCTTGACCGGGCTGGTGGTGATTGTGATGACGTTGCTGGGCGGCAGTTGGGCGGCCATCGCAGGGGACTTCATACAAATGCTGATTCTGATGCCGGTGACGATCGTGGCCGCCTATTTGGCATTGCGTGAAGTCGGCGGAGTCACCGCATTTGTTGAGCGCATGCCGGCTGGGCATCTGGACGTCTCAGCGGCTTTTGACTCGCCGCTCATGGTTTTGTGGGTCATTGCGATCATCGTCAAGCAATTCATTTCTACCAACAACTTACTCGACGCTTCCCGGTATTTGTGTGTAAAAGATGGCGTGCATGCCCGACGAGCAGCCACTTTGGCCGGTGTGCTTTTCTTGGTCGGGCCCATTGTCTGGTTTATTCCGCCGATGGCGGCGAGCATCCTGTACCCCGACTTGGGGGCCATGTTTCCAGGAATGAAAAATCCTTCGGAAGGGGCGTTTCTGGCGATCAGCATAAGCACCATGCCGGCTGGAATGATTGGCTTGCTGCTCTGCGGCATTCTTGCCGCAACCATGTCGTCGATGGACAGTGGATTGAATAAGAACGCCGGTTTCTTTGTGAAAAACTTCTATAGCACCGTGCTGCGTCCGGATGCCACCGAACGGGAGCAGGTCCTGGCTGGGAAAGCCACTACAGCGGTGTTGGGCCTTTTGGTAATTTTGGCGGGGGTCAACTTTTCCCGCATGGAGGGTCTTGGCCTCTTTGATCTGATGCTCCGCTTTGGCACGCTGGTAGCGGTGCCCTACAGCATTCCATTGATGCTGTGTATGTTTGTCAAGCGTACGCCCGCATGGTCGGGTTGGTCCACGGTCATCGTGGGCCTGGTGGTATCTATGCTGACTACGCAGTTTCTCGATGCGAAATGGCTAGAAGGCGCACTCCAGCTGACCCGGCCGTTGACCAAGGACGAAGCCAACTACTGGACCATCGCCATTGGGCTACTGCTCAACTTAACAGCGGGAGCGGCTTGGTTTTTGGGCACTAAAGCATTCTGGAAGCAGGCACCACAAGCCGAGCGCGAACAGATCGATGCCTTTAACGCACGCATGCGGGAGCCGGTCGAATTTGAACGCGAAGAAGGGGCGAACAGCGACCATGCGCAGGCCAGCCTGCTGGGTAATCTGTCGCTGGCCTATGGCGGGTTCATCAGCTTGCTCGCACTGATTCCGAATCCCCTGTCGGGACGTATCGGCTTCATCTTTTGTGGCGGCTTGGTCATTGCAGTGGGCTTTGCGTTGAAACGGGCTGCGCGGCGTTCAGCACCGTCTAGCGCTGAAATTGCTGCGGTGGGAGTTGGCGCATGACCGAAAGCACTGTCATCGGTCGTCAAGCCGACTTGGCATCGCGGTCATTGGACGAGATCGTGTCCGGCGAACTCATTGGACAGCTCGCTTACTTCTTTGATGCGCTGGTGGAACAGAGGCAAGCTTTGATACTGGGCGGAGTGAGGGTGTTTGAAGCGAGAGACAGCTTTCTCTCAGGAAAAATTTGCGCCGGACTGACGCATCTTCTGGTCCGTGCGGATCGAAGCGGACCGCAATGGAATGTGCGACTTGCGGGCTTCCGGGCAGTGATGGACTTCACAGCGGATATGGAGTCAACCTCATGGGGCATCTACTATGCAGTGGCGGGCTTGTATGCGCTGAAGAAAGCTGGCCTGTTGGACGCAGCAGTGAGTCCTGAGACCTTCGAAGCCTTGAAGGAAAAATCCGATTGGCGCCGGTTTGTCAATGCTGAAGACTACTCGCTCATCGACTTGCCAACCAACTATTACGGCGTCGCATTCAGCATCGCGCGCCTGCGCATGCTGTTGGGTTGGGAAGACGCAATGGCTAGCGAGGCACTGCTAGAAAAAACACTGAAGCACTACGCCACTCACTCCGGCACTTTTGGTTTTTGTGACGACACCGATGGAGAAGGCCGCTTTGACCGCTACAGCATTCTGTTGATCGCAGAGCTCTGCGAGCGCTTCATTGAAACTGGGCTCATCGTCACGCCGAATCTGCGGGTTCTGCTGCGTAACGCGGTGGACGTAGTTCTGAAGTTGGTGAACGCACACGGGAATGGTTTCTGCTTTGGACGCAGCCTTGGGCCCTATGGCGATACCGCGGTGTTACAGATTTGCGCGGTAGCGGCCTACCTGGAAGTACTCACTCCGGAAGAACGACCCTATGCTTACAGTCTGTCGGTAGCCATTGCCGAGAAATACATTGGTTTTTGGTTTGACGTCGAGGTGCACTCCGTCAATATGTGGGACCACGGGCGTCGCGTTGACGCCTACCGTGGCAAGTCACGCATTCTGGGTGAGAACCTTTCGCTGCTGCACCAAATCATCAGTGCCAATCAGTTATGGAACCAGGCCGGTTTTCAGGATGTCGCACCGCATAGCAGCGAAGACCTTCAGCACTGGCTGGATGCGACCCAAGCGCCGTTCAGTCTGATCCCCTTTGCCAAGGGTGTCTTTGATCGAGCGTTGGCAATCTACCGCGACCGTGGTCGTGTGTTTAGCCTGTTGATCGTGAATGGCGGAACGGGTCAGCACATGAACAGCCCCTACTACCCCTTACCTTTTTCGCCCGGCTTGGTGGAAGGCATTGCCGACAGTGGGCCTGAGTTTGCGCAACTGATGCCTAAGCTGACACTGCAAGACGGCACGCAGCTGATTGGCACTGCCTTCTTTAAGAACATCCGCAGCTCCACAGAAGGTTCTACGCACCGTGTCCGCTTCGAAATGGATGCCATGACGCAACTCGGTGGCGATGCACCCGTCTGGGACGACCGCGTGTCGGTCGAAGTTGAATATCTATTTGAAGACGGCAAGATCAGTCGCTCGGATCGCTTTACGCCGGCGTCATCGATTGATGTGCAGTGCTTGGCGCTGGACTACATCAGCTTTTCGAGCAACGCCACTGTGGAGGCGTGTAACGTGCAGTTCGAAACCGGTGCTGCCACAGCGTTCCAGGCCTCGGGCTTCGACACCTGCCGCACCACGGCGCTCCACAACAACCCCAGTTTTCGATCGCCCAACGGTCCCATGCATACCTTGGTGCAGTGCCGTCGCGGCGCTTTTGCCGCAAGCGATCCCTTTACGGTGCAGTGGACGATTCACCACACCTGATCCGGTTACCCCCCCAGTCAACCCCAAAAAGAACTTTAGGAGACTTCCATGAATAGAAATCCCGCACGCTTGTCGATCCGCGCACAGGCGACACCCGTTGCATCGGCCATCGCCTTGCTACTACTGGGGTGTACGCCCCTTTCTTTCGCGCAGCAAGCGCCCGTCGGTGCCGCGAATCAAGACGCCGCGCAACTGGATGCCGTCGTGGTCACTGCGAACAAGCGGGTGGAGAGACTAGAAAGTGTTCCGATGTCCATCTCGGTTTTGAACGAAGCGACCCTTCAGCGCAATAACATCCGTGAGATTGAAGACATCGTCGCATTAACGCCGGCCCTGTCGATCAACTCGGGCACAACCTCAGCCAACAATGCCATTGCCATGCGTGGCGTGGGGACCCAGACGACCAGTATTGGTGTGGAAGGCGACGTGGTGGTCATCATCGATGACATTCCAATAGCAAACCAGTTTCAGGCTTTCAAGGACCTCGCCGATATCGCCAGAGTAGAGGTGCTCAAAGGGCCTCAAAGCACACTGTTTGGCAAGTCTGCCATTTCTGGCGGCGTCAACATCGTGACCAAACGCATCGCGGGTCCGATGCAGGGCAAGTCTACCGTGCTCCTGACCAGTGACGGCGAGAAGCGCCTTGCCGGGTCATTCAGCGGGGAAGTCTCCGATCAATTGGGCATTCGGGTTGCCGCCAGCAGCACTGACTTTCCGGGCAATCTCAACAATCTGACCACGGGTGAGAAGGTCAACGGGTCGGGTGGCAAAACCTTGATGGCGAAGTTTGCATGGCATCCCAGCAGTCAGTTGGATATTGATTTTTCGCCGTACTACAACGAGAGTCGCAATACCAAGAGCGCCAACGCACTCAACAAGTTCCTGATCACCAACTCTGGAACCAATGCAGCCACACAAGGCTCCATTGGCCAGTCTCAGCAGGCAGGGTTGGCTGGCAGCAATACGCTGGGTGTCAATGGATCGAGTCTGCCGGTGTACATGATTCCGAGCAACAGCCCCGCCACGTTTCCTGCCACAGGGACTTCCGTTAACGCCCTGTCTGCATCAACTGCGCTAGCGGGTATTAACCCAACGCAATGGAACCGGGACATCCGCCGTGACTATCCTGGTGGTCTGGAGGCTACGGACCGTGGCGTGGGTCTGAAGGTTTCCTACACGCTGCCAAACGACGCAACACTGACCTCCATTACCTCGTTCGACAAGTATTTAGCAACAGACTACTTTGACCGTGACTTTGGTGACCAGTTTTCGCAAGTTGTACCCACGAGCTCCGCAGTCACCGGAAGCTCTATTCTGACGATTCCCGTTGCCGTTGGTAATCCGCAGCGTGGTACCTACGACATTACTTCCAGGACGCAGGAAATCCGCCTGGTGTCTCCAGATACGGGCTCATTCAGGTATCTGGCAGGCCTGTGGCTCGCCAAGACCGAAACCTTCCGCTGGTTCAACCGTGGAGACTGCCGTACCCCGACCCTGTGTTCAAGTGCGTCCGTTGGCAGTCCAGTCGTTTACCAAGCCGACGTTTACAACACCAATCAGGCGCTGTTTGGCCAAGCCACCTGGGAGTTTGCGCCCAGCTATACCGCATTGGTGGGATTGCGCAGCAACTGGGAGACTTCTGGCTACCACTTTGCGCGCAACTATTACACACAGGTAACACCCGAAACTTTTGTGCCAGGCACGGCGGCGAGCAATGTATTCCAGGTGGAGGAGAACACAGAACGCTCTTACACCGGCAAGCTGAGCCTGCAAAAGCAATTCAACAAAGAGTGGATGGGTTTTGTCATGGCCGCTACGGGACACAAAGGCGTGGCGTACGATTTGCTGAGCGGATTGAATGCAAACACGTCAAAACCGGTTGCACCAGAGAACGCATTGGCCACCGAGATCGGTGTCAAAGGCAACTTGCTGAACAACCGCATGTCTTTCAATGCGACGTTGTTCAACACCGACTTTACCGACTACCAGCAGGCCATGACAGTGAGTTTGGGTGATGGTGCAGGAACGGTCAGCAAACTCTCCAGTCTTCCAAAGGTCAATACCCGTGGGCTGGAACTTGAGACAACAGCCTTGGTCACACCAGACCTCAACTTGAGCGCGAGCTTTGCCTTTACCGAGGCCACCATTCAGGAGTGGAAGGCCGCCGCTTGCTATACCGACCCTAGCAATGTGAAAGTGGGGACCACCATTTTTGCTGCCAATGGTTCACTCGCCGGAAAGAACAACAAGTGCTTCCCCGGTTTCGTGGGTGACACAGCGGGCGTGCAGGACCTGGCCGGTTCCCCCATGTTCAACGCGCCGAGGATCAAGCTGGTGGTGGGTGGTGTGTATGACCTGCGTCTTGCCAATCAATCGTTCAATGCGTTTGTTAATTCCAATATCAAATACCAAAGCGACATCATCACGAACATCATTCAAGACCCAGACTACGCTGCACCCGCATTTACCGTCGTGGATCTCGGATTTGGTATCACGGATAAGAGGGGTCGTTACAAGCTGAGCTTCATGGTGAACAACCTGTTTGATCGCCAGTACACCACCAATGGTTTTGGGCAAACCCCGTCGTATCGGGGGGCGGGCACCTCGCCAGCATCTGTCGCCATCACCGCGTGGCGGCCCGAGCGCGACACGTGGCGCTACGTCACCATGCGTTTTGATATGACGTTCTAAAACGCCATGCGTGCAAAAGACAATTGGTCGGTGCGTGCAGTGCTTGGGTTCGCGAGCGGGGCACTGCTGGCAGGTGCAACGTTGTTGAGCTGGGCCGGGGCATCCGCTGCCGCTGCCACGGCGCCTTCGGGAGTTGTTGGCCAAACGTTGTGTCTGAACGCGCTGGCGGGGGGCCGCTCGGATACCTACGCCCGCATGGAGGCCTTGTTCGGGGCCGGTGCGATTGAATCCCCCAGCGACACGACCTACAAACCCGCCAGGCCGCATATCCAGGAGCGTGATGGTGACGGTTCGGTGGGACCGCACTTTGCGTTCTTGTCGATTGAGCCCACCGACGTAAACCAGGATATGGTTTCCATGGAAAAGGGTGGCGATCGCTCGCGCACCGAGATCAAGCTGTCGCCCGTGAAGGGCGGCGTGCATGAGCCGTTCAAGGGACAGGAAGGGGATAGCTTTGTCTACACGTGGCGGTTCAAGATTCCACGCGAGATGAAGTTCTCTCCCAGCTTTACCCACATCCACCAAATTAAGGCTACCGGAGGTGACTTTGCGGCACCGCCGCTCATCACGTTTACACCGCTGGCAAACGGCACCATGGAATTTCGCCATGTTGGAGACGAGCGGCGCGATTCAGGGGTGATGACAGTGTTGGCAACTACGCCGCTGGAGCCGCTGATTGGGCAGTGGGTGGATGCCTATGAAGAGGTCAAATATTCCAATACGGACGGCCTCTACAAACTTCGATTGAATGATGCCAGTGGCAAGCTGCTGCTGTCGATTGACAAATCGGGTCTGCAATTGTGGCGTACCGGCGCCACGCAGATCCATCCCAAGTGGGGCATCTACCGCAAGCACCACGCGGCGCTCAACCAGCACATTGACGACTTCATTTACTTCGCCAACTTTGGTATTACTAACGGCAGCGTACCCAGCGCTACTTGCCGCTAGTCTCAACAACATTAGTTCATCAATTTTTTGGAGACCCTATGCAAATCCGCCAACCCGTTCATAGCGAACACGCCCGTACCCTCGACACAGAAGGCTTGCGCCGCCACTTCCTGGTCGAAGACCTGTTTGTGGCTGACAACGTGACCCTGACCTATAGCCAGATCGACCGCATCATCGTCGGAGGCATCATGCCGGTGTCGGCCGGGGTCGCTTTTGCGGCTGACCTGGGCAAGCACACGGGAACCGACTTCCTTTTACAACGCCGTGAACTTGGCCTTATCAATATCGGGGGCGCCGCCCGCGTGGTGGTAGATGGCGTGACTTTTGAAGTCGGCCCACGTGAGGCCTTGTATGTAGGTCAAGGTGCAAAAGCAATGGAGTTTTTCAGCGCGGACGCGGCCCGGCCCGCCAAGCTCTACTTCAACTGCGCACCGGCCCACACCGCGTATCCACACCGCAAGGTCACATTGGCTGAGGCATCACCTGAAACCCTGGGCGCCGCAGAGACCAGCAACCGCCGCACCATCCACAAATTCTTGGTACCCAACGTCTTGCCCACTTGCCAGCTACTGATGGGTATGACCCAACTGGAGCCGGGAAGCCTGTGGAACACCATGCCGTGCCACACCCATGACCGCCGAATGGAGGTGTATTTCTACTTTGACATGAAAGCCGATGCCGCCGTCTTCCACATGATGGGCGAACCGACGCAAACGCGCCATCTGGTGGTGCGTAATGAACAAGCAGTGATCAGCCCGAGCTGGTCGTTGCATTCTGGTGTGGGCACACAGGCCTACACGTTTATCTGGGGCATGGTCGGTGAGAACCAGGTGTTCTCCGACATGGACCACATTCCTATGACCGCATTGCGTTGAGCTGAGCCCCAACCAACAACACCCCAACACCATGATTCTTGAACAATTTCAACTCCAGGGCCGCGTGGCCATGGTCACCGGTTGCAACACCGGATTGGGCCAGGGCATGGCCGTGGCATTGGCACAAGCCGGTGCCGACATCGTCGGCGTCAATGTGAGCGCACCCGATAACACCCGTACACAGGTTGAAGCGCTGGGACGCAAGTTTCTGGACCTGCGCGCCAACCTGTCGGACACCAGTTGCCTCGAAGGTGTCGTCCAACAAGCCCTGACACTGTCCGGCAAGGTCGACATTCTGGTCAACAATGCCGGCATCATCCGTCGCTGCGACGCCATTGACTTCAGCGAGAAGGATTGGGATGACGTCATCGACCTGAACCTTAAGACCGTCTTCTTCCTGGCCCAGGCGGTCGCCAAGCTATACATCAAACAAGGGACCGGTGGCAAGATCATCAACGTGGCCTCCATGTTGTCGTACCAGGGGGGCGTGCGCGTGCCGTCGTATACCGCATCCAAGAGCGCCGTAATGGGTGTGACCCGGGCCCTGGCCAATGAGTGGGCCGCGCATGGCGTCAATGTGAACGCGATTGCACCGGGTTACATGGCCACCGACAACACCACGGCATTGCGCGCGGACGCCGCCCGCAATGCTGCCATATTGGAGCGTATTCCGGCCAACCGGTGGGGTGTTCCGCAGGACCTTGCAGGGCCGGTCGTTTTTCTCGCATCAAGCGCCTCTGACTATGTGAATGGCTACACCATCGCGGTAGACGGCGGCTGGTTGGCGCGTTAGGTCTGCACTCCCACCGGGCACATGATCGGGCATACCTGCTTACTCAACTGCTGCGAAGGCCGCCACCTTCATTTGCTTACAACTCACACACTTTGACGCGTTTGCTGGCGGCTGGCCCCCTACACAATGGGCCACCTGAAGCGCTGGCGATCCCCGCCACTCACGCTGCCAGGCTTTGCCTTCCATCGGAGATTCCCCTATGCAAGACCTGAGTCAACAAGCCGGCCAAGCCGCCGCCGCCATCAAGGAACTCGACGCCCTGTATGCCAAGTTCGTGCAGAGCGCCAAGGCACCGTCGCCCCGTTGGAAACCTGAGCTGGGCAATATTGCGGTGGCCAGTTCGGGCATCACCTGCTACGGTTTGGGGAGCAAAACCACGGCCACTCCCCGCGCAGTGGCCTTGCATGGACGCGTTCAGGCGCTTGAGTTTGACTTTGTGCAATCTTGGGAAGGCAGCGACCACCCGCTACTGAGTCTCTACCTCCAACCCAATGGCTGGTTCACACGCGATGTGCTGGGCCAGCAGCAGTTCCATTTTTACGACGACCCTGCCATCAAGGATGACCTGGTGCTGGAGTTGTGCACTGCCTTGTTGTCGTCGCCCGCCTTCACACCGAAGCCCAGCACGCAGGCCGTCGCCGACACCACACGGGTCGTGAACCTGGGTGCATCACACCGAGGACGCGTACAAGCCGTAGGCTAAAACGTGGGGCCGCCTCGCTGCGGTAAAGTCCTGAGCTTTCAGGAAGTGAAGCGACATGCGGGTGATTTTTGTGCGCCATGGAGAAAGCACCGGCAACGTCGGCATTCCGTCCTTTGACCTCTCCCAGATGGCGTTGACCGAACTCGGTCGCTTGCAGGCCGACTACGTCGCCGCATCCTGGACGGCGGCCCCCACGCTGATTGCAACGTCTCCCTATTTGCGAGCGCGACAGACTGCGCAACCTACGCAGGAGCGCTATCCTGTCGTGCCGGTTACGGTGCTTCCTATGGAGGAGTTCACCTACCTTGAGCCTAGCCGCTGGAACGGCTCTTCGCGGGAGGAGCGGCTACCCTTCATTGAAGCCTATTGGGGTAAAGGCGACCCCACATTCTGCGATGGACCTGGGGCGGAAAATTTCGAATGCCTGCTAAGGCGCGTGGACCAGACGCTGGCGCGAATCGCAAGCCTGCCGCTCGATGGGTTGGTCTACGCGTTTAGCCATGGCCAGTTCATGCAAGCCATGCGTTTATCGCTTCTTTTTCCACATTGGACTGCCGAACAGAAAATGGCACATTTCTGGTCCTTCAATACCCAGCACCCAGTTCTAAATGCCGACAAGCTGGAACTGCTGTATACGCACGGAACATGGAAGACGGAGATGACGCCCGTATTGGCTTTGCTATCGTAATAATAGCTATACACGCACATTCCACGAGGGCCAATGGCCTCTTTCGTTTAAAAGAAAATCCGGCTAGGCCGTCAGGCCAGCTGCACACCATCGACCGCCAATTGTGAGGGCGCCGCGCCTACGCCTAGGCCAGCCAATGCCGCGTAGCGCTTTCAGGGGTGGCAGGCGACGTTTTCATGACTTGGATCTATGTCACATAGGGCAGTCCAAAAACTCACTCTTCTAGTCGGCACGGCTAGAACAAAGTTTGGGATTCACTCACTGACGAGAATGATTGTTCGGACCGGTCGTCTGGCGAGGGCCAGGCTGCGCGTTCTGAATATTCCTGGATTCGACTTCTAGGCAAACAATACGCGGTCCTTGATCTTGCGCACATCGCTGTAATCCTCTTCCCACCAGGTTTTGTCGCCGGGGTTGCGCGGAGGCAGGGCGAGCTGGAGTTTTTTCTGGGCGGTGGCCGCCTCTTGCTGGGCCACACGAAAATGGTAGTGGTCAAAGATGCGCAGGGCCTCCACCGCGTAAGACACGGCGATGCGCCGGTCTTGAATCAACAACAAGTTTTCGCCGTTGGACGTGTCGGCCGCGCCCGAGAAATTGAAAGACCCCATGTAAACGCGTGCCGTGGGTTTGTCGAAGTCAATGACGACAAATTTGTGGTGCATGCGTGTGCCACCACCGCCCACGGGTTCGGACTTGAAGGGCTCCGGCACATTGTTACCGGTCAGCGCCGCCGGTTGCACGACGGTTACGGTGCCATCGGGCCTTTGCAAATCCAGCCCCTCGGTTTCGGAGTCTTTTAAATCTCCTACCGCGTGGTCCGATATGCCGTAGCAAAACACCTGCTTGTCTTTCTGAAGGGCCTTGATGGCGTTACGCACCGGGCCCGGCGTCTGGTACAGAAATGCCAGCGAGAAGAACAGGCTGGACTGCGTGCCCTTGCCGATGTCGTCCGCAATCGACTGCAGCACGGCATCTTTCTTGGTGCGGGGTGAAAAGCCGATCTGTGCGGTGATGCCTTTAAGGCCCAGCTTTTGCCAGCTTGCCGACCTGGTGGCACCAAACACCGCGACCTTGTTATTGTTACCCCAATAGTCATCAAACGCCGTTCGGAAGATTTTGACCACAGCCTTGCCGCGCAGAATGATGGCATTGTTGTTCTGCACAAAGAAGCCGCGCCACGAGTGGTTGGTGGATCCGCAAACAGCGGCCTGCACCTTCGGGCCATCGACCACAATGGTCTTGTTGTGCTGCAACGCGCCCATGTGCTGGCGCTTCACATGCTGGGCACCCGCACTGGCTGCAAGCCGCTGTGCCGCGAGCGACTCACTGGAGCCTTCTTCGCCGTGTGCACCGGCATCGTCGATGATGATCTGCAGGCGGCTGCCAAGCTTTTCCAGGCGCGACACGATGCCCGGCTCGTTGAGGTCGTACACCACCGCTTGCACCTGGGCTTTCTTATCGGCGATGGCCTCGTCCAATACCTCCAGGATGGCGCTGCGCGCTTCGAAACCCATCCACGCCAGTGCTTCGACGGCTTTGGGGTGGGTGGGCACAAAGTCCAGGCCCGTATCCGCCTTCGCGGGCAACAGTGTGGCGATCGCATCCGCGCCATAGCGGTCCACAAAGGCCTGCGACGATACAAAGCCGCGTGTGAACGTGACGTTGAGCTGGTCGGGGTAGGTCTCGCGCTGCAACGCGATAGCGGCCTCTTGGGCTTCGCCGTAGCTCAGTTCTCCGGCGCTGTTCATGAAGACGGGTGTCACACGGTAGACGAATGCGCCGGCCATGTCTGCATTGCGCGGGAAGTGCACCCAGCGAAACTTTTGTATCGGTGACAGGCGGGTGGACAGTGTGTTGGCGTTGACCGCGCCCTCGTTGCCAGGAAATGCGATGCGGTTCTTCAAGCTGAAGAATTTGCTGCCCTTGGGCTCCTTGTACTCCATCGCGAAGCCGACGAAGTCTTGGGGCGGCGTGCCCTTCTTCCAGTTCATGGCTAGCAAAAGCATGCCGTCGCCGCGGTGTAACTTGAGCGTGAATAGCGCGACTGTGTTGGTGCCGCTCACCTGGAATTCTTCGGCCATGGGGATACCTCCGATGAAAGAATGGTTTGGACCGCCTGTGTCTACAAGCGCGTTTGTATACGCCTGTGGTGGCGCTCATTCCAACATCACGATTGCTGCGCACGGTCTCCCAGTTGCAACCCGTCGCTGCCGGGTTATAGCGTAAAAGTTCCACCGCCGCAATGTCACACCAGTGCTTGTATTGCAACTGCACGCGCCAAGGTGAATGCCTCCGTCTGTGGTGCTTGGGTTCTGCTCGTTTCTGTCACGCACCAGTCATATGGCTTTGACATATTCGAGGCACACACCGCTGCACAAACTGACACTGCCTTGTCTTTATGGCATCGGTAAGGGGCTGATACAAAGGCCCCGACAACATCCCATCCCTCAGGAAACCTTATGAAATACACGCTGGCGCTGAGTACGTTCGCCGTTGCCGCATTGGCTGGATGCAGTGGAGGCGGGTCCGACTCCAATCTGATCCCCGACGGCACCACGGTCAGGATTTCCTTGCTGGAGACGACCGACATCCACCAAAACGTGATGAGCTACAACTACTACAGCCTGACGGCCGATACCACCATCGGCATGGAGCGCGGTGCGGCCCTCATCAAATCCGCGCGGGCAGAGAACCCCAACACTGTGTTGCTTGATGACGGCGACAATATCCAAGGCACTTTGCTCGGTGACTACCAGGCAGTGGCCGCTCCGGTATCCTGCAGCCAAACCCTGGCCTTACACAAGGTAATGAACGCGTTGCAATACGACGGCGGCGGTTTGGGCAACCACGAGTTCAACTACGGCCTGCCTTTCCTAAGCCAGGTTACCAACACCGACTTTGGCGTGCCCGGCGTCAGCAAAGGCAGCAATTGCGGCGCGCCCCGCTACCCGTTGGTGTTGTCCAATGTGAATGGTGTTGCCAGTGGCAAGCCTATCTTCAACCCCTACGCACTGCTGGACAAAACGTTCACAGCGATCAAGCCCGATGGCAGCTCAATCGCCGTCAAGATCAAGGTGGGAATTTTGGGTTTTGTACCTCCACAGATATTGCAGTGGGACGAGGCCAACCTCAAAGACAAAGTGGTCGTCAATGGCGTGGTCGAGTCGGCCAAAGCCTACATCCCAGAAATGCGCAGCAAAGGCGCCCAACTGGTGGTGGCCTTGTCGCACGGAGGCCTGGACGCTGCGCCCTATAGCCCAACGATGGAGAACGGCAGCTACTACCTGACCAACACCGGTGTGGATGCACTCATGATCGGGCACTCCCACCTGATCTTCCCCAAGGCCAAAGAAACCAATGCGCCCGCCATCGACCCTTCATTGGCTGCCTTCAAAGCCGCTTTCCCGGCCGGCACGGTGGATGAAGTGAACGGTATCGTCAACGGCGTGCCCACCGTCATGGGCCAGAGCTGGGGTCGCCGTTTGGGCATCATCAGCATGACCCTGGTTTACAAACAAGGCGTGTGGTCGGTGGACAAGACCAAGACGACGGTCGAGTCGCGTGGCTTCAAGTACAAAGACGGTGTCACCATCGTGGACGCTGATCCCTCCATCGCACCCTTGGTCAAAGCCGAGCACGACGCCACCATCAACTACGCATCGCAGCCACTGGGCACCGCGACCGAGTTTCCGATGTCCGCCTACTTTGCCCTGGCCGGTGACGTAAGCGCCATCCAGATCGTGAACCAGGCGCAGCAAGACTATGTGCGCAACAAGATCAACAGCGACCCGGCGTTGGCTGCCTACAAGGGCATCCCTATCCTCTCATGCAGCGCGCCCTTCAAAGCCGGCCGCAATGGGGCTACCGATTTCACGGACGTAGCGCCCGCAGCCAGCACGGCCAGCCCCACGGCGCTGCAAATACGCAATCCTGGCGACCTGTACGTCTTCAGCAACAACAACTTGCAGGCCGTCAAGATCAAGGGCTCGGATTTGAAAAGCTGGCTGGAAATCCCAGCGGGCCAATTCGGTCAAATCGACCCCGCCGCTATTTCCGAGCAAGATTTGGTGCCTTCGTACTCCACCATCTTCAACTTTGACGTCTTCTATGCGGACAACAACGGTTTGCAGTACCAGATCGACGTGACCCAGCCCAAGGGCAGCCGCATTGTGAACCTGACCTACAACGGCGCCCCCGTCGTGGCCTCGGCAGACTTCATCGTCGCGACTAACGACTTCCGCGCGGGCGGAAAACTGATACCCGCCCTGGATGGCAGCACCATCATCATCAAGTCGCCTGATGCCAACCAAACTGTCGTTTCCGACTTCGTGAAGAAGGTTGGCGCTGGTGGCACCAAGAACTTGACCCTGGCCGCCAACGGTTCGGCTCGCCCCTGGAGCTTTGTCAAAGTGCAAACCAAAGGCCCCATCTACCTGCGCGTGGCCCCTGGCAAATTGGCTGTTGCACAGGCGCAAAACCTGCCCCGCGTTCTGTCGCAAGGCGCAGTAGATGCCAATGGTTTTGGCAAGTACGTGATTGACCTGAACCAGTAAGGGCCGCTTTTTCCCGCGCCAGGACCCGGATCTTGGAGCGGGCTTACAAGCTTGCACACGCACCGCCCGCTGGCGGGTGCGTGCTTTTTGTTTTTTGGATTCCGATGTTTGCACCCACCGACTTTCGCTTGTTGCGGCGCAGACCATTCCGGTTTGCACCGGCAGTATTGGTCCTCAGCGTGTGTGCTGGCCTGCTCGGCTGCCAGCCTCAATATCCGATTCCGGCGACGACTGCCGAGATCGAGACCGTTGGCATCCTTGCGCTGCAGGCCCGCCAGCCCGAGGCCTTGGCCAAGCTCACCCAATGGGCCCAATCGGGGTCTGCTCTTGCCCAGCGCGAACTCGGCCTTGCCCTGTCCGACCGCCCAGAGACCGTTGGCCAGGCTGTAACCTACCTACAACAAGCCGCGCGCGCCGGTGATGCTTTAGCCCAGTTCACGCTGGCCCAGGCTCTGCACGACGGCAAACTCGGCTTGGCCATGGACGATGCCCATGCTTGGAAGTGGTACGAGCGGTCCGCCGCACAGGGAAACGGCAAAGCCAGCTTCATGATGGCCCGTATGGCCAGCCACGGCCAAGGCGTGGCGCAAGACGCGAAACTGTGCGCTCAGTGGCTGCAAAAGGCCAGCGAGCAGGGCCACGCCCAAGCCATGTACCAGCTCTCGGTCGCCTATGAGAATGGCGATGGCGTGCCTGTGGACCTGGCCTTAGCCCGCTATTGGCTCAGCCTGTCTGCCGAACTGGACTACCCCATTGCGGTGCAAGCACTGGCGATGCAACTGGATGGCCAAGGTGGCCCGCACTCCGCCGAGTCAGAACAGGCACGCCTGCTGATGAAAGAAGCCAACGACCACCGCTTGATGGGTTGGAATACACATCAATAGGCCTGTAGCCCTCGTGGAATGTGCGTAAGTCGCTATGAATTTAGAAGCAATCTTCAGTTCGCGCCGTCGTGCACCATGGCCGCAGCCCTTGCCCACTGCCGTGCCATGGCCGGTGTGTTGTAGCAAGTGGTGGCATGCTGGGTGCTGCACACGGCGCGTTCCATCAGCTGGATGTCGGCTTCATGTTGGCGTGCCACATGGGGGTCTTCGAAAAAGATGACCTTCTGGCAGCGCTGGTCGAGCACCAGCTCGGCAATCTGTGCGTCGCCGCCCAACGGGCCGCTCTGGTAGCAGCTGACCCAGGGCTGCAGTGCCGGCCAGCCGCGCGCCCATGCCATGGCGTTGAGGAGGCTGCCGGTGGTGCCGGTGGCCACACGGCCAGCAAAACGCGACAGGGTGTCGAAATGTTCTGCAGCAAAGGCCACCATGGTGTCTTTGAGGGCGTCGTGGGCAATCAGCGCGGCCACCTGGTTTTCGAGCGCAAACAGGGGCGCGGCCTCGGGCACCATGGCCACTGCGTTGAGCCCGGCATTGCTTAGCTCCACCGCCACCCACTCCATAGCGCCAGCCCGTGTGGACACAAAAGGCTTGCCGTGGATCACGCACTGGCGTTTGAGCGCCAAAGCTTCGGGGTAGATCGACGTTGGGTCTACCGGGTCTATGAGGAAGAAAACGCCCTCCAGCGCGTCCTGCGCTTGCAAACCACCGGCCATGCGCGACACCAGACGCATCAGCCCGCCGTCGCGGCCATTGCCTACGGCGGTGAGCTGGACGTCCAGTAGCTTGTATTTGGTCAACGCATCAAAAGCGCCGCCAGTCGCATGCAGCCCCAGGCCCAGCGCTTGCAGGCCCCGCTCACAGGCGCGTGCCCAGTGCAGCAGGCTGCTGTCCGGTCCCAGGCGGTGCAATCGGTGGGCGGCTAGTCCAAAGTTCATGATGGGTTTCCGGGGCGGTCGGGAATGCAAAAGCGCAGGCACCTACTGTAATGGCCCGATGCGAATCAGGTTGTGCGGGTTACGGACGATGTACAGAGCGCTGATGCGACCGTCGGCTCCGCAATGCAGGGTCGTGGTCTGCAGTACGCCGCCCTGTGCGCTGTACAGCACCACGGATGGCATGCCGTTGAGCCGCGTCAGGCGTATGGCAAAGTCCTGCGCATGGTAGTTCTTGGTAAACCCCAGCAGCACCTTGGCGATCAACGCGCCACCTTGCAAGGGCTGGGCCACGGCGGCGACAAGTCCACCTCCATCCGAAAGCATGACCGCGTCATCCGTCAATAGGCGGGCCAGCGCCACGAGGTCGCCGCTGGCAATGGTTTGCACAAAGGCGCTCAGGAGTTGTTCGGCTGCGGGCGGTTGCACGGTCTGGCGCGCCGTGTCCTTGCGCACATGGGTGCGGGCACGGGCGGCGAGCTGGCGGCAGGTGGCGGCGCTGCGACCCAGCCGCAGGGCCACTTCGTCAAAGCTTTCATCGAATACGTCGTGCAGCAGGAAGGCAGCGCGCTCTAGCGCCGTGAGTCGCTCCAGCGCCAACATGAAAGCCATCGACACATTTTGTGCGTGTTCGACGTGGGCCTGTGGCCCCGGGTCAAAGGCGCCACTTGCGTCTTCCAGCGGCTCGGGCAACCAGGTGCCAACATATTGCTCACGCCGGGCACGGGCTGTCTGCATACGGTCGAGGCACAGGTTGGTGGCTATGCGTGACAGATAGGCCCGCACATGGCTGATGGCGGACAGGTCAATGTCTTTTTGGCGCAACCAGGTGTCTTGCGCCACATCTTCGGCCTCGGCCCGGGAACCCAGCATGCGGTAGGCCAGGGCCAGCAGGTGGGGACGGTGGGTTTCGAACAGACCAAGTGGTGCGTCATGCATGCAGGTTTAGGGGTGAGGCGCGGTACCGCTAGTTTGCACCAGTTGGACCACCTCGTGCACCGCCGCAAGAACCAGTTCCGGGCGCTCCAGCTGCAGGTAGTGGCCGGCATCAGCGACTACCACCTGCCTTGCACCGGTTTGTTGGGCCAACGCGCGTTGGCCGGCTATACAGTGCTGGCGCATGGCATCTTGGTCCCAGCCGGGTGGAAATTCGCTCAGCGCGTTGGTACTGAGCACAACCGTTGGCACCCTGGGCATGGTCGGCAAATGGCGGGCCACCTCCAGCGCCGGGTCAATGCCCAGGTATTCGGAGTGCAGCGCGCGGTAGTTCTTGCTTTGCAGGGCCATGCCCGAGGCCGCAGACCTTTCGGCGACGGGCAGCTTGTCCAGCACTACGGATGCCGGCATACCGGCCAGCCGGGTCAGGCCCAGAGGTGCCAGCCAGGTGGCCGAGCCAGTCAACAATGCCATGTTGCGGCTGTAGCGCGCATGGGCTGCCGGGTCCATGGTCGCGGTCTGATCGTGGTGCAGCGCGTCCACCAGCACCAATCCGACCACCTCGTCCGGGTGCGTCTGTGCCAGCAACTGTGCCAGCATGCCGCCCCAGGAATGTCCGACCACGACCATTGGCCCCTGCACGCCCGCCGTGTGCAGCAGCGTGCGCAGGTCTTCCACGGCCAACAGGCCGGTGCGCGGTTCTGGCGCTTCGTCTGACCAGGCGTAACCAGCGCGGTCGTAGCTGCAGACCTGGGTGTGGCGTGCCAGCTGCGGCTGCACGCGGGCCCAGTCTTGCGACCAGCCGCTGAGGCCCGACTCCAGCAACACCAGGGGCTTGCCGCTGCCCTGGCAGTGCAGGTGGAGGCGGTGCTTCCCCACACTGACCATTTCGCCTGGAGCGGGGTGTCGTGCGCGCTCTTGCTTAGTCAGCACTGTCTGGGTCAGTGCCCCTGCGCCTAGCAGGAGTAGTAGCCCCAAGCCTAGCGCAGCCGCGATCCGGTGGCGGTGGAGTGTCGGGGGCAACTGGCGTGTTCTGGCGATGGGCATGGTCATGAAGCGTTGTAGCGGTCCTGCCTCTTAAACGAAATAGATCTGCCCGGTGTGACATGCCAGGGCCGATCAATGTCCTGCGGCCCGATCTTTGAGCTGCTGCAAGCGCGCTGTTCTGTCACCGCGCGGTAACTCTGCCAAATGTTTGGCGGCAGCGTAGAACGCGGTCCAATCGCCATGCTCTTGGCGAAACAGCGCTTCGAATGCGCCGACCCAGTCGTCATATGCGGCCAGTGCGCCAAAAGCGGCGTTGTTGGCATTCGACACCCACAGGTCGTAACCGCTGTAGCCGCCCCACTGTTGTTTAAGTTGCGCGTAGGACTGCCTGAACGCTGCATAGACTGCTGCCTTGTGGCTTTGTTGTTCGTCTTCTGGCAGGCTCGTGTCGGCCGCATAGAGGGCCAGCAACTTGCGGCGCGTGTCGGCTGTCAAGGCTCTGAAAGCCTGTCTCCGCGCGTCAAATGCAGCGTACTCTGATCGCGCCGCGCCATCCGCTTGGGCCGCCAGCCAAGCGGTGCTGCCCAGCCGTTCAACGGTAGTGGCAAAGGATTCGTTGAAGGCGGTGTCGTCTTGCACATACAGCACCTGGTGCGACAGTTCATGGAACAACATGCGCGCCAATTCTCCCTGGGGATACTGGATGAAGGTGCTGAGCAGCGGGTCACCCCCCAGCCAGTTGGTCCAACCCAAGGTCGAGTAGGCGGGCACGCCATAGACGCTGGCTTCCAGACCTTGCGCACGCAGGGTGTTGGCCTGGGTTTGTGCGTCCTGCTCATCGAAATAGCCGCGGTAGCCCACACAACCGGTCACCGGAAAACACCAGGTCTTAAGTGTCAGGGAATAGGTTGGCGCGGCCACCACATTCCAGACCACAGCACGCCGTTGCAACTGCGCGTAGCGGTGGTAGCTGGCGTTGTCGGGCAAGTGCAAGTCGGTAACGGCAAAGCGCCTGATCTCCTGGGACATCAGCAGGCGCTGCTTCAACGCTGGGGGCGTGCGGTCGTCCGCCAACCAGTGGTCCACGGGCCGGGCTGCCTGCATGATCTTGATGTGGCCGTTGGCCGATTGCAGCAGGTAGGCCATGTCGGTGCAGCCTGTCGCCAATAGGGCGAGCAGCAGCAAGGCAACCCTTCTCTTGGACCTAGTTCGAAAATGCCCTAACGGAGAAAAAATGTGCTGCACAAAGGCCACTGCGGGGTGGAAGAGTACCCGACCTGGAAGGGCACCATACGGTCGAACACGGAGCTGCGTATGCAAAACCTAGATGGCTGTGGTGGGCGCAGTGAACCACCACAGCGCGTACAAGACGACGCACAGGCCGTCGATGAACAGCACAGGATGCATGCCTTGCAAGGCTGGGGTGTTCCAGGCCATGGCCACCAGGGCACACAGGCCCAGCTTCTCCAGCCCGGCGGCCAGCACAATGGGGCGACGTATTTCCGGGTGGCGTGCGGCGTAAAAGAGCAGGGCGCCAAAGCAAAACGCCAGCAGCCCCCAATGTTGGGCGTGCAGCAGGCCTACCGCGTCACCCACTTGCAGACCAGATAGCGCCAACACCTGGGTGGGTGCAAAAAATTGGGCCAAGGGCAACATCGTGATAAAGCCTGTGGCGTACAAGATGTAGGTGAAGTATTTGTTCATGACAAGGCTCCGGTCAGGTGGTGTGGAGGGCGGCGGCTGATTGTGCCCCAGCCTGCCCTAGCTCGCAAACACGGTGCCAAGGTCGGTGAAGCCCTTGATCTCTATCGGGTTACCAGACGGGTCCAGGAAAAACATCGTCGCCTGCTCGCCCGGTTGCCCAGCAAAACGTATGCACGGTGACATTACAAATGGCAGATTTTGCGCAGTCAACCGGTCCGCCAGCGCCTGCCATTCAGCCATTTGCAAGATCACACCGAGGTGCGGCATGGGCACCCAGTGTGTACCCACCTTGCCGGTGTTGCTGGTGGCAAAGGGCGTACCGAGATGCAACGAGATTTGGTGACCAAAGAAATCGAAATCAACCCAGGTGTCGGTGCTGCGCCCCTCGCGGCAACCCAAAATCGTGCCGTAGAACTGGCGCGAGTTAGAAAGGTCGTTCACGTGAAAGGCAAGGTGAAAAATGGATGGCATGGGACTCTCTTTACACTGGGATGCGGCTTTCGGACGAGATCGCGGTCAGGATTGCGCGGAGCAAGTCGCAGGACAACTTGCTTGAGGCTAATTTGAAAACCAGGTAAGCGTGTGCACACCGGTAGGTGAATGCCCAGCCTGTGCCCGATCCGGTAGCCTGGAAGAGGAGGATTGCTCTGTCAACGATTTGCATTGGCTGCTTGTGAGATAAACCGGTCCACTTCTCCTGCGCGTCGCATATCTTTCAAGGCTTGTGCGAGTTGATTGGCGCAAGGGCTCTCTTTCATACTGGGGGTTACCCACAATTTCACGACCCGTTTTCCCAAGTCGATAGGTTGTGCAAATGTGCTGGGTGAAATTTGCATCTGGTCGACAGCAATAAGAAAGTTTTCATGCACGCCAATGGCAGCATCCAGTCGCCCCTTTCTTAGCATTTCCAGCTGTTGCCTGGGGTTCGTAACGTAGTACTTCAGAATCCGGCTATCTCGGTCAAAACCTTCATGGTAGGTGGGCCCCCGCAGTACGCCGACGGTCTTGCCCGCCAAGTCTTCAAGGCGGCGCAACGTACTGCCGGGCGGTAGCCACACCTCAATACGCAGGGCTGCGACTTCTCCTAAAGCAATGGCGTTTTCGTTCAAATCCAAACGGTCCAGCATCATGGTTGCGCTGGCGCTTCCACGTGAGACCTCAACAACAGCGCGCGCGATAGGAGTCAGGCGTGTTTCCAAAGCACAACCGCTGCGTTCGGACAAGCGTTTGAAGATGTTGGGGTATATACCTGCTGGCTTTCCGTCTGCGCCATTCATCCCCCAAGGCGCAATGTCAATGATGTCGGCTATCATTTTTGCACTGGTGTCAGTCCTGTTCGTCGCGCCCTGAGCGTATACGTTTGGCGCCAGAGCGCCAAGAAAGAAGAGCGCTGCGAGGAACCTATTCAGTTTCATCAAATACCCCATCAAAAATCTGGTTTTTGCCAATATTTATTTTGGCTCATTTGGCCTGCATTGGGCGTTCGGTTCTGTACCCCCGCCAACTCGTCGCCACAAGCGTAATTGCCTTCGCCGCAAGGACTCCAGCCAGTTAGCCAGGCTTACGACTGGCGCCGGTCTTCCCAGTCCAACCACTCTACCCCGTGGGCACGAAGGTAGGCGCTGACAGCCTGCCCGACCGTGGCGAAGAACCGATGCTCGCCAAACGCGGTGAACAATCCAAAGCGCTTGAGCGTGTCCTTGACCGGGTCCTTCAACTCGGCAAAGCCAAGGTCGACGCCGGACGCCTTCAAGTGCTTGTCGAGTTCTTCCAGCATGTCGGCCGCCGTCACATCGACATTGGTGACTGGCTCGGCACCGACTACCAGCCATCGCACTGGGGTGGGTGATGCCGCAACGGCATCCAGAGCCCGTTCCTTGAAGAGTTCGGCGTTGGCGAAGAACAGTGGCGCATCCCAGCGAAAAAGCACCAGGCCCGGCACGACGCGCGCGGCCGGATAACGCGTGATGTCGTGGTAGCCCTTCACGCCATCGACGCGGCCAAGCACCGCCGAATGCGGCCGCCAGGCACCCCAGAGAAACTCAATGATCGCAGCCGCCACGGCCAGGCCAATGCCCGGTATGGCGCCAAACAGTGCGACGCCCGCCAGGCAGCCCATCGACAACCAAAATTCCCACCGCTGGATGCGGTAGATCCGCCGCAGATCGGTGATCTCGACCAGTGCAATGGCCGATGCAATCACCACGGCGGCAAGCGCTGCAGTGGGCAGGCTTTTGAGCAGGCTGGGCGCAAAGACCAGCAGCACCGCGACGGCGGCGGCGCCCACGATCCCGGCCAGCTG
>JBBQBG010000024.1:0-28855 GCA_038317285.1 Burkholderiales bacterium | reverse complement strand
CTGACCGTTTTTGGTGCGGCGGTGGGCATCAAAGACCGTGTGGAGCTGTCTCTGGCCAGGCAAGACTTTGATGCGTCGCCTGCCATCGCGCTCAACGGCGTGGCGCCGTTTGGTGTGGCTCCAGGCCAGCACATCATGATGGATGTGGTTGGCGTCAAGGTCAAAGTGGCGGGGGATGCGGTGCTGGACAGCGACACACTGATGCCGCAGATCGCCGTGGGACTGGAATACAAGTCTGTGACGCCGGGCTCGCTGAATTCGGTCTTCAACTTTCTGGGTACCAAGACCAATGGTACGGATTTCTATGTCAGCGCCACCAAGCTGTTTCTCGCCCAAGGCATTTTGTTGAACGCCACGCTGCGCAATACCAATGCCAACCAGAATGGTCTGCTGGGCTTTGGCTCTGCCGCGCCCGGCAAAGACGATCGTTCGTGGGTGCCGGAAGTGTCGGTCGCTTACCTGCTGAGCAAGAACTGGGCGATTGGCGCCGAATACCGCGCCAAGCCCAACAACCTGGAAGACCTGGGCCAGGCGGCCGGTCTGGGCAAGGCCTTGGCCGAAGACCCTTGGAAAGACGTTTTTGTTGCCTGGGCGCCCAACAAGAATGTATCGGTGACGCTGGCCTATGTTGACCTGGGCCGCATCGTGCCCGGCGTGACCGCGGCGCGCAACCAGAGTGGCTACTACCTGTCGGCGCAATTCGCGTTCTAACCCACCCCTGACTCCACAAGAAATTCATATGAAAAGACTATTCACTTCCTTCGCCCCAGCCTTGGTGTTGGCAGCGTCCGCATGGTTGGCCTTGCCCGCATACGCCCAGAGTGCACCCGCGGCTGTTGCGAGCAGCAGCGCACTGTTTGAAACCTTTGGCGGCAAGGCCGGGCTGATCAAGCTGATGGACGATTTCATGGTCCGCTTGCTGGCGGACCCGCGCACAGGCCCCCACTTCAAGCCGGCCAACCAGCAGCGCATCAAAGAGCAATTGGTCGACCAGTTTTGTGTTGTCATGGGTGGCCCTTGCGTGTACAAAGGCGCAGATATGAAGTCCTCCCACGCCAACTTGGACATCACCAAGGGCGATTTCAATGCGCTGGTGGAAGTACTGCAACGGGCCATGGACGCGCAAGGCATTGCCTTTGGCGCCCAAAACCAGTTGCTGGCGCGATTGGCACCTATGCACCGTGACGTGATCACGGTAAAGTGAGCAACACCATGACACCAACAAACCCAAAAACCACCCCACGTTTTGCCATGCGCGGCCTCACGGCGGCATTGGTGACCGGCCTCTTGGCCGGACTGGCCCACGCTGGCACGCTGGAGGTGCTGGTGCTGGACAAGGACGGCAAGCCGCAGCCCGACGCGGTAGTCGTCGTGCTACCCAGCGCGCACGGCACTGCCAAGAAAGCACTGCCACTGACGGCCACCGTCAACCAGGAAAAAATGCAATTCATACCCACCGTGACCGTCGTGGGCGTAGGCGCCAAAGTACGCTTTACCAACAATGACACGTGGGACCACCATGTGCGTCTAACAGTGCCGGGCGCGGTTACGAGCGCCAACCCAAACAGCAACGATGGCCTGTCACTGCGTTTGGAAGGCAAGTCTGAAGGAAAGCCTGCCAACTCTGCAGTGCTGAGCCTGGACAAACCAGGTGCAACCGGCGCCGTGCTATTGGGATGCTTTATCCATGGATCTATGAGTGGACATGTTTACGTGGCCGAGTCTCCATGGTCGGTCAAAACAGAAGCCAATGGTGTTGCTGTGATTGAAGACGTGCCCGATGGAACCGCCAGTCTGAAGGTCTGGCATGCCAATCAACTGGTTGAAAAAGCGCAACCTTCTTTGGTAGTGGGCTCTGCACCCGCCAAATTAACCGTCCAGCTTGATGTAGTACCCCGACGCCGCCGGGGCTGATACGGTTTTTGATGCTGGCTACAGCATCTTCTGGATCAAAGCACCCTTGAAGAGTACGGGCCCTGTGGGGCCCGAACCTATGGGCACGCCGCCTTTGGGCTCCAGGCTGATGGCCAAGGTCGGCACTTCGCGCACATCGCGCTCACCGGCGGTCAGGCGCAGCAGCTTGTCGTGACTCAGCACACCCAATGATTTGGGGCCGCCCGACGGTGGCAAAGCCCACAGTTGCAACGAGCGGTCGTCTGCCTCTTGGTAGGCGCCCACGCGCTGTAGCGTGAGCTTCTTTGCCCTCGGGTCAAAGGTAACCAACATAGAGGCTGCAGCTTTGTCATCCGCCAGTACCGCCACGTATTCGATTTGCGGAGCGGCCAGTAATTGGTTTTGCAGGCGGGCAATTTCGCCACCAAATTCCTGGCGCTGGCCCACACTGACGGTAACCGCCGCTACGGTGGCTAGCGCCCCAACCGCAGTAGCGGTACGCCAGAGCGTCAAGCTGCGCAGCCAGGCGGCAATGCCCACTGGCTCCGCCGACGAAGCGGCCGTCTGGGCACGCACTGCGGCCTGCACGGCGCCGGTCATTTCGCCCTGAACGAGGTTGTGGATACGGGTCCAGACCACGGCATCGGGTTGCACCTGGGGTTGCAATTCATTGATGCTGGCCAAGCGGCTTTGCCAGATCAGCGCAGCGGCGCGCACCGGCGCCTGCTCACGCGCCATGGCTTCAAAGCGGCGGCGTGCGCCACCGCGCAAACTGCCCAGCGCATAGCTGCTGGCCAGACGTTCAAGTAATTCAGGGTTGCTTAAGAGGTTCATGGTTCAGGCTCCTCTTAGGCAAAGCGCGCCATGCACATGCGCAATTGGTCCAGACCGCGGCGTATCCAGGTCTTGACCGTGCCCAGCGGCAAGCGCAATTGCTGGGCCAGTTCGCCATGGCTCAAGTCGCGCACGTAGGCCAGACTGACCACCTCACGCTGTTTGTTGTCCAGGCGGCCGAGGCACTGGTGCAAAGCCCAGGCCTGCTCGCTGGCCTGGGCGGTGTCCATGGGTGTGGGTGAATCACTGGCCAATGTTTCGGCCATGGTGTCGTCCAACTCCTGCGTCACGTGGCTGCGGTCGGCCGTGCGCCTGCGCAACATATCGAGCCCACGGCTGCGTACGATCAAACCCATCCAGGCCATGGGCGGGCTCAGCGATGCCCGGTAATCAGGGGCCGAGCGCCAAATGGACAAGAAGGCCTCTTGCAACACGTCTTCGGCCCAGTCGCGCTGGGTGACCACGCGCAGCGCCAGGCCGTACAACTTGGGTGCCACTTGCCGGTACAGCACCTTGAGCGCGGTATCGTCCTTCTGCGCGATGCGCTCGAGCAGGGCTATCAGGAGATCGTCGTTATTGTCGGTTGTCATCACTACATTGTGAATGAACCTGCGGGATTGGCGCCTGCTCACCCGAAAATTCACTGTGTCATACAGGTTGCTATCAAAGGCATAGCTGATTACGCTTGCGGCACGAGGGCTAGAGGATCGAAACATGTTGGGCAACGGCGGCCCACGCAACGGCGCAGCGTGAGAGGTAGGTGCGTAGGCTTTCATGTACAGAATACGCAGCAAACCAGCAAACAGATTCACGTTCAAACCCGAACGCGGCACTCGGACATCTGAATCCGCCCTGCGCTCGGCTGCGTATCACTGGGGCGGGCAAACATTCTCCCAGGCCACCGCTTCCCTAGCCTCCCGCCGCGCCTTCATGGGTCGCACCGGCACCTTGCCTGCAGTCGCGGTCGCGCTTTGGCTGGCCAAGGTCGCCGCACGCCCTGGACTGGGGCTCTGGCCGAGTCCGCAACGCGTGGCCAGACGCTGTTTGAAATCCGCTGTTCTGCCTGCTACTGGCGGTCGTATGTGCGTTCTCGGCCAGCTATTGCCTGCCGCTGCCGACAGCCAAAGATTGAGGCCGCCGCAATGCGATACTGGTCTCTATGCGCTTGGGTATCCTCTGCATCCTCGTTTTAGCTGGGCTCAGTTTCCACTGTCGCGCCTGGTCAGAGGAGGCTGTCACCGTTGTATTGAGTGAAGACGGTGGTGCGTATGCAGAATTTGCCAGCCAACTGGGCAACGCCTTGGGCCAAGCCAGCGGTGTCAAGACCGCGCTTCGCGTAGTGACCTTGAGTAACCTGAAAGACGAGCCCGCCGCCCGCAGCGGCCAGAGCCAGTTACTGGTTGCGGTGGGTACAGCCGCAATGACCGCCATGGCCCGCAAGCCACCGCCTTTCCCGGTGTTGAACGTGCTGGTACCGCGTGCAAATTTTCGCAGTATGGCCCGGTCCAACGCCCGAACACAGGACAGCAAACTCTTTTCGGCCGTCTACTTCGACCAGCCGTGGGCGCGGCAGTTGTCGCTGATTCGGAACGCGGTGCCGGGACGCAGGGTTGGCATCCTATTGGGTCGGGACACCGCAGAACTCGGTGCCAACCTGCTGGCCGTCGCCCGCGAGGCGCGCATGGTGGCTAGCATCGAAATGGTCGCCGATGAGGCAGATTTGGTGCCTGCCCTCAAACGCCTGTTGCCCAACATCGATGCCCTGTTGGCGGTGCCCGACGCCACCATCTACAACCGCAGCAACATTGCCACCATTTTGCTGACCAGTTACCGGGCCAAGGTTCCACTCTTCGGGTTTTCGCCGTCCTACGTAAAGGCCGGCGCGCTGGCGGCGGTCTACAGCCACCCAGGACAAATCGCACAGCAAGTGGCCGAAATCATCCAGAACATGCCGACCAGTGGCGGGCTGCCCCCACCCCAGTCGCCACGTTATTTTTCCGTCAACATAAACCCCCAGGTACGCATGTCGCTGGAGTTGGACATGGACGACGAGGCGCAATTGCTGCAAAAACTCAAGCTACCGCCAGAGGGTGCACCATGAAAAACTGGCGACTCACCCACCGCATTTTGTTGCTGGCACTGGCGCCGGTGTGGATCATCACGGTGCTACTGACGCTGCTGGTGGTCGTGGGCGGCACCGCCGAAATCGACGGCGCGTTGAAGTTGCGCGGCACGGTCATCGTGCGGCAGTTGGCGCCGGCCAGTGAATATGGCGCGTTCTCGGGCAACCGAGAGGTCTTGCAGGCGTTGACCCAGGCTGTGATGCGTGAGGACGATGCCAAGGCCGTCATCATTACCGATGCGCAGCACAAAGTGCTGGCCATGAGTGGTAGGCCCGGACGCTTCAGCCAAAGCCACAAGGGCACGGTGGATCAGGCACAGGTCTTGTACAGCGAAAAAGAGGCCCTGGTCTTCGCCGCTCCCATCTACCAAGACGCACGCCAGGGGGATGGTTATGGCCTGTTGGACCAGGCCGCAGCCACCCCGGCCAACGCGGGCAAGCTACTGGGAGTAGCCTACCTGGAACTGAGCACGACCAACAGCCAGCACAGCAAGAACCTGTTTATTCTCGTCAGCCTGTTGATTGGGGCGTTGGGCACGGCCAGCGCTACGTTGTTGGCCTTGCGCATGAGCCGCAACCTGACGCGCCCCCTGTTGTCGTTGCTGGGCGGGGTCCACCAGATGGCGCAGGGCAAACTGGAAACCCGCATCCCCACGCAATCCACGGGGGAACTGGCCGAGCTGGAAAACGGCTTCAACCTGATGGCGGCGGAATTACAAAACAGCCACGAGGCCATGTTCAAGGTCAATGTCAACCTGGAACTGCAGGTGGCGCACCGGACCCAGCAACTCAAGGATAGAAACCTGGCGTTGGAGCAGTTGTCCAAAACAGACCAACTGTCGCGTGCGCAGGCCGAGGCGGCCAATACGGCCAAGAGCCAGTTTCTGGCTAATATGAGCCACGAAATCCGCACGCCCATGAATGGCATCATCGGCATGACCCACCTGGCCCTGCAGACCCCACTGGACACACGGCAACGCAATTACCTCGAAAACGTCGAAACAGCCGCCAAGGGGCTGCTGGGGGTCATCAACGACATTCTGGATTTTTCCAAGATCGAGGCGGGCAAAGTCAGCTTTGAGCAAATCGACTTCCTGCTGGAGGATGTGCTGTACGGCGTGACCGACTTGGCGGTGATAAAGGCACAGAAGAAAGGGTTGGAGCTGCTGTTTCGGATTGACGCGCAGGTGCCACACGCCATGGTCGGTGACCCGCTGCGCCTGCGGCAAATCCTGACCAATCTGGTCGACAACGCCATCAAATTTACCGACCACGGAGAGGTGACGGTATCTATCAGCACCATAGAGGTAGATGCGCAAAGTGCAGAGCTGCGGTTCGCTGTGGCCGACACCGGCATGGGCCTGGACACTGACCAGATAGGGCGCCTGTTCACAGCGTTCACCCAGGCCGACAACTCGACGACCCGCAAGTACGGCGGCTCTGGACTGGGGCTGACCATTTGCAAACGGCTGGTGGAACTGATGTCGGGGCAAATGGATGTGATTAGCGAGCCGGGCGTCGGCAGCACGTTCTCCTTCACCGCGCGTTTTGCGCTGCGTGCCGAGCACAGAGCACGCGCGACGGCGATGGCGCCCATGGATACGCTGCGGGTGCTGGTGGTGGATGACAACGCGAGCGCACGCGATATCTTTCGAGGCATGCTCCAGTCGCTGCAAATAGAGGCGGTTTGCGTTAGCGGCGGCCTGCTGGCCGTGGAGGCGCTGGCGCAGGCATACGAGGCAGGCAAGCCGTTTGGACTGGTGCTGGTGGATTGGCACATGCCCAGCATCGACGGCGTGGAGACGGTACGCCGCATCCAGGCCGATGTGGGCCTGCCTATTCCACCCGTGTGCATGATGGTAACGGCGCACAGCCGGGAAGAATTGCTTCGGCAAATACAGGGTTGCGGAGTCAGCATAGGCGGGTTGCTCATCAAGCCCGTTGCGCCTTCCACGCTGTACGACAGCATCATGACTGCCTTGGGCATGAACGTCGTATCCAGCCGCCACACCGTCGCGCGACGCAGTGCGCGGACCGATGTCGAGACTGCCTTGCGCGGGGCCCACATTCTGCTGGTGGAAGACAACGACATGAACCGCGAATTCGCGCTGGAGATTCTGGGCCGGGCGGGCATTCAAGTCGACCTGGCCAACAACGGCAAAGAGGCGCTGGAAAAGATCGACTGTTTCCACTACGACGGCGTGCTGATGGATTGCCAGATGCCCGTCATGGATGGTTTCGAGGCCACACGCAGAATCCGCGCTGACGGGCGCTTTTCGGCACTCCCGGTGATCGCCATGACGGCCAACGCCATGGCCGGCGACCGCGAGCGATGTGCAGTTGCCGGCATGAATGACCATATTGCCAAACCCATCGACATCGACCTGATGTTCCTGACTCTGGCCCGTTGGATGAAGCCGCGCGGCGGTACCGAAGTCGCTTTCGCCAAGCCGCCGATGCCGCCGACCACCACCTTGCTCCGCGTTGCTGACCTGGACGTCGCAAAGGTCATGGGGCGCATCGGAGACGATGGCGACTTGTTCCGCAACATGCTGAGGTGGTTTCGCGATGGCCATGCAGACTTTGCGCAGAGCATGCGAGCCGCCATTGCAGCGGGCGACCATGCAACGGCGCAACGGCTGGCGCACACCCTCAAGGGCGCGGCGGGCGATATCGGTGCGACCCGTTTATGCGAGGCCGCGAAACAGCTGGAGTTGGCGCTGCTGACCCCATCCTCTGCGGTGTTGCCATCCCTTGTGGATGCGGTGGAGACACTGCTGGCTCAGCAACTCACCAACATCCAGCGCGCTGTGACACTGTCAAACGGGACGCAACCGCATGAAGCCAAACCGGCTGGCGCGGCGGCACTGAGCGACTTGCTGCGAGAATTGGCCGAGTTGCTACGTAACGACAATGCGCAGGCACTGGAGTTGCTTGCGCCATTGGCAGTACTGGTCAGGGGCAGCGCACAATGGGATGAATTTCGCCGCTTCGAGGGGTTGGTTGAACGCTTTTCACTCCAAGAAGCGCTCTCGGTGTTGCAAGGCATTGCATCCGGCTTGGACATTCCGTTGGATTGAGGTTCACACGACATGGTTACGCATATGAACAATTTCCCGGCGTTTGAGGGTGAAGCAACAATCCTTGTCGTGGACGATACGCCGGCCAACCTGTTGCTGATGAGCAGCCTGCTGACGGACAGCTACAAGGTCAAGGTTGCCAATTGCGGTGAAAGAGCATTGGAAATCGCGCAATCGGGCACACCGCCCGACCTGATCCTGCTGGACATCATGATGCCGGACATGGATGGCTACGAGGTGTGCCGCCGCCTCAAAGCACAGGAGGGAACGAAAGACATTCCCATCATTTTTATCACCGCCATGGTGGACGTCGAAAACGAAAGCATGGGTTTTGCGCTGGGCGCAGTGGACTATATTTCCAAGCCGTTCAACAAAACCGTAGTCAAAGCGCGCATTCGTGTCCACATGCAGCTCAAGCGTCAGAGCCGCCTGCTTGAAAATCTGGCATTCGTGGATGCGCTGACGGAAATCCCCAACCGACGCGCACTGGACCAGACATTTGCACAGGAATGGGCGCGCAGTCTGCGCTCCGGCACGCCACTGTCCTACGTGCTGATCGACATTGATCTGTTCAAGAAGTTCAATGACCACTATGGCCATGGGAGTGGGGACGAGTGTTTGGTGCGCGTGGCCAAGGCTTTGCACGGGTGTGTGCAGCGGCCAAGCGACTGCCTGGGCCGCTATGGTGGGGAGGAATTTGCCGCCATTCTTGCCAATACCGATATGGAACAGGCCCTGCAAGTGGCGCAAAATTTTCACGACAGTGTTGCAGCATTGCAGTTGCCCCATGCGCATTCGGAAGTGGCGGCGCAAGTAACCATCAGTATTGGTGTGGCGACAACCCACCCCGTAGCGGAGCAAAACCGACACCTGCTCAGCGGCGCCGCGGACCGGATGTTGTATGCGGCCAAACACGCAGGTAAGAATACGACGCGCAGCCAGGGACTTTGACTTCTAAATTTGTTACAAAGTGCTTACAAAGCGTGGCATCATGCTGCGCAACGCGTGCACTTGCAACCATGTCCTATTTTGACTCTTTCAAGCGGTTACCTAGCTTGGCACTGGCGTCCCTGGTGTGGCTAGCGGCTTGGCCTTGTGCCGCCCAAACCAGTATGTCGACGGATGATGTATTCACGCAGGATCTTCCACTCGTGCTTACTGCATCGCGACTCTCGCAACCGGTCTCCGAAGCACCGAGCGCCGTAACCGTCATCGACCGGAAAATGATAGTGGCATCGGGTTTTCGTACCGTGCCCGAGCTGATGCGCCTCGTGCCAGGCATGTACGTTGGATTTGCAGACGCGAACCGCCCCGTCGTCTCGCTGCACGGCTCGTCCGACGAATTCGCGCACCGCATGCAGGTCTTGATCGATGGCCGCAGCGCCTACTTGCCACCCTTTGGCGGTGTGCACTGGGCCGACCTGCCCCTTTTGACGGAAGACATTGAACGCATAGAAGTGGTGAGGGGGCCGTCCTCAGCGTCACACGGCTCCAATTCTTTCTATGGCGTTATCAACATCATTTCGCGGGACGCTGCAGAGCAGGCGGGTGCCAGCGTGTCCGCGACCGGCGGGCATGCCTCGGACGCACTGGCCCGCTTCGGTCGCACAAGTAGCAATTTTGATTACCGGGTTTCACTGGGCTACCGTTCGGACCAGGGGTTGGATAACGCAGTACTGAATGATCGCAGCGCAACACGGGTATTCAATTTTCGCGGCAATTACCATCCCAGTGCCACCGACAGCGTCGACCTGCAGGTGGGTAACAGCGATGGTATGTATGGCCTGGGGATAGAAGGCAGGCCGGAGGATGCGTTCCGCAATACAACGGCGCGTAGCGATTTCCAACTGATCAGTTGGCTGCATGTTTGGCCCGGTGGCGATGAAAGCAAGCTGACGTATTCCCGAACCAGCCGCCGATCCAGTGACCCCTATATATGTATTGATAACGAGGCATGCCAGGGCAAGGTTATCGGAAAGACCATTGCCGAAGGATTTACCTCCCGCGAGGTGTTCAGCCAGCGCCATGACCTGGAGTTGCAGAACACCTCCCGTCTTGGTGAGCACAACCGATTGGTGTGGGGGGTCGATGTCCGCAGAGACTATTCAGATTTCCCACTGCTGTTTGCCCACCCGTATACCGTTAACCCGTGGCAGTTCTTTATCCACGACGAATGGCGCTTGCGTGATGCAGCCGTGATCAATATCGGCACCATGCTGGAAGATGATGGCATGGGCAATCGCAGCCATTCTCCACGGGCCTCGCTCAATTACCATATCTCGCCAGAGCACACAGTCAGACTCGGTATCTCGACTGCCACGCGCAGCCCTGTCATGTCGGAGGCTTTCATCGCCGCTAACAACACCATCTGGGGTGGAGCCTATGTTCCACCGGTGGTGGCTCTGACGCCTGAGCGCGTGGTGACGCGCGAAGTCGGCTACATCGGCGAATTTCGCGACCTCGGTCTGTCGGTCGAAGGACGGCTCTACACAGAATCCGTGCGCAATTTAATTTGGTGGGACAAATGTGCCGAACTGGCGCGCTGTGCAGATGGTTTCGGAAATCTGCTGGCTGCGGAGTACCAGGGCTTGGAAGTAACGGCGAAGTTCCGCTGGGACGAAGGTCGCAGTTTCTTGGTCGCCAACTATGCGCGCCAGCGCGCTTCGGCCACGCTGGATGCGCTCCCGACCCAGTATTTCGATCCCGGTATCGGCGAAGAGGTGCGGGCTTTTTATAGCAACGAATACCTGGCACAATTTCCGGAGTCGGCGCCCACTAACAGTGGAAGTCTGTTGTTGTCGTTGGCGCTTGCCGATTCGTGGCGCCTGAGCACTGGCTACTACTTCAGGGACAAAGTGCGGGTCCTGGATGTCTCCACGGACGTGACACCAGAATACAGCATGCACCGCATCGATGTCCGGCTAGCGAAGACATTCAAACTGGAACAAGGCAGCCGTGCGGAATTGGCCCTGGTGGTGCAAAACGTCAACAAGGACGATTACACGAAATATGGCACGGTCAACCGGGTTGCAGAGGTGCCCTTCACGCGGCGCGCCTGGCTCACGGCGGCCGTGCATTTTTAGCCTACATATTGCGCCGGTACTGCCCGCCCACCTCAAACAGCGCATTGGTAATTTGCCCCAGTGAGCAAACCCGCACCGCATCCATCAGCACCTCAAACACGTTCTTGTTGTCGATGACGGCCTGTTGCAAACGCTTCAGGATGGCGGGTGACTCGGCTGCATGTTTGGCATGGAATTCGGCCAGGCGCTTCAACTGATTCTGCTTTTCCTCGTCGGTGCTGCGCGCCAGCTCCAGCTTGTCCGAGACCCGGTCACCGTGCGGGTTGCGGAAGGTGTTGACGCCGATGATGGGCAGCTCGCCAGTGTGTTTGAGCATCTCATACGTCATGCTCTCGTCCTGGATCTTGCCGCGCTGGTAACCGGTCTCCATCGCGCCCAGCACGCCGCCGCGGTCGGCAATGGCGTTGAATTCGGAGAGCACGGCTTCTTCGACCAGCTCGGTCAGCTCTTCGATGATGAAGGAGCCCTGGTTGGGGTTTTCGTTCTTGGCAAGACCCCACTCGCGGTTGATGATGAGCTGGATGGCCATGGCGCGGCGCACGCTGTCTTCGGTGGGCGTGGTGATAGCCTCGTCAAACGCGTTGGTGTGCAGGCTGTTGCAGTTGTCGTAAATGGCGATCAGTGCTTGCAAGGTTGTGCGGATGTCGTTGAACTGGATCTCTTGGGCGTGCAGGCTGCGGCCGCTTGTCTGAATGTGGTATTTCAACTTCTGTGACCGTTCGTTCGCACCGTATTTTTCCTTCATGGCCACGGCCCAGATGCGGCGCGCCACGCGGCCCATGACGGTGTACTCAGGGTCCATGCCGTTACTGAAGAAGAAGCTCAGGTTGGGCGCGAAGTCGTCGATGTGCATGCCGCGCGCAAGATACGCCTCGACCAGCGTAAAGCCATTGGACAGCGTGAAGGCCAGCTGGCTGATGGGATTGGCCCCCGCCTCCGCAATGTGGTACCCGCTGATGGACACGCTGTAGAAATTGCGCACGTTGTGATGAACAAAATACTCGGCGATATCGCCCATGACCTTCAGGCTGAATTCGGTGGAGAAGATGCAGGTGTTCTGGCCCTGGTCTTCTTTCAAAATATCAGCTTGCACCGTGCCGCGCACATTGGCCAGTACCCATTCGCGGATTTTTTGGCTCTCGGTGTCCGTGGGTTCACGGCCATTGTCAACCTTGAATTTTTCCAGATTCTGGTCGATGGCCGTGTTCATGAACATGGCCAAGATGCTGGGCGCGGGACCATTGATGGTCATGGACACACTGGTGCTGGGGCTGCATAAATCAAAGCCACCGTACAGCACCTTCATGTCGTCCAGCGTGGCGATGGACACGCCACTGTTGCCGACCTTGCCGTAAATGTCCGGGCGTGGATCAGGGTCGTTGCCGTACAGCGTGACCGAGTCGAACGCGGTGGACAAGCGCTTGGCTGCCATGCCGCTGCTCAATAGCTTGAAGCGTGTGTTGGTGCGGAAGGCATCGCCCTCGCCCGCAAACATGCGCGTCGGGTCTTCGCCCTCACGTTTGAAGGCAAAGGTGCCAGCGGTGTAGGGGTAGCTGCCGGGCACGTTGTCCAACATCAGCCACTTCAAAATTTCGCCGTGGTCTTCATAGGTGGGCAGGGCCACCTTGCGGATGGTGGTGCCGCTCAACGACTTGGTCGTCAGTGCGGTGCGCAGTTCCTTGTCGCGGATCTTGACGACGTATTCGTCACCGGCGTACGCGCGTTGCATCTCGGGCCATTGGGCGACGAGCTTGCGGGCGGACGGATCTTGTGTTTCTTCGCGCTGCACAGCCAAGTCGATGGCGGCCTCTGCCGCGCGGGCCTTGTCGGGCTTGGCCACTTCCAACATTTTTGCGGCGGCGCGCAGTTGTTGGATTTCCCGTGCCAGCCGAGACTGGCCACGCGCATGCTGTTTGTAGCCACGCACCGTGTCGGTGATTTCGGCCAGGTAGCGGGTGCGTGCTGCGGGCACGATGGGCGTCTGGTTGCTGCTGTGGCGCACACCAGCCTTTGGCAACAGACCCGAAGTTGTGACGGACATGCCCAGCTCTTGCAGGCGCGGCAGCAGGGCCTGGTACAGCGCGGTCACGCCGTCGTCGTTAAAACGCGCGGCCATGGTGCCAAACACCGGCATCTGGTCGGGCATGGTGGTCCAGGCTTCCTTGTTGCGCTGTACTTGCTTGGACACATCACGCAGCGCGTCGCTCGCGCCCTTGCGGTCGAACTTGTTGATGGCCACAAACTCGGCAAAGTCCAGCATGTCGATTTTTTCCAGCTGGCTGGCCGCGCCGAATTCGGGCGTCATCACATACATCGGGATATCGACCAACGGTACGATGGCCGCATCGCCCTGACCGATGCCCGAGGTCTCGACGATGATGGCGTCGAAGCCCGCCACCTTGCAGGCGGCGATCACGTCGGGCAGGGCCTGGCTGATTTCGGAGCCGAAGTCGCGCGTGGCCAGTGATCGCATAAAGACGCGCTGGCCTACGTCCGTTTGGGTCGCACCAAGTTCCGTTCGGGCTGAGCCTGTCGAAGCCTTCGCATGCCCTTCGACAAGCTCAGGGCGAACGGCTGCAGTAGTGGTCCATGGCCCGATCGCATTCATGCGGATGCGGTCGCCCAACAAGGCGCCGCCGCTCTTACGGCGGGATGGGTCGATGGAGATGACAGCCAGGCGCAACGTGTCGCCCAAATCCAGCCGCAGGCGGCGGATCAACTCGTCGGTCAACGACGATTTGCCCGCACCGCCGGTTCCGGTGATGCCCAGCACCGGTATCTTTTTTGTAGCAGCCAAGGCACGTAATTCGAGGGCTAGCGGGTGTTTTCCTTGTGAGGCCTCCAGCCCGGTGATGAGTTGCGCCAGCGCACGCCAGGCCTGGGTGGTGTGGCCTTGCAAGGCCTCCAGCGTGGCGGGCGCAAAGCCGGTCAGATCCTTGTCACTCATCATCACCATCTCGCCGATCATGCCGGCCAGCCCCATGCGCTGCCCGTCTTCGGGGCTATAGATGCGCGTCACACCATAGCGCTGCAGCTCGGCAATCTCGCTCGGTACGATCACTCCGCCGCCGCCGCCAAACACCCGGATGTGCGCGCCGCCACGTTGCTTGAGCAAATCCACCATGTATTTGAAATACTCGACGTGGCCGCCCTGGTAAGAACTGATGGCAATGCCTTGTGCGTCCTCTTGCAAGGCGGCCGTCACCACCTCGTCCACACTCCGGTTATGCCCCAGGTGTATGACCTCGGCGCCCATGCCCTGCAGAATGCGGCGCATGATGTTGATGGCGGCGTCGTGCCCGTCAAACAGGCTGGCGGCGGTAACGAACCGCACCTTGTGCGTAGGGCGGTAGTTGGCCAGGGCCTGGTCACCGACGGGCCGCCCCGAGGCGACCGCGCCCCCCTGGGGGGCTGCCGCGCGGTCGGCGCGGCTTGGGGGCGAGGCAGTTTCTGCGGACAGGTCAGACATCGGGATGCTCCTAAATCACTGCGCCTATTGATCTGGCGCAGTTGACGTTTACGTAAACGTCAACTGTAAACCATTTTTCTTGTCGCCTGGGCGCTACGTCCAGGGCCACACTATCTAGGCATAGCTCCCCACCCACTGTGGTGCGGCGCAACGCGATTTCCCGTTGGCAACGCCCCATTTTGCATACCCCGTGGTGCGCTTGCGTGACTTTTGTCACCTTTCGGCCAGTCTGCACCGGCCAAAATTGGTGCGTGGCAGATCGTCACTCCCGGTCACAAGTGGGCACTCTCTAAATTGGAACAACGCCGCTTGGTACAGTTTTTCATAAGCAATCTTGCTTGTTGCATGAAGGGCATTTATGAAAACACCATCTTGGAAACGTCGCGTTGCATTGGCCACGGTTTGTTTTACTGCCACGCTATGCGCAGCCCAGTTGCCCGCGCGTGCGGCTGAGCTAGCGGCAACCGCCTCCCAAACGGCGAGTGCCCCACTGCTGCTCAATGGTTCCGGAGTTCGCAACAATGCTACGTCTGGCCTGTACAACGCAGCCCTCTACTTGGAACATACGACCGCCAATCCTGCAGACGTACTGAAAAACAGCGGCACCACGCAATTTCGAATGGTCATGTTGCACGATGTCAGCGCTGCCCAAATGGCCGACATGTTCACCGAGGGTCTTGTGGCCAATGCCAGCGACGACGACTTGGTGACCCTTGTTTCGGAAATATTCGACATCGGCGTGATGCTGAGTGAGCAGGGCAAGCTAACTGCCGGAGATAGCTTCCAGATCGACTCGCACCCTGTAACCGGCACCACGTTGACCCTAAGCAGCGGCTCACGCCGTGCGCCGATCACGCAAACCTTTGCCAATCCACGCATGTTCAAAGTCATGATGGGCATTTGGCTCGGCGAGCATCCGGCCGACCAGGGTTTGAAGCGCGCACTGCTGGGCAAGAATATCTAGGCATAGGCCCCACGCAGGGGCTTGTTGAATTGCTTTACAGTGGCACTCCCAAGAGCGAACGGCGCGTTCGCCCTTCATCCGGGAGAATGCCATGCAACCCTTACAACTATTCGATACAGCATCCTGCACCTACACCTATGTCGTCTTCGACGAAGCCACCCGCGATGCGATCATCATCGATCCGGTGGACCAGCAAGTGGAACGTGATCTGGCCATGTTGCGCCAATACGGGCTCAAGTTGCGTTGGACATTGGAAACCCACACCCACGCCGACCACATCACCAGCGCCAGCCTGCTGGCCGAACACACCGGTGCCCAAACGGCGGCACCGCAAGCCTGCGGCATCCACACCGCAGCGCTGCAAATGGTGGACGGTGACTTGTTGCGCTTTGGCCGCGAGACACTACTGGCCCTGCACACACCGGGTCACACCGCAGGGAGTATGAGCTTTGTATGGCGCAACCACGTATTCACGGGCGACACCTTGCTGATCAACGGCTGCGGCCGCACCGACTTCCAGTCGGGTAGCGCCGAGGCGATGTACCACTCGTTAACCGAAGTGTTGTTCAAGCTGCCCGATGACACCGTGGTGTGGCCAGGGCACGATTACCAGGGCCGCACGCACTCCAACATTGCGACCGAGCGAAGTTGCAATGTGCGGGTGGCTGGCAGAACCCTGGAAGAGTTCGCCGCAGTGATGGAAGCACTGCATCTGCCCAAGCCCAAGCGCATGGAAGAGGCAGTGCCGGCCAACCTGAGTTCGGGCGCGCGCCAGGATGCCGGAAGCATTGGATCTTCATCAGCACCTCGCACCGCAACCGACTATGCGGGCGATGTGGCACCGGCTACGGCCTGTGCCTGGTGGCAGGCGGGCGATGCAGTACTGGTGGACGTGCGCACCGACGCCGAGCGCGAATGGGTCGGTTTTGTGCCTGGCGCAGTGGCCCTTGCGTGGAAGCAATGGCCGGGCATGGCCATGAACCCCGGCTTTGACGAAGGACTGCGCGCAGCAGTGCCAGAGGGCAAAAAAGTGGTGCTACTGTGCCGCAGCGGCGTGCGATCGATTGCGGCTGCCAAGCGCGCCACTGAGCTAGGCCTGGAGGCTTACAACATTCTGGAAGGCTTTGAAGGCGACCCCGACACCAACGCCCAGCGCGGCAAGAAGGGCGGCTGGCGCCTGCAGGGCCTGCCCTGGCGCCAGGGATAATGCGGCATGACGTTTCTCGCCCTGGATATCGGTAATACGCGGCTCAAATGGGCGCACTATGCATCGCCCCGCCCCAATGCTGCTCTGTTGGCTCAGGGTGCGGAGTTTTTGGAAAACATTGACAAGCTGTCCGAGGGCGCCTGGAAGGATCTAAAGGCGCCGCACTATATTTTGGGCTGCGTGGTGGCGGCTGATGCCGTCAAACGCCGCCTGCAAGAACAGATGGAGTTGTGGGACGTGGAGCCGCAGTGGGTAGTGGCCAGCGAGGCCGAGGCTGGACTGCGCAATGGTTATGACCACCCTACCCGGCTCGGCGCCGACCGCTGGATTGCGATGATTGGCGCCTACCACCGCATGCTGTCTCAAGGTGCGCCACGGCCCATGGTTGTGGTCTTGGTGGGCACGGCGGTGACGGTGGAAGCCGTGGATGCCAGTGGGAAATTCTTGGGCGGTTTGATACTGCCTGGTCACGGCATCATGTTGCGCGCGCTGGAGTCCGGCACCGCCGGTCTGCATGTCCCTACCGGCGAAGTGAGCCTGTTCCCTACCAACACCAGCGACGCCCTGACCAGTGGTGGCACGTATGCCATTGCCGGTGCCGTTGAGCGCATGGTGCAGCATGTGCGCCAGCACTGCGGCGGCGAGCCTTTATGTGTGATGACCGGGGGCGCAGGTTGGAAAATGGCACCGCATATGTCGCTCCCATTTGAGCTGGTTGACAACCTGATTTTTGACGGCCTGCTGCAGTTGGCAGCGGTGCGTTTCCCCGCACAATAGAGCACCGAGCCCAAACGGGAAGGTTTTACCGACGCGACGTATCTGGGTAAATACTGCACCGCGGGGGAGCGCGATCCGCACAGCGGTGGAGCGCGGGGCCTAAATATCCAGTAACTGGGAAAAGTCTGTATCGCTGGCGCGGCGCCTGTCAACGCCGACGACAGAACTGGATTCGAACATGTGGTCCACGATGGTGGCCTCGGACTCGCCATCACGCGGGCCGGTCAGCAGGGCACGGTCCACCATGCGAATCAGCAGAGTTCGCGCGACTTCGGGGCTTTCGCCATGCAGGTCAAAGGTCGCGTTGACCGTCAAGCGCACGGTAGTCAAGTCGGGGATGCGCTCGGCCACGCGCTGCACCATACCGGTGTCTTGCAGCACCACGCCCGCTTCGCTGACAAACAAAATACGGGCCGGCACCTTGGGCGACAACACGTGGGACAGGCCCTCGGTATTGACGACCAGCATGGTGCCATTGGCAAAATCGCGTGCCCAAGCCGTCTTGCCCCCCTTGAAGCCCCGTATGGTAAAACCGTATTCACGTGGAGAGACGAAGTACCGGCCAGTGGAGTCGACCGCAGGGTCATCCACCTCCAGGTCGTCATGGATAAAGACATAGCGCACCACGCCAGGGGAAATTTGCCGCTGGATGGCTTCGGGTAAATCCTCCGGCTTGTCGCGGGATGTCAACTCACTCCAACTGGTCACGGCATAGCTCCCTTTGCGCTTAAACGCTTTAAGCCCGCATCATACTTATTTTGTTGTTAGCTTAACCAGCCCTCTGCCAGCCTGACCCAATAGGTGGCACCCAACGGAATCAGGCTATCGTTGAAATCGTAGCTGGGGTTGTGCAGCATGCAGGGGCCGCCGCCGTGGCCCATCTCGCGGTGCGCGCCGTCGCCATTGGCAATAAAGGCATAGCAGCCGGGCTTGGCCATCAGCATATAGGCAAAGTCTTCGGCGCCCATGGTGGGCTCTTGTGTGCCGACATTGGCGTCGCCGACGATGCTGGCCATGACCTTGCGGGCAAATTCCGCCTCTTTGGCCGAGTTAATGGTGGGTGGGTAGTTACGTACAAACTCAAAACTGCATTCCATGCCAAAGGCGGCTGCTGTGTGCTTGGCAATCTCGCCCATCCGCTGCTCGATCATGTCCAGCACCTCGATGCTGAAAGTGCGCACCGTGCCCTGCAGCTCGCAGCTGTCGGGGATCACATTGGTGGCCTCGCCGGCGTGAATCATCGTGACCGAGATCACGCCGGCGTCAATCGGTTTCTTGTTGCGGCTGATGATGGTCTGAAAGGCCTGCACCATTTGGCAAGCCACCGGCACCGGATCCAGCCCGTTGTGTGGCATGGCCGCATGGCCGCCTTTGCCGCGAATCGTGACCTTGAACTCGTTGCTGGACGCCATCACCGGCCCTGCGCTGACTGCGAATTTACCCACTTCAGAGCCTGGCCAGTTGTGCATGCCGAACACAGCTTCCATCGGGAATTGCTCAAACAGCCCATCCTTGATCATCTCGCGGGCGCCGCCGCCGCCCTCCTCAGCCGGTTGGAAAATCAAATACACCGTACCGTCGAAGTTGCGCTGCTTGGAGAACTGCTGTGCTGCTGCCAACAGCATCGCCGTATGGCCGTCATGACCGCAGGCGTGCATCTTGCCAGCGTGTTGGCTGGCATGGGCGAACGTATTGAACTCCTGCATGGGCAGGGCGTCCATGTCGGCACGCAGGCCTATGGCTCGGTCGGATGTACCGGCCTTCACAATGCCCACGACGCCGGTCGTGCCCATGCCGCGGTGGATGGGTATGCCCCACTGCGTCAACTGAGCGGCGACAACATCGGCTGTGCGTTGCTCTTTAAAGCACAGCTCAGGATGCGCATGGATATCGCGGCGGATGGCGCCAATAGCCGGTGCCGCGGCAACCAGTTCAGGAATAAGCTTCATATCGGACGTGTTGTTACGGTGGAAAGTACATTATTACGCCGCAGGCTTTACCATGTTGCACATGCGTGACTCAACCCTCTCCATCCCGATCCGCCCCGTCGACGACGCCACACATGGCGCCGCACATGATGTTTTAGGCGCCTGCCCCCACGACTGCCCGGACACTTGCTCGCTGGTCACCACGGTGCAAGATGGCGTGGCCACCAAGGTCCACGGAAACCCGGCCCACCCGCATACTGACGGCGCGCTGTGCACCAAAGTCTCGCGCTACACGGAGCGCACCTACCACACAGAGCGCATCCTGCACCCGCTCAAACGCAGCGGCCCCAAGGGTTCGGGTCAGTTCGAACCGGTGACCTGGGAGTCAGCGCTAAGCGACATCGCGCAAAAACTCGCGGCGATTGCCGCCAAGGGGCCGGATGCTGCTCAGGCCATACAACCCTATAGCTATGCGGGAACCATGGGACTGGTGCAGGCCGAGAGCATGGCGGCGCGTTTTTTCCACAAGCTGGGGGCATCCTTTTTAGACCGAACCATTTGCGCGACCGCCGGCGGAGAGGGCATGACCCAAACCCTGGGCCGCAAGGTGGGCATGCGGGTGGAGTTCTTTGCCGAGTCCAAGCTGATCATCATCTGGGGCAGCAACTCCATTGCCAGCAACCTGCATTTCTGGCGCAATGCCCAGGTGGCCAAGCGCAACGGCGCCAAGCTGGTCTGCATTGACCCCCGCAAAAGCGAAACGGCCGATAAATGCCACGAACACATTGCGCTGCGCCCTGGCACCGACGCTGCGCTGGCGCTGGCGCTGATGCACGAGCTAATCGTCAACGATTGGCTGGACCACGACTACCTGGCCCAGTACACACTGGGCTGGGACGCCTTGCGGGCCCATGCGCTGGAGTGGACGCCCCAGCGGGCTGCCGAAGTCTGCGGCATTCCCACCGAGCAGATCACCGCGCTGGCCCGCGACTATGGCGGTTGTTTTCAACGCGGCGAGCCCGCTGCCATCCGCATGAATTACGGCTTGCAGCGCGTGCGCGGCGGGGGTAATGCAGTGCGCGCCATTGCCTGCCTGCCGGCGCTGATTGGCGCCTGGCGACATCGAGCGGGCGGCGTGTTGCTATCCAGCTCGGGCATGTTTCCGGTAGATGCTGCGGCCTTGCAGCGCCCCGACCTGCTGGCCGGCCGCGCACCGCGCACGATAAACATGGTGACCATCGGCGACGACCTGCTGCGCCCCGCGTCGCCAGCTTTTGGCCCTGCCATCGAAGCCCTGGTGGTCTACAACAGTAACCCGGTGGCAGTGGCACCCGACTCCAGCAAGGTGGTGCAGGGCTTTGCCCGCGAAGATCTGTTCACCGTGGTACTGGAGCATTTCCAGACCGACACTGCCGACTATGCCGACTACATCCTGCCCGCCACGACGCAGTTGGAACACTGGGACATCCACCTGAGCTACGGCCACACCGATGTACTGCTGAACCGCCCGGCCATCGCGCCGGTCGGCCAAGCCAAACCCAACACGCAGATCTTCCGCGAACTGGCGGCACGCATGGGTTTTGTAGAGCCCTGCTTTACCGAAAGCGACGAGAGCCTGTGCCGAGCCGCCTATGGCCCTGCAGTGGACTTTGAACTGCTGTTGCGCCAGGGTTTTGCCACGCTGAAGATGGCAGATGCGCCCTTTGCCACCGGCGGTTTCCCCACACCGTCGGGCCGCTGCGAGTTTTTCAGCGCACGCCTGCTGGCCCAGGGCCTGGACCCGCTGCCCACCTACCTCCCCAACCATGAGGTGGCCGGCAGCTCGACTGCCTACCCGCTGGCCATGATCTCGCCACCGGCGCGCAATTTTCTGAACTCGACCTTTGTCAACGTGAAAAGCCTGCGCGACATCGAGGGCGAACCGATTCTGGAAATACATGCAGACGACGCCCAAGCCCGAGCCATCCAGACTGGTGACGTGGTGCGTGTCTTCAACCAGCGCGGCGAATACCACTGCAAAGCCAAGATCTCGGCCCGGGCCCGCCCCGGCGTGGTCAACGGGCTGGGCGTATGGTGGCGCAAGCTGGGGCTGACGGGCACCAATGTCAACCAGCTCACCAACCAGAAGCTGACCGACATGGGCCGGGGGCCGACGTTTTACGACTGTCTGGTAGAAGTGTCTCAAGTCAAATAGGCCTCTAGCCCTCGTGGCTATTGCGGCATACGCTATCTTTTACATAGCGTGGTGGATGAACGCTTGCGGTGGCAGCTTCCCTCAGGGGAGCGATTTACCGAAAACTGTTTGAACGCAGTGAACCGAACGGCGGCTTCGCACGACTGACCCGTGCAGCCAATGCCGACTGGGTAACTTCACCAGTGCCTTGCCGGGTGCCGCTGCGTGGCCCAAACGACAACAGCAATCCACTTTGAAAGACCCAGATGACTCCCAGACATTCTTCTCCCGGTGCCGTTGGGGGCGACTCCTGCACGCTGGAATTCCAGGGCGATGACAACTTCCGGGCAACCGTAGTCGCCACCCACTGCGCCGCGCCTGCTGGGGCGGCCGGCACATTTGGGACTTCGGGCAATTTGCGCGCCCGAATGGGCAGTGCAGCGCAATGGATATGAATTCTCATTACCCCAAGGTCAGTGAACTGCAGGACATCACTTTGCCTCGACGCAGCCTGGAGATTGCGGCCATCTGCGGCCAGGCAGTGCCCTACGAAGTGGATTGGGCCAGCATTGCCAACGATGCCAAGGCGCTTTCCTTTTTAGACAATCTGGCCTGCCATCGTTTGAATCTGCACCTGCGCTTGATCTGCGCAGATGATCACGGTCGAGATGCTGTGCGACAGGGACTCAAGCTGGTTCGGCTGCGCAACGTTTCGGGACCAAAACGCATTAAGGTCCGACTTTCCGACGGTGTTCTGGATCTGCACTTCGCCTTCGGCTGGGGTCCACAAGGTGCCCCGAGTGCCCAACACGTACGCGAAGTTTTGATTGCGGCTTTGGGTGGTGTCGCCGACCGGCAGACAGCCCCTCCGCCGAATCCCACGCCCTAAACCCAGTCCAGCACCGACACGAGGTTACCTACACCGGGGGGTGCGCCGGGCGCGAGCGGCATCTCCCATCAGGCCGGCTTGACGTCGATGTAGTACACACCCCAGGGGCACAGACCAAAGCGTTGCTTAAGCGGCATGTCCTTGAAGTCGGCAAGCCTGTCGGCGTCGTACACGGCCCACTGCGGCCCCAGCCCGCCCAGCGCCAGCGGTTGGCCGTCCATATGGGTGGCGATGATCATGCGGTAGCGTTTGATGTCGGCCAGGCTGACCGCCACGTTGTAGCCATCCACCGCCCGCAAGCCGACCATCACCGAACTGGCAGGCGCAACGCCCGCCGCTTCCAGCACCGAGTTGACCAGCGGCCCGCTGAGAGAGTGCACCTTGGCGTCGTATTCCAGCGTGGGTTTGATCTGGACGGTCGGCAGGCGGTACAGTGCGGCCGCATCCATCGCCAAGGCTTTGTCAAACTGCACGCCGTGCTTGGCCATCATCTGGTCTAGCGCTGGGTCCATCGCAGGGCGGTTGCCCTTTGTAACGGCCGCGCCGCCAATAGTCAGCAGCACTGGTCCACGGGACGGCGGAGGTGCCGCCTGCGCCGAAGACGCCACAGGAAGGGCGCCGACCAGTGCGGAACGCGCCAGGAAATCGCGCTTGTTCATAGACAACTCCGAAAAAGGAAAGTGTGTTCAAAAATCATTCTAGCTACAGGGGCTGCGCCTTGGTGCAGCGGGCCGCCACTGCAAGCATGAAGGAGCCTGGTCGCCTACGGCTAGGGTTCTTGTAAAGTGCGGGTATGCCACGCACCGCACCTTCTCCGAAACCTCCTGGCGTTGCCGAGCGGCTCCCAAAACTTTTCGCCGCCGTCTGCATGGGTTTGGCCATGCAAATGCTGGGAGGCTGCGGCACGGCACCTACCCCGCGCGAGGGCTCCGGCTATTCCGGCAGCGGAGAAATTTCTTCACGGCTGACACCCGAACAAGCGGGCGACGTCACGATTTATGCAATAGGACTGGTGGGTACACCTTACCGCTACGGCGGCAACACGCCGCAATCGGGTTTTGACTGCAGTGGTTTGATCGGCCACGTTTATCAGACCCGTGCACAGGTGTCGGCACCGCGCACCGTAGCCAAACTCAATGGCTGGGGAAACCTGGTAGCGGCGGACAGGATTCGATCCGGCGACTTGGTGCTTTTCACCCAGCGCGACAAGGTTACCCATGCCGGCATTTATGTCGGCCAGGGCCGCTTTGTACATGCGCCTTCAACAGGCGGCGAGGTTCGTCTGGACCAATTGGGATCCAGGTACTGGTCGGCACAGCAGGTGACCTTCCGGCGCCCCTGAGATGGCCGACACATGCGGGCAGCCTTGCTAAACTGTCGCTCCCCATCAACCCAGCAAGGACCAGCCATGAAACGCGCCCTGATTGCTTTTGTCCTGCTGCAGCCGGTACGTGCTTCATGATCAACGGCTATTCAATCGGGAAAGCCAGCTTTACGGCCACCTATGGCCGCAAAATATAAGCTCAGCGTGGTTCGCTCCCAGCACGGCAAAGCCCTCTGGGTCTATTGCATTTTTCTGTTATTTTCGTGGCAGCTCTTTTTTCCGCTGGCCCATGCGCAAACGCCAGCACCTGCGCTACACATTGACAATAACGACAGCTATGTTCTGTCCAACCATTTCTCCTATCTGGAAGACACGACGACGACGCTGACCCTGGATGACATTCTGGCACCCGGAACACAGGCGCGGTTCAAACCGGTAGCGCAGGGACCGACGTCCACCAACTTTGGCGCCACGGATTCTGCCATCTGGCTCAAGATAGAGCTGCAAACCCAGTCCTCCACACCTCCGCGCTGGATGCTGGAGGTTGTCAACCCGCCCATGGACAGGCTGGACGTTTACTTGTCCCGCCCGGATGGCGGCTACAACCACCAAGTAGGCGGGGATTCACTGCCGTTCGAACAACGCACGGTGGCGCACCGCAACCACGTCAAGCCGCTGGACCTTGTGCCGGGCAGCGTCGCCACCCTCTACCTACGGGTGGCAAGCCAGGGTGTGGTCGTGGTGCCCACCACGCTGTGGCAACCTGCCGCACTCTGGCAAAACGACCAGAAGACCTATTCCGTATTCAGCCTCTACCTGGGCCTGCTGACCGGTCTGCTGCTGTACAACCTGCTGCTATTTGTATCGGTGCGCGACCCCGCCTATGTGTTCTACGCAGGCATGGTGGCCTGTATCGGCATGGGCGTTGCGTCGGGCGACGGTTTCGCTGCCCAGTTTTTGTGGCCACAATCCGATTGGTGGAACAACCGTTCACCCATCGTGTTCCAAACCGGCAGTGGTGCATTCAGCATCCTGTTTGTACGCAGCTACTTGGCCTGCCGCTCCAGCATGCCGCGGCTGGACAGGTGGTTACTCATCTTGGTCGCCCTGTGGATCGTCGCCTTTGTAGCCTCACTGGCGTTGCCGTACAAGGTTGGGCGCGATCTTCTGGCGGTGCTCAGCCTGGCGGGCGTGGTGGCGGTAGTCGCGACGACGGTATTGAGCATACGACGCCAGCAGCCCGGTGCGAAATACTTCGGCCTGGCCTGGTCCATGTTCATAGCCGGCGTAGTGATTCAGGTGATGCACAACAGTGGCCTGATTCCTTCCGGCCCGCTCACCGCCAGCGCGGTGGAGATCGGATCGGCATTGGAAATGATTCTGTTGTCGCTGGCACTGGCAGACCGCATCAATGTGGCTCGGCGCGAGAAGGATATTGCGCTGCTGCAGGTGTCTGCCGAAAGAACCACGGTGCAGGCCCTGCAGCAATTGCAGCAGCGCTACCGATCGGTTATTGAACATGTGGCCGAAGGCATGGTGGTGCTGCAAAGCCAGCGCATCGTGTTCGTCAATTTCAGAGCTACAGAAATTCTGGAAGCGACCAAGGCCAGCATCATTGAAAACGGTTTGCTGCAGCAGATCCATGCAGACGACCGGCCGCTGTTGATCGAGCGCCTGCGCCAACGGCTGGCTGACCAACCCATTGCTGAACGCTGCCAGGTGCGGCTGGTGCTGCCCGACAAGACCGTCAAATGGCTGGAGTTTGGCGACAACATGGTTCCTTGGGACGGCAGCCAGGGGCTACTGATATTTTTCCTCGATGTCACGCAACGACACGCGGCTGAACTGGAAACCCGTGCGGCGGTGGAACGCCAGCGGGAGCTCAACGACCTGCGTTCGCGTTTTGTTTCCATGACCAGCCATGAATTCCGCACGCCGCTGGCCGCCATCCTGTCGGCACAGGACCTGCTGAAAATGTATGGAGACCGCATTCCCGAGTCGGAAAAACTAGAACTTTTGGGCCTGATCGAATCGGGTGTCAAGCGCATGACATCCATGCTGGAGCGCGTGTTGCTGTTGGGGCAAGTCGATGCCAATATGCTGGAATTCCAACCCACGAAGTTGAACCTGGAAATGCTGTGCGATGAGCTGGTTGCGGATGCGAGGAACCAGCACCCGGGCAGCAATTGCAAAATCGTTGTGAACTTTCAAAGCTCGGGAAGCGACGGTTGGTATGACGAGAAACTGCTGCGCCATATCTTCAGCAATCTGCTGTCCAACGCCATCAAGTATTCGCCCGACGGCGGCGAGGTCTGCATGCGGGTGCACGCCCAGGGTGCGCACACCGTCTTCGAAATATCAGACCAAGGCATAGGCATTCCGCCCGGCGAAGAAAACGCCCTGTTCAATTCGTTTCACCGCGCAAGCAATGTTGGAGCCATACCGGGAACCGGCCTGGGTCTGGCCATTGTCAAGCAGTCAGTGGATTTGCATGGTGGCAGCATTTCAGTCGTCAGCGCGACGGGGCAAGGCAGTTGCTTCACAGTACGGTTGGGCCCGGCAGACAACTAGCTGGAAAGAGCAAAAACCTATGGGCGGCGCACTTCGGACTCAGGGTTGCGGAAACGCAATCGAAAACCGAGTCCCGTGGGTGCAATCGCTCTCGCTTGCGCCCACCATTGCGCTCGCCACATCGATCGTGCCGCCGTGCCGCTCGACCGATTGCTTGACAATGGCCAGACCCAGGCCAGTTCCCGGTATGGCCCCAACATTGCGGGCGCGATGGAAAGCGTCAAAGAGCCGGGGCAAGTCTTCATCGGGAATCCCTATGCCCTGGTCCGTAATTTCGAACACCAACGTATGCGACCGCCTGCCCACCGACAGCACGGCTTCACCCCCGTTTGGCGAATACTTGATGGCGTTGGACAGCAGATTGCCAAGGCAGTGGCGAAGCAGATTTTCGTCAGCGTAGGCCAGTTCATCGTTTGCAAGGTCTAGCTGCAGACGGATGGTCGCCGTGCCAGCCTTCATGGCTTGCGCGGATTGCAATGTCTCCTCCACCAGTTGGCGGCACAGGGCGGCGATATTCAGCACCGCGGGGCTGAACTCCAACAGATTGGCATCGGCCCGCCCGATGATCAGTATCTTGTCGAGCATCGCGGTCATTCGCCTTACCGACGCATCCATGATCTCAAACAGCTCGTTGCACTCGGAGGCAGGCAGCCGCTCGCCGAAATCACGCAGTAACTCTTGGGATGAATGAATGGCCGCCAAGGGGTTACGGAATTCATGCGAGGTCATCGCCACAAAAGTGGATTTCAACGCATTGACTTCCCGTTGCTGCGCCAAGGCCAATGCCGCCTGCCCTTGCTCCTCTTTCTGCTGGCGCTCGATGACTTCTTTCTGTGCTTGCACTTGTCGCAGCGTCTCGCAGAGTTCCCGCTCCGCCTTCTGATTGAGACGTTGAAAATAGACAAAAGACGCGCTGAACATGAAGAAGGCAATCAGCCCGTTGACATTGGCATTCATCGCTATTTCGCTGTTGCCTACGGTGACGCCCTGCAGCTTGGGGATCATAGGAGTCAGGACATCCATCAGTAGGAAGGCGATGACAACCCAGGCAATGCCCAGCAGCATTTTGGCCCACTCGGCAATACCAAATAACAATATGGGTACCAGGATGACGGGGATCAACGCGAATTTGAAGCTGGGGTCGCGGTACAAAATCAGGCCCGACAAAAGCAGTATCAGAAGCGGTGGCAACACATTCAAATAGAGTCGGGAGATATTGATATATCCCAGAGCATTCCCGCAGGGCACCAGAAAGTAAAGGCCTGCAAAAACCAGCATATAAGGCGCCAGCAACGTGTAACCCAACATCCATTGGATGAACGCACCCACAGACAACGCCAAGCCAATGGAGACGGCGATCTGGTTACACAGAATCACCTTGCGCGACATGTTCCGGTCCAACGCCGCGTGTGCGCCAGCTCTGGAGATGTTGTCCCATTGATCCATCAAGGCCATGGGCCTAGCGTACCGTAAATTTCCCGTCGCGCTAGATCTACGCCACCAAGATGTCGGGATTGGCAGACACCCGAAAACCATGATCCTGCTTGGCTTTTTTCATATCGTCTCGGCAGATGTCGGCAATCGCAGACAAAGCCGAAGTAAAAAGCAACGCTAAGTCGTTGAATTCATTAAGAAATGTATGTGGCATGCAAATTGAGTAGTAGAGCGGGAATCCATTCCTGTACTGCGAAAAAAAATGCCACCGAAGAATCTATTTCGTCGCTTAGCCGTCCCCAGCATGCTGGGCAGTCTATTGATGTGCCATGGGCAGTTGCAGGCCCAGCAGCAGCAACAGCAGCGCCCACAAGTGCGGGTTGCCCCCAACGACCAGGTCCTGCAGTCCTTTCAGCAGAGCAATATGGGTGGCGCGGTGCCGGCGCTGGCACCGAATGAAGATGGTAGTACGCGCCTGGACTGGCACGGCGGTGTCACGGTGGACGCCTACACCAATGACATCCAGTCCGCCGGGGGCGCGATGAACACCCCGCTGCGTTCTGGCGGTTTTTACAGAGCAGCAGCCACCAGTGATTTGCGCGCAATCCACACCGACAATTCCGTCGACTACTTCCAGGTCGGAATCACGACCAGTGATGACAAGGCCGTGCTAAGCCAAAACCCGTACCAGTTGAACAATCTCCAGTTGGGCCGCACTGGAGAAGGCTACAGCGTGGCAGTGGGCGACATTGCACCCAATTTCTCCAGCCTCAGTTCTGCGCTGGGTGCGCGCGGCGTGTACGGTCAGCGCCAGTTGGGTGAATTTACGGTTCACGGGTTTTCAGGACAAGTGGCCGAGAACTGGGAGGTGCTGTCCAGTACCGTTCCCAGCAACCAGTACCTAAGGGAAGTCCATGGCGCCAAGGTCGAAAAGACGTTCGGCAGCAACCTGCGCACTTATGTGACTGCGCAGGCTTTTTCTGAACGCGAGGCCCCCCTCATGGCGCAACCTGGCTACGCGCCGCTGGGGGGTTCGCGCTCTATGAGCGCTGGCTTCCAGTACCAGCAGGACCGGTTCAGCCTGCTCGGAGAGATGGCCAGCAGCAG
>JBBQBG010000023.1:0-28991 GCA_038317285.1 Burkholderiales bacterium | reverse complement strand
GGTTTGAATGATGGTTTAAGGGTGGGTAGCTTTTAGCTGTCAACCTGTGTAGGGGAGTCGCCAAGTTGGTTAAGGCACTGGATTTTGATTCCAGCATGCGAAGGTTCGAGTCCTTCTTCCCCTGCCAAATCTGTTGCCCGGTGCTGATCCGGTCACGGCACGCGCAACGTACAGGCAAAAACCCAAACTAATCGCTGGAATCCGTATGCAGGCCTCACCACCCCCAGATTTCATGGTTTTTACCGGCAATGCCAATCCCGGCATGGCTGCAGACATTGCCCGCCACTTGGGCATCTCTCTGGGTGCCGCGACAGTCGGTCGCTTTTCCGATGGTGAAGTCACCGTAGAGATCAACCAGAATGTACGGGCCCGCGATGTGTTTGTGGTGCAAAGCACCTGCGCCCCGACCAACGAAAATCTCATGGAATTGCTGATCATGGTCGATGCGCTTAAGCGTGCATCGGCTGAACGCATCAGCGCAGTGATTCCTTACTTTGGATATGCACGGCAAGACCGCCGCCCCCGCTCCAGCCGCGTGCCGATCACGGCAAAGGTGGTGGCAAATATGCTGCAGACCGTGGGCGTTGCCCGCGTACTGACCATGGATTTGCATGCCGACCAAATCCAGGGATTCTTTGATATCCCCGTGGACAATATTTATGCATCACCCGTGCTGTTGGGTGACCTGCGCCAGAAAAATTACGAAGACCTGATTGTGGTCTCGCCCGACGTCGGTGGCGTGGTGCGCGCCCGTGCGCTGGCCAAGCAATTAAACTGCGACCTGGCCATCATCGATAAGCGCCGTCCGCGTGCCAATGTCAGCGAAGTCATGCATGTGATCGGCGAGATCGATGGCCGCAACTGCGTCATCATGGACGACATGATTGATACGGCTGGCACACTGGTTAAGGCTGCCGAGGTGCTCAAGGAGCGCGGCGCCAAAAAGGTGTATGCCTATTGCACGCACCCCATTTTTTCAGGCCCCGCCATCGAGCGCATCGCCAATGGCAACGCGCTGGACGAAGTGGTGGTTACCAATACGATTCCTTTGAGCGCTGCCGCCTCGCAGTGCCAAAAGATTCGCCAACTGACCGTGGCACCGCTGATCGCCGAAACGATTCAGCGCATTGCCAAGGGTGAGTCGGTCATGAGTTTGTTCTCGGATCAAGAGAACCTTTTCTAGGGTTCTTGCACCGCCCTGCAAAGGGTTTTGCGCCGGACAAAAAAGCAAGCGCCGCTGCATAGGGCAGTGATTCAGCGCTTTTGTTAAACCGGAGTCACACTGGTCGCGGTGGATTCCTTCAGGAGTAAGTTATGAAATTTGTCGCTTTTGAGCGCGCTAAGCAGGGCACGGGTGCGAGCCGCCGTCTCCGCATTTCCGGTCGCACACCCGGTATCGTCTACGGTGGTGGTGAGCCGCTGTTGGTCGAACTGGACCACAACGCACTGTGGCATGCCATCAAGAAAGAAGCCTTCCACGCGTCCGTTCTGGACATGGAACTGGCTGGCAAGGAAAGCAAGGTTTTGCTGCGTGACGTGCAAATGCACCCCTACAAGCAATTGATCCTGCACATCGACTTCCAACGCGTTGATGCCAACACCAAGATGCACATGAAGGTGCCCTTGCACTTCAAGGGCCAGGAAGAATCCGCTGCCTTCAAGGTGGACCATTGCCTGATTAACCACGTGTTGAACGAAATCAACATCACGTGCCTGCCAGCCGATCTGCCCGAGTTCATCGAAGTAGACCTGAGCGACCTGAAAAAGGGCACATCCTTCCACCTGAGCGATGTCAAATTGCCTACACGCGTCAAGGCTGTGGTCAAGGGTCGTGAAAACCCCGTGCTGGTGTCCGTGGTGGCGCCTCTCGTCGAAGTGGCTGCAGAAGTAGCCGCTGAAGCTCCGGCTGGCAAGGGTGGCAAGGCCGCTCCTGCTGCCAAGGCTCCCGCTGCCAAAGCGCCTGCCGCTAAAGCACCTGCTGCCAAGAAGTAATCAGTCGATCAGGTACTGATCCACACCCCACAGCGCAAGCTGTCGACGGCCCGCTCATGCGGGCCGTTGTCGTTTGGCGCGTACTCCAATTTGCCCTACCATTGACGGCATCCCCCATTTTCAGCTTCTGCGTCTTCCATGATCAAACTGTTTGTCGGCCTGGGTAACCCCGGCCCTGAATACGAAGTCACCCGCCACAACGCTGGCTTTTGGTGGATTGATGCCTTGGCCCGCGAACTCAAGGTATCTTTGAGCATGGACAAGGGGTACCAGGGCATGCTGGCCCGCACCACGCTGCACGGCCAGACCGTGTGGCTACTGCAGCCGCAAACCTTTATGAATCTTTCGGGTCGCTCGGTTGGTGCTTTGGCGCGGTTTTTTAAAATCGCGCCGAGCGAAATTCTCGTCGTCCAGGACGAACTCGACATCTCTCCTGGGCAAGTCAAACTCAAATTTGGCGGAAGCCACGCCGGCCACAACGGCCTGCGCGACATCCACGCCCAGTTGGGGACCGGCGACTACTGGCGCCTGCGCCTGGGGGTGGGCCATCCAGGTGACAGAGCCGAGGTTGTCAACTGGGTGCTGAAGAAGCCATCGCTGGACCACCGTATTGCAATCGACCAATGCATTGACCGATCGCTCAAAGCCCTGCCAGCCTTTCTGGCTGGCGACATGGAAAAGGCCACGCTGCTGGTGCACACCAGTAAACCGCCACGCGCCCATACGGCACCCCCACTTGCGTCAGCCCCAGCCCCCGCCTCACCCCTATCCTCAACGCCTGCGCCATGAACAGACTCATAACCATTGCTACTGTTTTTATAGCTGCTTACGCACTATCTACGAGGGCTAGCGCCCAAGAAGTCTATCGATGCGGAAGCACCTACAGCCAAAAACCTTGTCCCGAGGCCGTGGTCGTGGAGGTACAGGACAGCCGCACCCCAGCGCAAAAGGCTGAGGCAGACGCGAAGACTCGGCACGAAACCGCGCAGGTCAAGGAATTGGAAAATGCGCACCAGAAGGAAGAAGCCCAGCGACGTGCTGAAAATGCCAAGCTGGCATCTGCGCAAGCCCGCAAAGTTGCAACCAAGCCACATGCCACCGTCGCCAGTGCCCCAGGTGCCAAGAGCGCCGCCGCCTCAGCAGGCAAAGGCAAAAAGAAAACTACCAAAACAAAGAAAGAACCGGAAGTCTTCGTCGCCAACGTGCCAACCGACAAACCCAAGGGGCCCAATAAAACCGGCAAATAACGACCCATGGCGCGATAAAAATCGCTCGGGACCGGGCGAGATTCGCATCTGGTCACCATAAGGCTGGATGCTTGGTTTATAGTGACTCTTGGCAATCCGCATGACTTGGGCCCATCCATGACAGACGCATTCGACAGGGAAGTATTCGACAGCCAAGAGCTGGTGTTCCGATGGGGCGACCCCGGAGACTCCGCTTATGTGATTGAAGAAGGCTGTGTCGAGGTTTTGAGCGGTCTCGGCCCGGACCAAAGACGCATCGCCATCCTCACCGAAGGCGCCATGTTTGGTGAAGTCGCCCTGCTGGACCGCCAACCACGCACCGCGTCCGTGCGCGCGCTGGTGCCCACACGACTGATCCGTATCGATCGCGGCCACGTGGAAGAGCTTTTGCTACGCTCGGACTCCGTCATTCAGTATCTGATGCACTTGCTCCTTGCCCGATTTCGTAGCACCCACGATGCGGCCGGGCTGCAACAATGTTTGGCAACCACAGCCGCCACCGCCCACGACCCAATGTCGCCCGATACTGCGCTGGATATGCACAAGGCGGCGGTACGTACGCTCACGCTGGCACAGGATCTGTCCGACGCCATTGACCGCCAGCAACTCGAATTGTTCTATCAGCCCCTGATCGCCTTTGACCAATTGACCGTGGTCGGATTTGAAGCGCTGATCCGCTGGCACCACCCCAGTCTGGGGTTGATTAGCCCGGCCGAATTCATTCCTCTGGCCGAAAAAACCGGGCTTATCCACCGTATTGGCCAATGGGTGCTCCAGCGTGCCGTTGCTGACTGGGCGGAGCTTCGCCCCTTCTGTGTGGCCAATGACCGTCATAAGCCCTTCATGAGCATCAACCTATCGGCACCCGAACTTGCGGGGGGTGACATTGTGGCGGCCGTGCAGGCCTGCCTGGCCAAGCACGGCATGGACCCGCTGGAGCTGCGGATCGAGCTGACGGAAACCATCATCATCCAGAACATGGCCGACGTGGCGGCCTCGCTGCACCGGTTGCGTGCGCTTGGCATTGGCATTGCGCTGGACGACTTTGGAACGGGCTACGCGGGCCTGGACTATTTGCAGGCCCTTCCCTTCACCTGCCTGAAGATTGACAAGACATTTGTGCAACAGGTGAACCGGTCAGAACGCAGTGTGCATATCATTAAAGCGGCCTTGGAACTTGCGCGTTCGATTGGTCTGAGCACCATCGCCGAAGGCATTGAAGACGCGGAGGTCGGCGCGCAATTGAGCGCGTTGGGTTGTAGCCATGCGCAGGGCTACCACTATGGCAAGCCGATGCCCAAACAGAGCGTCGCAGCTTGGTCAGTCAAGCACGAGGGCGGTCGAGCAACTTACGCGTCGCATCAGCCGTCACACTAGCCCGCTTCCTGTGTTCCCCTACCCTCCAAGGGCCGCAATTCACCTTGGGGCGCTCAGCGCGGCGAAATCTAAACCTTAGTCGCAACCGTTGCAACCTGTTGCAGGCGCCGGTATTTTTGCCAAAGGGTTTCCTTGTCTTCCACATGTTGCGGGTTCACCGGAATGCAGGACACCGGGCACACCTGTACGCACTGCGGCTCGTCAAAATGGCCTACGCACTCGGTGCACTTGTTCGGGTCAATCTCGTAAATAGCGATGCCCATGTAAATGGCATCGTTGGGGCATTCTGGTTCGCAGACGTCGCAATTGATGCACTCGTCGGTAATGATCAAGGCCATGGCGTGGGTTCAGACCTCATCCGGTTTGACAATGACCACAGGCACCGGGCTGGCGTGCAGCACTTCGTTGGACACCGATCCCATCATGGCGCTACGCAGAGCGCTGTTGCCACGGGCACCCATGACGATCAGGTCACAGGCAAAACGTTCGGCAATATCAACAATGGTGTGGGCAGGGTCGCCCTTGGCCACCTCGCATTCGTACTCCACACCCGCTGCATTCAGCAGCTCTTTCGCCGATTCCAGCGTATGCTGACCGGCCTCTTCGGCGACGCGGTTGATGACCTCTGGATCATGGGCGACGAGCAACTCATACAGGGTCGCGGGTTCTTGCACGTTGGCCAGCACCGCGTCTGCCCGCAGTCCTGCCAGCACCATGCGGATGGCAAAACGCACCGCCTCCAGCGACAACTCCGAACCATCCACGGGCAGCAAGATTTTCATAGGATTCCTAATTTATGCATGAGCCGCGCATGCACGGTCGGGGCGATAAACTGGGCAACATCGCCCTTGAGAGTCGCAATCTCTCGCACCAGCGTACTGGATATGTGCTGGTAACGTGCATCGGGCGTCAGAAACACCGTCTCCACATCAGGGGCTAAGGCGCGATTCATGCCCGCCAGCTGGTTCTCAAAGTCAAAATCCGTCACCGAACGGACGCCCCGCAGCATAGCCTTGGCTCCATGGTCCAGTGCAAAGTCGCGTACCAGGCCGGTAAACGATTCCACCCGTACATTCGGATAGGCCTTCAGTACCTCTCGTACCGTGTCCAGACGCTCGTCCAGGCTGAACATCGTCTTCTTGTGGAGGGCCGAGGATACCGCCACGATCACAGTACCAAACAGACCGGATGCCCGGCGGATGAGGTCTTGGTGGCCTAGGGTAATGGGGTCGAAGGTACCGGGGTATACGGCGATCACGGGGTTTGGCATCAGAGGCTCCGGAGCGTTGGGGGCCGGCTAGAGCGGCAATGGTGCAACAATAGCCTCAGCCGAAGGGGCGGCGGCCCGCAACACATGGGCATGCACGGCACCGGCCTTCAGGTGCCGGTACACCACCAAGCCGTGGGGCTCTAGCATCGCATCGGTCCATACCTTGGGGCCCTCCAGGTAGATGGACCCATTCACAGCCAAGGCGCGCGCCGCAGCGGCCAATGCAGGCTCGTATAGCGCGCCATCAAACGGCGGGTCCAAAAAAATTACGTGGTAGCTGGCAGGTGCCAGTTGGCGCAGTGTGGCCACGCCCTCACCACGCACGATCTGCAGCTTTTGCGGCGCTGCAGCCTCTGGCAACTCCAGAGCCAACAACTGGGTCTGTACCTTCTGCAACTGCACCACCAGGGCACCATCATGCTCAACCAACAACACCTCGGCAGCACCGCGCGAGGCGGCTTCAAAGCCCAGCGCGCCGGTGCCGGCAAAGGCGTCTACACAGCGCAGGCCATGCATGTCCTGGCCCAGCCAGTTGAACAGGGTTTCGCGCACGCGGTCGGGCGTTGGGCGTAAGCCGGGTCGGTCGGCAACCTTGAGTTTTATACGTTTCCAATGCCCGCCGATGAGGCGGATCTCGCCCGATGGGCGCTTGTGCACGGGCGTGCGGGCAGGTTTGCGCGGCGCCTTGGCGGCACCAGTGGCGTTTTTGGAGGGGGACTTGCTGGGTTTCTTCATGTCCCAAGCTTAACGGAGTGCAGGGGTACTACCACCGTGTCGGCCTCTGATTCGGTTGCAAGCCGCGTCAACCATGGCCCCACATCTTGGCTCGGCAGGGGTTTTGAATACAAATAGCCTTGCAACTCGCCACAGCCCGCATCCCGCGCCGTTGCCGCCTGGGCCAAGGTCTCCACGCCCTCGGCTACCACATGCAGATGCAGCGCCTCGGCTAATTGGCAGATGGCGCGCACCACGGCCACCGCATCGGGCGATGGCAAGGGGTCTATCAAGCCACGGTCGATCTTGACAGTGTGCAAACGCAGGCTGCGCAACATATTCAGTGAAGAGAAGCCGGTGCCAAAATCATCCATGGCCACATGTACGCCCATGGCCCGCAATTGCTCTACCTGCGCCGTTGTTTGCTCCAGGTTTTGGACCGCTGCGCTTTCGGTGATCTCCAGCGTCAGCCATCGCGCATCGACACCGCTGGCCTGCAAGGTGCTGGCCACCAACTGCGGGAAGCGCGGGTCCAGCATCTGCAATGGCGACACATTGACCGCTACCGGGACGCAATGGTTGAACTGGGTCTGCCATTGCGCCATCTGCTGGCAGGCCTGCTTCAACAACGCCGTGCCCAGAGCGCCAATCAGGCCCGTACGCTCGGCCGCTGCAATGAACTCGATGGGGTTCACAAGGCCCACCGTGGGCCGGTTCCAGCGCGCCAAGGCTTCCAGGCTGGTCAGGCGACCGGTGCGTGCATCGACCTTGGGTTGGTACACCAGATGAAACTCGGCCCGTTCTAGGCCGGCGCGCAAAGCTTGCTCTTGCTCCAGAGCATTGCTGGAACCGCGTTCAAAGGCCTTTTCGGCCAGCATATGCGACGTACCGGGCGTGCGCTTGGCCACGTGCATCGCGGCATTGGCGGCACGCAGCAAGGAATCGGCATCCCGTGCGCTATTGGGGTATAGCGCGATGCCCAGCGACGCGTCCAAAAAGAACTCCTGGCCCGATACCGACAGGGGCTTGACCAGAAACTGCCGCACGCGAGTGACCATGTCCACAGCCGTGTCGCCGTTGCCGCTCGATGCCGATACCAGCGCAAACTCATCCCCAGCCAGGCGCATGACTTCGCAATCGGCATCCATGGTGGCACGCAACGCGTGCCCGAAGGCACGCAGCACATCGTCGCCCATAGAGTGCCCGTGCGCCTCGTTGAACAGCTTGAACCGGTCAATATTCATCAGCACCAGCACAAACCGTTCTAACGGCTCATGCGGCTTGCAGCGAGTGCGAAGGCTCTCAATCAAGGCCGTGCGGTTGGGCAAGCCCGTGAGTTCGTCGTGCAGTGCCTGGTGGACCAGGGCCTGGGTCGCCATATGCCGCGCGGTGTCGTCTGAAATAAGGACCTGAACTGCGGGTGCCCCATCCCACTCGGTGCAAAAATAATGCAAGCCCAGCCACATGGGTGCACCGTCGGCGCGGAAGCGCAAGGCCTCGTAGCCGGCCTCTTCTTGCAGCCCGCCCTGGATGCGACGCAAAATCTCGCCCACCTTGGCGCGCTCTGCCTTGGGTATGGTTCTGGCAACGGTGGCAACGCGCAAGTCGGCCAGGCTACGCACCCCATAGATCGCCAGGCACGCCGGATTGGCATAAACGATACTGGCATCACCCAAGCTGATCATGATGCCCTGGCGCGAGCGCTCCGCAAGGCGCTCGAAGCGGCTTTGCAGTTTGCGGGTTGCCATAGCGCCGCGGTCGAGCGCGGCATAGAGCAGCACCAAACCCAGCGTGAGACGGAGCAATGCGCCCAGCGTGGCCAGCAGTTCGGCACCCGCGTCCTGATAGGCTACGTAAATGAACTGGATGAGTCCCAGCGCTACCAACAGTGGCCCGACCAGCTTTTCGGAGCTAAAGCGGTTGGTACCGGCATTCCACAACCAGTAACTGCAGACCAGGCCCAACCCCGTATTGATGATCCCCACACTGGCCTGGCCGACACGGGGGCCACCCCAGAAAACGGCTGCAGCATTGACTCCGCAGAGCACCAACAGGCTCAACCCCAACGACTTGGGCGGTAGCTTGCGGTCGGCCAGGTGCGCGGTGCCGACCAGTAACAAGGTAGAGTACCCACCGCCCACCACCGCCAAGGCAAAATTGCCCATGGATTCGCCAGCAGGGCCGCCATGGACCTTGAGCCAATAGGTCAGCGGAACCAGCAGCTGGACCAGGTTGGCCCAGCCTATGTAACGGGTAAAGCTCTGCGTGCGGTCGCGTCGCCACACCAAAACCAGTGCGCAGCCCATGATGAGGCTGACAGCGGCGTTGATGATCAGAACAAATTGCATCGAAGCGGGACCTTGGGGCAAGTTGTTACATTGTGCAACTTGCACGGCTGCTTATACCAACCCAAATGGGCGGAGTTACCCTAATCAACTGCAAATCATTGCTGCCCGCCCAGCACCGCAGTCACCATGCGGTCGGGCTGAAGTTTGCGAGCGAAGGCGGCACGTATGTCGGCAGTGCTGAGGCGCTGCACCTGCTGGGTCCAAGTGTCCAGGTAATCCAGTGGCAGGCCATTCCAGGCGAGGCCGGCCACGTTCTCCAACAGCTTCTGGTTGCCGTCCAGCAGTAACGGGAACCCACCGATCAGGTGGTCCTTGGCGGCTTGGAGCTCTGCCTCCGTTGGCCCCGCTTGTACAAAATTGCTCAGTACTTCCCGCGCTACTTTCAGTGCCTCTGTAGCCTGGTCCGGTCGGGTCTGCAGGCTAATGACGAAGGCGCCTGCATGCAGGCCCGGTGCAAACTGGCTGTCCACGCTGTAACTCAGGCCGCGCTGCTCACGCACCGCCTGGGTCAGGCGCGACGTGAAGCCTCCACCGCCCAGGATGTAGTTGCCCACCAGCAGTGCAAAATGGTCGGGGTCGTTGCGAAGATAGCCAGGCTGACCGATTAACACATGGGCCTGTGCAGATTTAAACGCAACAATCTTCTCTTGCGCGGCCCGCAGCGGTTGCACTTCGGCCACCGTTGGCAGCGCCGGGCAACCATCCTTGGGCAGGCGCGCCATCAGTTGGTTCACCAGGGCATCGGTCTGTGCCTGGTTCAGCGCGCCCACCACGCTGACTTTCGCATAGCAGGGCCGCACCATGCGGGCATGAAGCGCCGCCATGTCTTGCACGGTGATGCGCTTGAGGGATGCCTCGGTCATTTCCGCCCCATACGGATGGTCGCCATATACGGCGCTAGCAAATACGCGCGCCGCCCGTGTGGCGGGTCTGGTATCGGCCTCGCGCAGGGCGGCCATCCACTTCAGGCGGTCCCGCTGCCAAATGGCCACCGGGAATGCGGGCTCGGCCAGTTGACGGGCCGCCAGTGCAACGGCTTTGGCCAGTAGCTCAGGATCGGTCAAGGATCGCAGGGATATGCTGAGCCGATCCGCAGCAGCCCCGGCCGAAAAGGCAGCACCCAAGTCTGCCCAGGCTTCGCCCAAACCGTTTTCATCCAGCGCCTTTTCCCGTCCGCTGGCCCGCACGCCATCGGCCAGGGACCCCGCCATCAGCGTGGCCAACCCAGCCTTGCCGACGGGGTCACGGCGACTACCGGCGTCAAACTCCATGCGTATATCCACCATGGGAATGGCTGGGCTTTGAACCAGTGATACTTGTGCGCCCGATGGCTGCGTCCAGCGGACAATGGGTATGCCTGCGCCGGCAGCGTTTGATAAAAACAGGCCTGCAGCCCACGTCAATATTACGTAAGCCGCTCTGATATTTATAGCAAACATATAGACTCTTTAGTGCCGCGCACCGACTACGGGTTGGCGTGGTGCACGATTTTTGTCGATCGGCTGGGGCAGTAGCGTAGCCACAGTCAGCGCGTCGTCGCCAAAGTAACGCGCAGCCACCGCCTGCACTTGGGCGGCAGTGACGGTGCGCAAGCGGGCGATCAGGCGCTCTTCGCTGTCCAAGCCAAAGCCCTGGATCCAGTTCTGTCCCAGGGATTGGGCCTGGTTGAAAACGCTGTCGCGCTTGTAGACCTCGCCGGCCATCCACTGCACCTTAACCCTACGCAACTCGGCGGCGCTGACACCTGCGCGTACCAGTCGCGCCAGTTCGGCGCGCAGGGCACGCTCGACCTGCGCGCTGGTCTTGCCAGGGGATGGCACACCAAACAACGTGAACAACTGCGGACCGCGCCCTGCCAACCCGTAGTTGGCACCCGCGCTATCGGCGACATGGCCGGGGGCCTGCGTCAAGGCGCGCTCCAGGCGGGCACCGTCGTAACCCGACAGCAGCGCAGCCAGCACGGTCAGCGCAAGGGCATCTTCGTCGGCATTGGCCCCGGGGCGCTTCGCACTGGCTTGATCAGCTTCGCCCGCCAACCCCGAAGGGCCCAACGCCGGCACTTTGAATGCCAGCGCAACGTAGCCCTGCTCGGCCGGCGCCTTGAAATCCAGGCGACGAATACCGACTTGGGCGGGCTCGTCGCGCGGCTTGCGCGCGGGCACAGGGCGCTGCGGGATGCCGCCATAGGTCTGCTCGGCCCAGTCGCGAACCTGGACCACATCCACGTCACCAGCCACAACCACCAAGGTGTTGGCCGGTGTGTACCAGCGGTGGTAGAAGGCACGTGCGTCGTCCGCCGTCATGGCATCCAGATCGCTCATCCACCCGACGACCGGGCGGCGGTAGGGGTGGGCCATGAAGATGGTGGCCTCCAGGGCTTCTTCCAGTAGGGCATGGGGCTCGTCTTCGGTGCGCATGCGACGCTCTTCCTTGACCACCTCCAGCTCCTTGCCGAATACCGCATCACTCCACTGTGTGTTGGCAAAGCGGTCGGCCTCCAGCACCATCATCTCGTGCAGCCGGTTGGCGGGGATCTGCTGGTAGAAGCCGGTGTAGTCCTTGCTGGTGAAGGCGTTCTCGGCGCCACCCAGCGCCGCAACCCTGCGCGAAAACTCGCCCTCGGGCACAGTGGGCGTCCCTTTGAACAGCATGTGCTCCAACACATGGGCCACGCCGGTGGTGCCATCCACCTCGTCCATGGAGCCCACCCGCACCCACACCATGTTGACTGCAGTGGGGGCGCGGTGGTCGGGCTTGACGATGAGAGTCATACCGTTGCGCAGCGTGAACTGCTGCGCGTCCGTTACAGCCGCCTCGGCGCCCGGTGCAACGACCGGTGTAGCCGCTGGCGCGGTAGCCCAGCCGGGGCCCATCGCGCACAGGCCCATTGCCCACGCCAGGGTCCAAAATGGGTAAGTGAACCGCTTGCGAACGGTGTCGGCACGGGAATAAGGTGGCTTTGGCGCGTGTGGACGGAGGTGTTTCATAGAATGCTTCATTCTAAGAACCCAGCACATGTTCAGTTTTTTCAAAAAGAAACCCCCAAATTCCCCGGCCCCAACCCCCGTTGTGGAACCGATAGCGCAGCCTTCGGCGCCCCAATTGTCTGAACCTGCCGTTCGGCCCAGCTTTGCCGCACCGCCATCCGGCGGCTCGATGATTGGCAGTGCGCTGGTCATCCCCATCGACATCCCCGAGCCCGGCGCGGCACCGCCCGAGCGGCAAAAGTGGATCGACAAGCTCAAGGCCAGCCTGGGCAAGACAGCCAGCGGCATCTCTACGGTGTTCGGCGGCTCGCTGATCGACGAGGCCTTATACGAAAGGCTCGAAGACGCTCTCTTGATGGCGGATGCCGGTGTGCCCGCCACGCAATTCCTGATTGCCGAGCTGCGCCGCAAGGTCCATGACAGTGGTGTGACCCACCCCATCGCGCTGAAAAACATTTTGATCGCCACCTTGACCGATTTGCTGCAGCCGCTGCAAAAACCGTTGGTCATTGGTGAGCACAAGCCTACCGTCATCATGGTCGCGGGTGTCAACGGTGCTGGCAAGACGACTTCAATCGGTAAGTTGACCCGTCATTTGGCCGAGCATGGCGCCAGCGTGTTGTTGGCAGCGGCAGACACTTTCCGCGCAGCGGCACGCGAGCAGTTGAACGTGTGGGCCGACCGCAACCTGGTGGAGATCATCAGCCAGGAGGGCGGCGACCCCGCAGCGGTGAGCTTTGACGCCGTCAGTGCTGGTAGGGCCCGGGGCAAGGACGTGGTGCTGATCGACACCGCCGGGCGCTTGCCGACACAACTGCATTTGATGGAAGAGTTGAAGAAAATCAAGCGCGTGATTCAGAAGGCCGATGCCACCGCCCCGCATGAGGTGCTGTTGGTGATCGATGGCAACACAGGGCAAAACGCATTGACTCAGGTACGCGCCTTTGACGATGCCTTGAAATTGACCGGCCTGATCATCACCAAGCTCGACGGCACGGCAAAAGGCGGCGTGATTGCCGCCATTGCGCGCGAGCGCCCCATCCCCCTTTACTTCATCGGCGTGGGCGAGAAGGTGGAGGACCTTGAGACCTTTAACGCACGCGAGTTTGCACAGGCGCTACTGGGGTAAGGAGTTAACTCCGCGGTGCCAACCCTGGTTATGCGACTATCCTTGGTGCATAAAAAAAAGGAGACCCGCGGTGAAAAAAATCCTCTTGGTGCTGGCCGTTCTGCTGGTGGCGGTGGTTGCGTATCTTTTGCTGTGGCCGGTGCCTATTGCGCCGGTCGTCTTCAGTCTGCAGGCTGCACCCGGCTATGTAGGCCCCCACGCAGCCAATACCAAACTCGCCAACCTCAACATCATCGATCTGCACGGCGAGGTCGGGCCGGAGCACATCGCCTTTGGACCGGACGGCAAGCTCTACACCACGGTGGCCAGTGGCAATATTCTGCGCATGAACGCCGATGGTTCGGCACAAGAAGTGTTTACCAATACCGGCGGGCGCGTGCTGGGCTTTGACTTCGACGCCCAAGGCAATCTTATCGCCGCTGATGCCAACAAGGGCCTGTTGTCCATAGCGCCAGACCGCAAGGTCACGTTGCTGACCAACTCCGTCAACGGCGAGACTATCCGCTATGCCGATGCGGTGGTGGTGGCCAAAAGTGGCAAGCTGTATTTCAGTGACGCATCCACCCGTTTCGGCCCCAAAGACTGGGGCGGAACGTTCGAGGCCAGCGTCTTGGACATCATTGAAGGCGCGTCCACCGGACGCATTTTGGAATACGACCCGGCCACCAAATTCACCCGCATCGTGGCCCTGGGTCTGAGCTTTGCGAACGGTGTTGCGCTGAGTGCGGACGAGCAATCACTCTTTGTCAATGAGACGGGCAAGTTCCGCATCTGGAAAATAGCCGTGACGGCCAGCAAGCTGAATGTGGCTCAGCCCAGTACACAGGCCAGCGTGCTGCTGGACAACCTTCCTGGTTACCCCGACAACCTGATGCGCGGGCTGGACGGCACGATCTGGGTTGGCCTGGCCAAACCGCGCAACCCCACCGCCGACAACATGGCCGACAAGCCCTGGCTGCGGCGACTGACGCTGCGCCTGCCGCGGGCGCTGTGGCCCGTCCCCAAGTCTTACGGCCATGTCTTTGCCTTCACTGAGGATGGCAAGGTGGTGGCGGACCTGCAAGACCCCAGCGGCGCTTACCCCGAGACCACGGCCATCACCGAGACCCGGGATCGGCTCTATGTGCAGAGCCTGCACGCACACGGGTTGGGTTGGTTGCCCAAGCCCTAATAATCCCTCCTTACTCGGCCTTGACGGACACTGCATCGCCTTCATGGACAATGGAGGGTTCCGCAATTGCCACCGAGCCCTCCGCCATGACCGCACACCTACTTCCCCTCTTGCCACGTGTAGAAATCGAATCAGCCCCGAACCCAACAGCAGCCGTCATATGGCTGCACGGCCTGGGTGCCGATGGCAATGATTTTGCCGGCCTGGTGCCCGAGCTCAATTTGGATGGCTGCCCGCCCATCCGTTTTGTATTCCCCCACGCGCCCAGCATCCCGGTCACCCTGAACGGCGGCTATGTGATGCCGGCCTGGTACGACATCATGGGCCTCAACCTGGTCGACCGCCAAGACGCGCCGGGCATCCAAAAATCCGAGCAAGCCATCGCTGCCCTCATTGCCAACGAAGTGGCGCGCGGCATACCGGTTGAACGGATCGTGCTGGCCGGCTTCAGCCAGGGCTGCGCAATGGCACTGCACACGGGCCTTCGCTTTCCCCAGCGGCTGGCCGGCATCATGGCCTTGTCGGGCTACCTGCCGCTGGCTGACCGCTTTGCCAGCGAACGCCAGCAGGCCAACGCGCACACCCCCGTTTTCATGGCCCATGGCACGCAAGACCCAGTCGTAGTGCTGGCCCGCGGCGAAGACTCTCGCAAAGCACTCGTCGCGCTGGGCCACCCGGTACAGTGGCATACCTACCCGATGCAGCATGCAGTGCACCCGCAAGAGATTGCCGATATTTCTGCCTTTTTGAAGCAGGTGCTGCCGACCCCATGAGCGAGAGCACCCGCCCCCTGACGCTGGGCATTGACTTCGGCACCTCCAATTCCGCGGCCGCGCTGATTGGCGCTGATGGCCAGATACACACGATGGCTCTGGATGGCGCACGCGCCGAAATGCCCACTGCGCTGTTCTTTGCCAGCGAAACCCACACCGTGCTCTATGGCTCAGAGGCCATGCAAGCGTATTTGAACGGTACCGAAGGTCGGCTGCTGCGGTCGCTCAAGAGCTTGCTGGGCAGTCGTTTGATGGAGGAGTACACGTCGGTCAATGGTCAAAGCATTCAGTTCTTCGACATCGTCGTGCTGTTCTTCAAAGAACTCAAACGCCGCTGCGAAACCCAAGTGGGCCAGCCGCTGACACGCGCCATGCTGGGCCGCCCGGTGCATTTCGTCGACGACAACGCCGAGCGCGATGCTCTGGCGCAAGAGACGCTGGGACGCGCCGCGCGCGAGGCCGGCTTTACCGACATCGCCTTCCAACTGGAACCGATTGCCGCCGCACTCGACTACGAACAGCGTGTGGACCGCGAAACCACGGCCTTAGTGGTGGACATTGGCGGCGGCACGTCTGACTTCACCGTCATCCGCCTCAACCCCACACGCAGCCAGATCGGAGACCGTACGGCTGACATTCTGGCCACCACCGGCGTGCATATTGGCGGTACCGACTTTGACCGTTTGCTGGACCTGTCTACCGTTATGCCGCTCCTGGGCTACAAACACATCGGTACTGGCGGGCGGCCTGTGCCCAACAGCGTTTTTTTTGACCTGACCACCTGGCATTTGATTCACCAGGCCTACAGTCGCAAGGCCATGCACTTTGCCAAAGAGCTGTGGACCGATTACTCCGACCAGACCCTGCACGCCCGCCTGATGGACGCGCTCGAAGGCCAGCACGGCCACCGCATGCTGGCAGGGGTGGAAGCGGCCAAGATTGCCTGCTCCATCTCAGGCCAAGAGTCGCTCGTTGACCTGGATTTTCTGGGCCACGGTCCGTCCGAACACCTGGGCGCCACCATCAGCGCTCCCGCCATGGCCGAGACGCTGCAGCAGGCCCTGGCCCAAGTTGTTGAATGTGCCAAATTGTGCGTCCAAGGCTCGGGCTTAAGCAGCGTGGACGCCGTCTACCTGACCGGCGGTTCGTCCGCGCTGCGCCCGCTGATGACTGCGCTGCGCGACGCCATGCCGGACGCAACGCTGGTGGAAGGCAACCGCTTTGGCGGCGTAGCTGCGGGGTTGGCCTATGCGGGGGCTGCGTCGACGGCGTGATGTGGCGGCACGGTTACTATTATTATGATAGCTGTTCACGCACATCACACGAGGGCTAGAGGCAATTTTCATTGAGACACATCCCAGTCAGAGTGCTTTTAAACCCCACATTCACCCAATGGCTACCGACACCCCTCCCTTGCACTGGTCTGAACTGCCCAATGCCCCCGCACCCGGCACCGCCCTGTGCCAGCGGGACGCGCTGCCGGATGGCCAGGCCACGCTGTGGGAGCTGGACACCGGTGGCGGGACGGGCCAGGCGTTCAAGCTGCTGCTGCTGCGCAACGGCCTGCAGGTCACTGCCTTCGTCAACCGCTGTGCCCACTTTGGCTTGCCGCTGGCTGCCAAACAGTCACAGTTGATCTTCACGCCCCTCACCAGCATCACGTGCAACGTGCATTACGCCCGCTACCGTTGGGCGGATGGGGGCTGCGACGCGGGAGAGTGCGACGGCGAGGGCTTGGTGCCCGTTCCGCTTCAGATCTCAGACACCGGCAGGCTAAGCATTGCCGCAGCCGCAGGGTAGTATCGGCACCGTTGGCGTTGCGGTACGTGGGCGGTACGGAAGCAGCCGGAATTAACACGAACACGACCACCCGTGTCAGACCAAGACCATACCAACCTCGCACCCAGAAGGGATGCCCCGCACTTGGATGTCTGAACCAGCTCTGCCCGCTGGCGGTACGATGTTTTACCCGTGAAGGCACGGCAAGAGAAATATTTCCAAAATGACTTGAAAAAATCCCGCTACTGGTATTAAATTGGTATGTTAAGATATTGCAACGTTCAATCTGCACCCTGTCGGTGCGTTAAAGCAAGTCCAAAAAGCCATGATTGAGTATTTGTTGGGTGTAGATGGTGGGGGCACCGGTACCCGCGTTCTGTTGGCGACCCGCAGTGGGGCCGTCTTGGCCGAAGCCAGCGGTGCGCCGTCTGCGCTGGGCCAAGGGGTGGGTGCGGCCTGGCACAACATTCTGGCTGCCGTGCGCCAGACTTTCTATGTTGCAAGGCGGCCCGTGCCGGATTGGTCTGTCTGCGCCATGGGTGCCGGCCTGTCGGGCGTGCACCACCAGCCCTGGGCGGATGAATTTGTCGCCACCAGCCCCGGTTTTGCGCATATCGCCATCGAAAACGACGCCTACACCGCTTTGCTGGCCGCGCATGGCGGTCGCCCCGGCTGCATGGTCGCGGCAGGCACTGGCAGTGTCGGTGAGGCCTTGTATGCCGATGGCTCACGCCGCCAAGTGAGCGGTTGGGGCTTCCCGGTCGGCGACGAAGGCAGTGGCGCCTGGCTGGGCTTGCGCGCCATGGCCCATGCGCAGGAGGCCATGGACTGGCGCGTGTCCGGCGGCGCGTTGGCTGCCAGCATCCACCAGCGCTGTGGCAGCCACCGCGACGCGCTGCAAGACTGGTGCGCCAACGCCGGGCAAAACGAATACGCCCAGCTGACGCTGACCGTGTTTGACTGCGCCGCCAGCGACCCCGCTGCTGAAGCCCTGCTGGTTGACGCCACCGTGGCCATCGAACGCATGGCCCACGCGCTAGACCCCCATGCCGCGCTGCCGCTGGCCATCTACGGCAGCGTCGGGCGTCAACTCATGCCGCGTCTGGCGAGCGCTACCCGCGCACGCTGTGTCGCCTCACCGCAGGACGCCGTACACGGCGCCCTGACGCTTGTCCACCAATCATTGGAACCGTCACCATGACATCAGGCGAAGTTCAAATCACCTTCGAGCCGGATCCGCGCGACAGCTCGCCCATCTACATGCAGTTGGCCCGCAAGCTGGCGCAGTTGATACGCGAAGGCCGCTACAAGCCCGAAGAAGCCTTGCCATCCGAGCGCCTGCTGGCCGACACGTTGAATGTGTCCCGCGTTACCGCCCGCTCGGCCATTGACCAACTGGTGTCGCAGGGCATGATCGTGCGGCGCCGCGGTTCGGGCAACTACATCGCGCCGATGCTGGAGCAGCCGCTGTCGCAACTGACCAGCTTTTCCGAAGAACTGCTGCGCCGCGGCTATACGCCGTCGTCGCGCTGGCTCGAGCGCAAGATCGACGTGGCCATGACCGACGAACAGTTGTCGCTGGGCCTGTCCACAGGTGCCAAGGTCGTGCGGCTGGAGCGGCTGCGGCTGGCCGACAACGTCATCATGGCTTATGAGGTCAGCGTTCTGCCACAGAGCATCATTGCCGACCCCATGCTGGTGGGCAATTCGCTGTACGAATACCTGGACAGCGTGCAGCAAACACCGGTGCGCGCGCTGCAGCACATCCGCGCGCTGAACGCCCAGCCGCGCTTGGCAGAGCAGTTGGGCATACCCGACCGTCAGGCCGTGCTGTTCATCACCCGCATTGGTTACCTGGAATCGGGCCAGGCGGTAGAACTGACCCACTCCTACTGCCGTAGCGACTACTACGACTTCGTCGCCGAGATGAGGCGCGAACGATGAGCGCTGTCGTCACCGGCAATATCCTGACCCCGAGCGGATTTATCCACGGGTCCGTGGCCTTCACGCCAGAGGGGCGCATTGCGCGCATCCAGGGCAAGGCCATCAGCGAAGAAGCCGCCCGCGCATCGGGCGATCCACTCGTGTTGCCCGGCTTCATCGACCTGCACGTGCACGGCGCCGGTGGCCGCGACATCATGGAAGGCGGCGACGCGGCCGCCCGCGTGAGCCAGGTCCATGCCCAGCACGGCACGACGTCCATGCTGGCCACGACGATGACGGCCCCCATGGAAGACCTGGTGTCTGCCATGCAGGCCATGACTGTTATTTGCCAGACTCGCGCGCCTGGAGGCGCCCGCGTGCTGGGCGTGCACCTGGAAGGCCCGTACATCAACGACGGCAAGCTCGGCGCCCAGCCCGACTTTGCACGCCCGGTAGCGACCGAAGAACTGAGCCAACTCAACGCCTTGGCACCGATCCGCCTGATCACGATGGCGCCCGAAGTGCCGGGCAATATGGACCTGATCGAATCGCTGTGCGATGCCGGCTATCGCGTGCAGATTGGCCACAGCATGGGTACATATGACGACGGCGTGCAGGCACTGGCCAAGGGCGCGCGCAGCTTTACCCACCTGTTCAACGCGATGACCGGTCTGCACCACCGCGAACCCGGTATGGTAGGCGCGGCACTGGCCCATGCGCAGTACGCCGAGTTCATTCCTGACCTGATCCATGTGCACCCCGGTGCCATACGGGTTGCGTTGCGATCTATACCCTGCCTGTACTGTGTCACTGATTCCACGGCAGCCACCGGCATGCCCGACGGTGAGTACCGCCTGGGCAGCCACCAGGTGTTCAAGTGCATGGGCGGTGTGCGCCTGGCCGATGGTACGTTGGCCGGCTCCACGCTGACGCTGGACCAGGCCCTGCGCAACCTGGTGAACACACTGGGCTTGTCGATTCTGGACGCGTCCAAGCGCGTCTCCACCCATGCGGCCGATTACCTGGGCGTGGTCGACCGCGGCCGCCTGGCCATGGGCGCCTGGGCCGATGTCGTCGTACTGGACCGCGACCTGCAATTGCAATCTATCTACATTGAAGGGAATTCGATTGACCACACTGATGCTCTCTGAGGCGCGCGAAGCGCCGCAAGCCGTGGCGTTTCAACTGGCCCACAACGACAAGGAGTATTTTGACTTTGGCGCACTGCTGCGCCAGCAAAATCCGTCCGCCGTATTGACGGTGGCCCGTGGCAGCTCGGACCACGCCGCGCACTTTTTGGCCTATTTAGTGATGGCCCGCATGGGGCGGCTGGTCACATCCTTGCCGATGTCGCTGATCACGCTGTACCAATCGCAGATTGCGTGCAAGGGCTTGGTGTCGCTGTCGTTCTCGCAATCCGGCCAAAGCCCGGACCTGGTAGCACCCACCCGCTTCTTCACCGAAGGCGGTGCGGTGACTGCCGCTTTTGTCAACAAAGCTGACTCACCGCTGGCGCAGGCCGCGCAGTGGGTGTTCCCTTTACACGCTGGTAACGAGGCCAGTGTGGCCGCCACCAAGAGCTATATCGCCCAGCTGGTAGCAGGTGCCCGAGTCGTCGCGGCGTGGCAGGATGACTTGGTGCTGCAGTCTTCGCTGTCCGCATTGCCGGGCGTGTTGTCCCGCGCGGCCACCATGGACTGGTCGGTTGCAGTGGACGTGCTGCACAACGTGGACCGCCTGTTCGTCATCGGCCGCGGCACCGGCATGCCGGTCGCGCTCGAAGCCGCGCTCAAGTTCAAGGAGACCTGCGGCATCCAGGCCGAGGCTTTCTCCAGTGCCGAGGTCAAGCACGGCCCCATGGCCTTGATCGAAGAAGGCTACCCGCTGCTGATATTCGCCCCGCGCGGACCGGCCCAGGCCGGCTTGCTGGCGCTGGCCGAAGAAATGCGATTGCGCGGTGCCAAGGTCTTGCTGGCCGCACCCGCCGGCACGCCGGGCGCCAACCTGCCCATCGTTGAGACCGACTCGATCGACCTGGACCCCATTTCCTTGATCCAAAGCTTCTACCCCATGGTGGAGCAACTGGCGCGTGCGCGTGGCCGCAACCCCGATGAACCGCGGTTCTTGGCCAAGGTCACCAAGACCCACTGAGCCACCAGGACAACACGCAACACGCACAACCATGCAACACACTTCTTTGCGGCCCGGCCACCTGGTGATGGTGGACTTTGAGGGCAAGTCTCTGGACGCCGACACGGCTGACTTTCTGCGCACCCACCACATCCGCGCGGTGTGCCTGTTCCGCAAAAACCTGGGCACTGAGGCCGAGGTCCGCAAGCTGACCGCCGACCTGCGCGAGGTCATGGGCCCATTGGCCTTGATTGGCATCGACCAGGAAGGCGGCTCGGTGATACGCGCTACCTTCTTGCCCCAAGCCCCAGCCGCCATGGCGCTCGGGGCCTGTGGTGATTTGGAGCAAGCCAGGCAGGTGGGCGCCGCGGTATCGCGTGGCCTGCTGAGCCTGGGCATCAACTGGAATTTCGCGCCGGTGCTGGACGTCAACAACAACCCTGCCAACCCTGTCATTGCCGAGCGCAGTTTCTCGGCCGACCCCATGGCCGTGGCCCGCCTGGCCGGTGCGTGGATGGAGGGCGCCCTGTCAGAGGGCGTGGCCTGCAGCGTCAAACATTTCCCCGGCCATGGCGACACACATACCGACTCGCACCACGCACTGCCCACGGTGGACAAATCACTGGCTGAGCTGGAAGCATTGGAGCTGATCCCCTTCCGTGAACTGGCGTCTGTCGCACCGGCCGTCATGACGGCCCACATCGTCTACCCGCAGATCGACCCCGAGCACCCGGCCACGCTGTCACGTAAGGTGTTGACCGGAGTACTGCGCGAGGCCATTGGCTACAAAGGCGTGGTTATTACCGACGCGCTGATGATGAAGGCCGTGCACGACCGCTATGGCCATGCCCGCGCCGCCGTACTGGCCCTGCAGGCCGGCGCCGACCTGGTGTTGGCCCAAGGCGCACGCCACGAACAACTGGCCGCCTTGCAAGCCATTGGCACCGCCATGCAGAGCAACGCACTGGACGCCACCGCGTTACAAATCGCCAGCAACCGCGTCGATGATCTGGCCCGCCGCTTCCCACTGCGAACCACGCCCTACCGCGATGTACAGCAAGCACTGGATGTCGCCCTGATGAACAAAGCCTGGGCCCGGGGCCTCACTGCCATTGGCGCGCCCACGCCACCCGCACGCAACACACCGCTGCGTGTCATTGCCCAGGCCTCGGTCGCCAGTGACGGAGTATCTGAAGCCGGGCTACCGCTGGAACAGATTCAAGACCTGTTTGCAAGGTTCACCGACGTGCAATACCTGCCCATCGCCACGCTGCGCGAACTGGATGTGCAAACGCTGCCACGCGATGGTCGCCGCAATGTGCTGGTCTCCAACCACCACGGCCGCTACCAGCAATCGTCCGCCCATTCCGAAGGCGTAGACCTGCATCTGGCGATCTGGAACCCGTTCCAGGTGCTGGACATCCACGCACCTGCCCTGGTGACCTGGGGCTATGCCGATGGCGCCCTGGTAGCGCTGAAGGCCTGGCTGCAGGGCGAGGCCACGGCACCCGGCGTGGCGCCGGTGGCGCTGACCAAGGCCTGACCTCTTCCCCCAACCCACTGGACACCCATGACCCAAGACACCGCACCTTCGCGCTCGCCCATCACCTGGGTGCCCAGTCTGTACTTTGTGCAGGGCATGCAGTTTTTTGTCGTCATGCTGATTGCCGGCCTGATGTACAAAAACATGGGTGTGGCCAACGACCAGATCGCGCGCTGGACTGGCCTGCTGGGCCTGGCCTGGGCCTTCAAGCCGCTGTGGAGCCCGTTCTTGGAAATGGCGCGCAGCAAGAAGCTGATCGTTGTCGCCATGCAATTCACCGGTGCAGCAGGTTTGGCGGTGATGGCGCTTGCGCTACAACTGCCCATGTACTTTGCGGCCAGCATTGCGGTGTTCTTCGTGCTGGCCTATGCATCAGCCACACACGACATTGCCTGCGACGGCCTGTACATGGCTAGCCTGGGCGACAAGCAACAGGCAGCCTATGCGGGTTGGCAGGGTGCCTTCTTCAATGCATCCAAGTTTTTGACCTTGGGTGGTTTGCTGGTGCTGGCGGGTCACCTTGAAACCCGTTTTGGGGTGTTCAGCGCCTGGTCTGCCATCTTTGTGTTCCTGGCAATCTTGCTCGCGGCGCTGGCGAGCTACAACGCGTGGGCGCTCCCCGGCGCTTTGAACACCGAACACGCCGATTTGACCGTGCACAGTGTTTTCAAAACGCTGGCGGAAGTGGTCAAAGACTTTCTGCAGAAGCCCGGCATTTGGCTGGCAATTCTGTTCATCGTGCTGTTCCGCTTTGCCGAAGGGCAGGTGCAGACCATTGGGCCCTTGTTTTTGCTGGAGGCACGTGACAAAGGGGGCCTGGGAATGACGACCGAGCAGGTGGGCGGCATCTATGGCACCGTTGGTACAGCGGCGTTTCTGATCGGTAGCATTCTGGGTGGTTACTTCACGGCGTGGCTCAGCCTGCGCAAAGCCATGCCGGTATTGATTGTGGCCATGGCGATTCCCAATGCGGTGTTTTATTACCTCTCCAGCGCGTTGCCAACCGAGATGCTGCACATTGGCACTGCCGTCGCCGTCGAAATGTTGGGCTATGGTTTTGGCTTTGTCGGCATGATCCTGTTCATCATGCAGGCCGTCGCGCCCGGGCGCTACCAGACCGCGCACTATGCGCTGGGCTCGGGTGTCATGCAGTTGGGCTTCATCATCTCCAAGACCATCAGCGGCGACATCCAGATCCAGATGGGCTACGAGCACTTCTTCTTGTGGACCATTGCCTGCGGTGTGCCGGCCTTGGTCTTGATGTTTTTCGTCAAGTTCCCGGCGCCTGCTGCCCAGAGCAGCTAACCGGCCATGGCGCGGCGGCGGCTGGTCTGTGGAGTCTTGGTAGCCCTGCTGAGCGCTTGTGGCGGTGGGAGTAACAGCAACTCGCCCGCGGGGTCGGCAACATCTGCCACGCCGGTCTCGCCGTCGGCCGTCGGCTTGCCCAACGACCATGGCGTGTTTGCGGACGCCAACCAAGTATTCCCGAGTGATGCAAAGGCCGGCATTTTTCCCAACGCGAATGGCTGGGGTCGCAGCTACAGCTCCACAGGTCCCATCGACACCAGCGGACCTTTTTTCAAGTCGTTTGGCAACGGCAGAACCTGTGCCAGTTGCCACCGGCAAGACAATGGCTTTGCGCTGTCTGCCAAGAGCGTGCAAGACCGGTTCGAGCAGACTGCCGGCACCGACCCTTTGTTCCAGCTCCACGATGGTGCCAACTCGCCACGGTTGGCGGTCGCCACTTTAGTGGACAAGCGCGCCGCTTATGGTCTGCTCTTGGGCCGGGGCGTGTTCCGCATAGGCCTGCGCATTCCTGAGAATTCTGAATTTGAGTTGGTCAAGGCGGACGACCCCTACCAATTTGCCACCGCGCGGGAGTTGTCTCTGTTCCGCAGGCCCCTCCCCGCTGCGAACCTGAAGTTCGTCACCGACGTGATGTGGGATGGGCGCGAGACCGCGACCGACAGCAACGGCACCGCCTGCGTACAAAACACCTGTTACGCCACGTTGGATGCGGACCTTGCCCGCCAAGCAGTCACCGCAAATAATGGCCACGCGCAAGCCCAGGCTGACTTGAGCACGAGTGAGCAAGACGGCATCATCGCGTTCGAGAAGACCTTGTTCGCAGCCCAACAAGTCGACACAGCGGCTGGCGTGTTGTTCGGTGCCGACGGTACCGTTGGCGCGGCGGCGCTGGCCAACACCACCACTACATTTGGTGCCAACAGCATCTTCACGGCCGTAGCGTCTGGCAATACCAGCCTGTTCAAGCAGAATATATTTACGCTATTCGCCACATGGATCAACAACGCCGCGACAACCGACCCCAATGCTGTCGCCGCACGCCAATCCATCGCCCGTGGCCAGACCCTGTTCAACACCAAGCAGTTCAATATCAGCAAAGCAGTTCCTGGAACTGAGGAGTTGGGCTTCTCGTTCCTGACTTGCGGCGTATGCCACAGCGTGCCCAATGTGGGCAGCATGCCCGAGCCGCGGTATTTCAACATCGGAACGGCCGACGCCGATGCCCGAACCGTGGACATGCCCTTGTACTCCCTGAGAAACACCAAGACCGGCGATGTAGTCCAGACCCAGGACCCTGGTCGTGCCATGGTCAGCGGTTTGTGGAAAGACATTAGCCGCTTCAAGACACCAGGGCTGCGGGCCTTAAGCATGCGTGCGCCGTACTTCCATGACGGCTCTGCGGCAACCATCGCAGACGTTGTTGCCTTTTACGACAAGAAGTTTGCCATCCAGTTCACGCCGCAGGAGTTGGCGGACTTGACCGCCTTTCTGAAAGCACTGTAAGACCGTCGAGCAGCGGCTTGCGCGCGGCTCCCAACATATCTAGGGGTTTGCCATGTCCGCCATGCGTTTTTTCCGTATCGCCCTTGTTGCCGGATGCGGCAGCATCGCCTACCCCATCGCGGCCCAGCTCAACGACGGCCTGTTCTTCGACGACTTCAGCCAGGCCAACCTGAAGGCCTTGCGCGCGGACGGCTGGACCGTGCGGCTCGCAGTCGGTCACCCCGGCATTGCAGGCGCACAGTGGGGGCCAGGCAACATTGACTTAGTGAGCGACCCCAAAGCACCGGGTAACCAATTCCTGCGCCTGCGGGCCAGCACGGACGGCACGCCCCAGGGAACAAACCAGGCCCAGATTTGCCATGCGCGCAAGTATTTCGAGGGCACCTATGCGGCTCGCATCCGTTTTTCCGACGAGCCCGTCGAAGGTGCCGATGGTGACGTGGTGGTCCAAACGTTTTACCTAGTCAGCCCGCTCAAACACGATTTCGACCCCGAGTTCAGCGAAGTGGACTGGGAGTATCTGCCCAACGGTGGCTGGGGCGACCCTGCCACGCGCTTGTATGGCATCACCTGGCAAACCGTGCGCGTAGATCCTTGGCAGGCGCACAACCAGGCACACCAGGAGATGCACTCGGTAGACGGTTGGCACACCTTGATGCTGCAAATCAAAGACGGCAAAACCCGCCACCTGCTTGACGGTGTGGTGGTGGCGGAACACGGCGGGCGCAACTACCCTGTAGTTCCCATGTCGTTAAATTTCAACCTCTGGTTCTCACCGGGTGGTCTTTTACCGGTATCTCAAAATCCACGTATTTATGAACAGGATGTGGACTGGGTTTTTCATATCAAAGACCAGTTACTTACTCCCTCCCAAGTCGACGCCCAAGTAAAGACCCTGCGGACCATGGGACGGACCGCCATCGACAGCATGCCCCCTGGGACACCGCCTCTGCCCAGCACCTGTGACTTCTAATGGGCAGCACCCCTGGCAAAGACCGCATCCCGGCGACGCAGCGACCCCGTGAATACCCAAAAAATCTAGGGGGAAAAGCCACAAATAGGGTTTTTCCCTAGCGCTACAAAATCAAATGATCTTGCAAAACTGCAAAATTGGTAGCATAGTGGCATCTGAGAATTTTGATGTGGTATTAATTGATTTGCACGCATCAAACGTTCCACAACCCCTCATTCGGTGCGCGTCACCCTGCGCTCTGAGTGGTGAAAAAAAGAGATTTATTACCCAGTGGCCCACCTTGACCTATTGAAGAAAAGGACAACATGAAACTCAACCGCACCCCCATCGCTGTCGCCGTAGCCCTCACCCTGTTGAGTGTCGCGTCGACCCATGCCCAAACGGCGACCCCCAAGACAGAAGCGGAATTGAATGCGGTGACAGTAACCGGCATTCGCGGCGCGCTGGAACGTTCCATCAACCAAAAACGCAATGCGGATTCGGTGGTGGAGATCATCACTGCGGAAGACATTGGCAAGATGCCGGACAAGAACGTGGCCGACTCCTTGTCCCGCGTCCCCGGTGTCAACACCACGGCGGGCGGTGCTGCGGGCCAGGTAGGTGAAAACGAAAAGGTATCGATTCGTGGTACCGCCGACAACCTGACATTGACCACACTGAACGGCCACTCGGTCGCCAGCGCTGATTGGTTCTGGGCCGACATCGTGGGCAGCGGCCGCAGCGTCAGCTACAGCCTGTTGCCGTCCGACATGGTAGGCCGCATCACGGTGCACAAGAGTTCCGAAGCGTCCATCCCGGAAGGTGGCGTGTCGGGCACGGTAGACATCGAATCGCGCCGCCCGTTGGACTTCAAACAACCCCTGAGCTTCTCAGCCAGCGTGGGTGTTGCCAACCAAAGCTTCGCCAAAAAGAACGACCTGCAGACTTCAGCACTGGGTTCATGGAAAAACGAAGAAGGCACGCTAGGCGCCTTGGTGCAAGTCTTCTCCCAAGCCCGCACACTCAAGCGCGAAGAGTTTGAAAACGTCTGGAAGCTGTACGAGGACACCAGTTGGGGTGGCGATACCAATGCGGCCCTTGCGGCGGCTGGCGTGGACCTTACCAAACCACACCGCTACGCACCCTTGAACGGCAGCGCCGTCTTTACCCAGGACCGCAAACGCGAGGGCGGTCTGATCGACTTGCAATGGAAACCGACATCGAGCCTGCAATTGGGTTTGAATGCGTTCAGTAGCGAAATGAAGGCCGCGAACTACAACGTCAACTGGATGCAAGACGGTTTTGCGATGTTGAACAAGGGTGTGGTGCCCACCACCGCCCATGTCAACTCCGCAGGCGTCATCGACGAGCTGCAATTCACCGGCCCTTGCGTCATCGCACCTTCGTTGAATGCGACGCCTGCCCAAGCAGCTGCCCGGTGTGCCGCCGCCCACGCCAACGCGGTGGACTTGGCTGCACGCCCCGACGCACGCACCAAGACCGAATACACGAACTTCGATGCCAAGTACAAAGTCACCGACGACCTCAGCTTTGACATGAAGTTGGGCAAGACCACGAGCGCCGGCCACTCCACTGACTACGCGATTGAAATCTGGGGGCCCTACGCGGCCTCGGGCTACCGCATGAATGGGCCCGGCCAAGCCTTCAACATGACCTTCCCAAGCTCGGGCACTTTTGCCAATGGCAACAACGCGACCAATGCCGCGCTGCGCACTGCGGGCGGTTTGGGCACGGAAGATGAGGTGCAGGGTTGGTCCAACATCATGGACACCAAGGACGAAGAAAACTACCTGCACCTGGATGGCAAGCTGAACATGGACAGCATGTTCCACACCTTGAAGTTCGGTTTCCGCGGTACGGAACACACCCGCAGCCGTAGCTGGATTGTGGGCAGCAAGACGGCGGCCGGCAAGCTGGGCTCCAGCCTGCCTGGCGCCAGTACCTACACAGGTTTCGATGCGGGTGCGGGTGGTGCATTGCAAAACTTCTGGATGTACACACCGGAGCAAATCAAGGCCTGGGGCGACGCAAATGTGCAGTTCAACCCCAAGGACCAGGATTGGAACCAAGCGTTTGATTTCAAGGAAACGGTCAATGCCGCTTACCTGCAAGGCAACTTCACTGCTGGTCAACTGTCGGGTAATGTCGGCGTGCGTTTCGTCACCACGAAGGACGATGTGCACCAGTTTCAGGTGGACAACGTCAACGGTACTTACCAGACCGTGCTTCAAAGCAACGACAAGTTTGCGCCGTGGGATACTTCTGCATCGTTCAACAACACGCTACCCAGCTTGAACCTGCGCTATGACTTTAGCAAGGAGCTGATCGGTCGCATGGCTTTGAGCAAGACCATGTCGCACCCCGATTTTGGAAAGTATGCGGGACTGAACAAGAACGACACGACCAACACCGGTACTGGCGCGAACCCCACCTTGGCACCAACTACATCCAACAACTTTGAAATCGGCGCCGAGTGGTACTTTGCTCCGCGCTCGCTATTGGCGGCCACCTTGTTCACCAACAATTTGCAAGGCTATGTGACTTATGGCGAAAGCAAGGCCAACTTCTACAACTCCATCACCAAACAGGTCGAGACCTATACCATTGGTGGCCCCGCCGCCACCGATGCAACCGTGCGCGGTATTGAGTTGAGCTACCAACAGGCGCTGGGTGGCGGCTTTGGTGTGGACGCCAACTTCACCTACGCAGAAGGAAAAGAAACCACAGCGATCAAGGGTTCTTTGTGCGCCGGTGACGGTTTCTTGGGTGTGATTGACTGCAATATGTTTGGCACATCACGCCAGACCTACAACCTGGGCGCCTA
>JBBQBG010000022.1:0-29166 GCA_038317285.1 Burkholderiales bacterium | reverse complement strand
GTTGCGTTGGGTTGAACTGTAAAGAGGCTCCGCCCGCACGGCACCCGCTTTGCGACCGATGGCCGCAAAGCGTGACGATCTGCTGATTTTGGGGTGCGACCGGCGCGCCCAAACCACCCGATATGGGTTGTACCCGGCGGTCGACAGCCCCTGTGTGCGTTACAAATGCCCCGCCAATGCCATGACAAGGGACACTGTCCCAATGGCCAATGCGGTCGAAGCTGCAACATCCTCCGGGACCAGTTCTTCGGCCACGTTGTAACGCTGCGAGCACATGGTCACCAAGCGCCCTAACTCATTCGTGGCTTCAGCCCTCATCCAGTCTGCGTGGCCCGCTACGAAACTAATAGCAACCAACAGACCGACTGATAGCAATGACGACAGGACGATGGATTGTATGGAGCGGGGCACAAGAAACCCCGATTTTCGCCAAAGGTCTCGCGCTGGTGACAGCCGTTGAATAATCGGGGTATGCACACCCTGGCCACCGATATCGTTATTTGCACCCTGAATGCCAAATACATCCATGCATCATTAGGCCTGCGTTACCTGTTGGCGAACATGGGGGATCTGGCTCCGCAAACAGCTCTGCGCGAGTTCACGATTGCCCGCAAACCCCAGGAATTGGCAGATGCGCTGCTGGCTTTGCAGCCCCGCGTCATAGGCTTTGGCGTGTACATCTGGAATGTGACGGAAACCACGGCACTGGTGCGCTTGCTCAAAGCCGCGCGGCCCGATATCAAAATCGTGCTGGGTGGCCCCGAGGTCAGCCACGAGTGGGCCGAGCAAGACATCGTGCAACAGTCCGACCACGTCATTACCGGCTGGGGCGACGTCAGCTTTCCCAAGCTGTGCCGCGCGTTGCTGTACGGGCCGCAGCCACTGATGAAGGTCATTTCCGGTGAGCAGCCCGACTTGAACGACATTGCGCTGCCGTACGCGCAGTACACCGATGCCGACCTGGCGCACCGCCTGTTGTATGTCGAGGCCTCGCGCGGCTGCCCGTTCAAGTGCGAGTTTTGCCTGAGCTCTCTGGACAAGACCGCCATAGCCTTTGACTTGGACGCATTTTTGGCGGAGATGGGTGTGTTGTACCAACGCGGAGCCCGCAACTTCAAATTTGTGGACCGCACCTTCAATCTCAAGATCGAGTCATCGGCTCGCATCCTGCAGTTTTTTCTGGACCGCATGTGCGATGAACTCTTCGTACATTTCGAGGTCATCCCCGACCATTTGCCCGACCGCCTCAAGCTGTTGATGGCACAGTTTCCACCCGGTGTGTTGCAACTGGAGGTGGGCATACAAAGCCTCAACCCCGCGGTGCAAAAGCGCATCTCGCGCCGCCAGGACAACGCCAAGACCGAGGCCAATTTGCAATGGCTGGTGCAGCATTCCCCGGCGCACCTGCACACCGATTTGATCTTTGGCCTGCCGGGCGAGACTTGGGAGAGCTTTGCCGCGGGTTTTGACCGTCTGCATGCGCTACGCCCGCACGAGATCCAGCTTGGCCTGCTCAAGCGCCTGCGCGGCACGCCCATCGCACGCCATACGCAAGAACACGGCATGGTCTACGCCACACAACCGCCTTATGCGGTGCAGCAAACAGCGGTGTTGGACGCCACTGCGGTGCAGCGGTTTATTCGACTCGCCCGCTATTGGGACCTGTTGGCCAACTCCGGACGGTTTCCCGGGACGTTGGAAACGCTGTTGCAAGGCCCCTCAGCTTTTGCTGCCTTTGTGGCTTGGAGCGACTGGCTCTGGCAGACCACGGGGAAAACCCACGGGCTGACTCCCGAGGACCTCGTAGACAGCCTGTTCGACTACCTGACGGATCATCGCAGTCTGCCCATTGATGCCGTGCGCCAGCTGTTGCTGGATGACTACCAGCGTAGCGGCGCCCATGCCCGGCCGCACTGCCTGCGGGATGTGCTGCCACGTCCGCAAGCACCGCAGCAGGGACGCCACGCCAAGCAATTGGCGCTGCGACAGGCACAACATGTGCGGTCCTCGCGGACGCCAAAGATTGCTGCTTTACCGCAATGAGCGTCGTCAAAGCATAAACGCTCGGACCATGAGCCGAGGGCTTGCGCCAATGTGATGGTCGCGCTTTTCTCGCGTCTTGACCGCTGCGGGGCAGACCCCCATACTCCCGGTTATGGTCACCCCAAACAGCTATCTGACTGCGCCTTTGCGAGATTTGGAGGCCTGGACCCGCTACTTCCGTGACGCGCAAATTCCGGTATTGGCCAAGACCTCATTGGCATTGGAAGCCCTGCGTGCCGACGAAGACAATGTGGACGCTAGCCTGCTGGGTGCCGCCATCGAGTGCGACCCGCTGATGTCACTCAAATTGCTGGCCCATGTGGGCAGCAAGCGCCGGACCAATTCGGACAGTGATGCGGCGACCGAAACCGAGAGCATCACCACGTCACTGGTCATGACCGGCATCACCCCTTTCTTCAACAACTTTGGCCTGCAGCCCACGGTCGAGGACCACTTGCACGACCAAGCCCAGGCGCTGGAGGGCTTACGTGCTCTGTTGCATCGCGCCGACCGCGCGGCGCAGTTTGCTGCAGGGTTTGCCGTGCACCGCGGTGACACGGACGCAGACGTCATTCGACTGGCGGCCTTTCTGCACGACTTTGCCGAGATGCTGATGTGGTGCCACGCCCCAACGCTGCAGCTTCGCATCGCTTTGGCCCAGCGTGCAGACCCCACGCTGCGCAGCGCGACCGTGCAACGGGTGACATTAAACATAGAGCTGGACGACCTGCGCCAGGCCTTGATGAAGCTATGGCATCTACCCGAGCTGCTGGTGCGCATCAGCGATGACCGGCACGCCGACACCGCCATGGTACGTAACGTGGTGTTGGCTGTGCGCCTGGCCCGCCACACCACGCAGGGTTGGGACAACGCCGCCGTCCCCGATGATATTGAAGACATCGCCAAATTGCTTAACGTGACCGCACCTGTGGCGTCAGCGTATGCGCGCCGGATTGAAAGCGCGGCCTAGGGCTGCCGTGGCGTCTAGCCCAACACCTGCAGGTGGTGCAAAGAGGGCAGGCGCTTGGCCACAAATTCGGCGGCCTGTGTCCGCAGCTCAGCCATGTTGTCTTCCGTCGATTCCATGGGCTTGCCGTCGCGCAGCATCCGCTGGCCCTGTGCCAACAGCGCGGCCCACGCAAAGCCAGCCAGCACCTCAATGTCGGGCGCATCCACCGACGTTTTGCCTTCCTGCATGGCCAACAGGCACAGCAACTGGATCCGGCCCAGCATGACACCACCACCGCTAACCGGACTGGCCAGGTAGCCCACATCGGCGCTGTGCCTCGCCAGGCCCAGCACCTGCCGATTAAGCCGCAGGCATTGGGGCTTGGCCCTGTGCACGAGTGCCTCGTTTTGCACCACAACCAAATCGCCCTTACCACACAGGAGTAGTGTCGCTTCGATCAGTTGGGCAAAGTTGATGGGCGCCTTTTGGGCTCCAGACTGAAGACGCTCCCAGAGCTCACCAATGCTTTGCGGTTGCTGGTCAGCCAGCGCGGCCAAGACTGGCTCGTAGACGGATGGAGTCAGCGCCGCCTCACCCACCAGCGATTTGACTTTCATCACCACATCCGGTGGGGGCACCACCAGCATCACACGCAGTGCGCGCAAGCCCTCGTGCTGCGCCAGGGTCGCCAGCCGGCGCGGACCCTTGACCCAGTAGTCGCGACGGAACTGCTGGTTGACCATAAAGTCGCGCACAGTTTCCCGGAACATGGCGTCGGGCTGTTCCTCTAGAAATGACCTTTGGGCTGGCGTGAAATTCAGCGCCGGCAGGTGATCCTGGAAGTGGGCGGAGCAGGCATAGCCCAGTTTGGCCGGTTCCAGCCAGCGCGCCATGCTAGCAAACGACATGGGTTGCCAGTCGCGGTTGAAATATTCGTGGGCCAGGTAGTTGCGGTTCATGCCCTTCAAGCGTTTGAGTCGTTCGCCGATCTGGGGGTTGGCTTGGGCGTAGTGGCACTTGCTGTCCATCAGCCGTTCGGCAAAGGCCAGCGATGCGTCGATACGGCTGGAAATGCCCTGACCAGGCACTCCCATCACGTGGGCGTGCTCGGTCAGCAGATCGCGCATGGGCCCCATGGCGGCCCAGCCGGGCTGGGTGTTGTAACTGATGTAGAGCACACCGCCCACGCGCAGCTTGCGCCGAACAAAGTCCACCAGCACCGCGCGATTGGCGTCCGATATCCAGCTCCAGATGCCGTGCACGCCGATGAAGCTGAAGTCGGGCAGGTCTGTGCGCTGACAAAAGTCTGCAAACGCCTCGTCGTACAACCGAGTGCCTTGTGCGGCTACACCGCTGACGCCTGCCAGCTCTTGCGCGAAGGCAACCTGCGAGGGATTGAAGTCGGTCGCAAACCAGGGTGTGGCCGAGGCCGCAGCATGCACGTTGACGCTGACCCCTTGGCCCATGCCCAACTCGCAGGCTGGCCCCTCGGTCAGCAGGTCTGGCGCAGCCCAGCCGGCATTGAGCAGCGCCAAGCGAGCGCGCAGCGGGTTGAGTTCGGTGTAATAGCCAAAGGTGTAGCCGATGTCGGTGACATAGCCCTCGTTCCAGTCAGACATGCTATTTCACCAATTGGTTGAGCTGGATGATGGGCAGCAACACTGCCAGCACGATCAGCATGACGACCAGCCCCATGACCACGATCAGCAGGGGCTCCAAGAGCGTAGCCAGTTGCATGGCGCGACGCTGTACCTCGGTGCTGAGCTGCTTGGCCGCCCGCTCCAGCATCACCGGCAACTGACCGGTCTGCTCACCCAGTCTGGCGAACATGCCCAATAAACCGGGAAAGCGCTTCTTCTGTGCCAACGCAGATGCCAGCGGCGCGCCTTCACGAACCAGCACCAAGGCGTCCAGCGCGTCAGTGCGCATGGCGCGGTTGGAAAGCGTTTCAGCCGCTGCCTGCAAGGCCTTCAGAATGGGCACACCAGCGGCAGCCAACATCGACAGCGTGCCCGCAAAGCGTGCCGCGTTATAGCCACGGCTCAATTTACCCAGAATAGGCAAGTTGAGCCACATGGCGTCAAACTTTTCACGAAATACGGCGCTAGCCCACGCCAAACGTGCGCATATAGCTATCAAAATAATAGCTATCAGCATCATCCAACCCTGATTGCGCACGAAGTTGCCTAGACCCAACATGATCACCGTCAGCAGCGGCAGCGCGCGTTTGCTGCCGGCAAACACCTCGGCCACCTGTGGCACCACATAGCCCAACAGGAACATGACGATCGTGATCGCCACCAGCGTCACGATGGCGGGGTACAACGCTGCGCCTATCAGTTGGGATTTCAAGGCCTGGCCTTGCTCCAGGTCGTCGGCCAAGCGTTCCAGCACAAGGCCCAGGTTACCGCTGTGTTCACCCGCGCCCACCACGGCGCAGTAGGTGGGCGCAAACTCACGCGGGTGCTGGGCCAGGGCGGTGGCAAATGCAGTGCCGCCATTCACCTCGGCGCGAATGGCCGCTACCAGGTGGCGCTGACGTTCGTCGTCCGCCTCTTCCGACAGCGCGGTCAGCGCCCGCTCCAGTGGCAAGCCTGAGGACACCAGTCCGGCAATCTGACGTGTCCAGATCGACAGCGCGTTGGCGTTGAACACGCGCGAGGACCACAGCGTTGTGCCCTGTCGGCTGGTGTTTTCCGCGCCTGTTCCCTGCGCCCCCGGACCGACTGGTTCTACCGCCAAGGGCACCAGCAATTGGGCGCGCAAGAGGCCGCGCGCGGCCTTTGCGGTGTCGGCTTCAATTACACCCTTGCGGGCGCTGCCGTTGGCATCGAGGGCTTCAAAGGAATAGGCGGGCATGGGGTGATGGTAATGGTGAAACCGTTGCCTTCGAGATTTGAACCGAGGCCTCTGCCCGTGTGCTCCACACCCCGTAGAAACCCGCACACCAAAATAGTGCGTCATCCGGGTTTACGTGCATGACAAACAAAATGGTGCGTTTTAAGATCGCAAAAATTGCACGATCGTGCTTTTTTGATTCAGACCCGTTGACATAAACAACGGGTACCGGGTCAGCCAGCGACAGCGCCCCCACCCCAGAGGTCGCACTGCCTTTTCAGACAAATTCCTTTCAACCTTCTGGGCCACCGGCCCTACTGGAGCGTATTTTGAAAAAGACCTTGATGACCTGGTTGGGCGCCTGCCTGATGGCCCTGTCCCTGCTACCCGCTTCTGCTTCGGCAGGCTACACCCAGACCAAATACCCCATCGTGCTGGTGCACGGATTGTTTGGCTTTGACAATATCGGACCGGTTGAATATTGGTACGGCATTCCCTCCGCACTGCGGGCCGATGGCGCCAAGGTCTACGTGACCCAAGTGTCTGCCGCCAACAGTACCGAAGTGCGGGGCGAACAGCTGCTGACCCAGGTCAAGCAGATTCTGGCCGCCACGGGCGCTTCCAAAGTCAACCTGATTGGCCACAGCCATGGCGGTCCGACCATCCGTTATGTGGCCTCGGTCCGCCCGGACCTGATCGCATCGGCCACCTCGGTCGGCGGTGTCAATAAAGGCTCGGCCGTAGCCGATGTGTTGCTCAAAGTGGCGCCTCCCGGGTCGCTGTCCAACTCGGTTGTCGTGTCCATCACCAACGGCCTTGCGACCATCATCAACTTCTTGTCCGGAGGCAGCGGCCTGAACCAAAACGCGTTGGCAGCGGCACAGTCACTCAGCACTGCGGGCTCCAACAAATTCAACCTGGCCCACCCTGAAGGCTTGCCAACATCAAGCTGCGGCGAAGGCGCTTACTCGGCCCGCGGCGTTTCCTACTTCTCTTGGAGCGGTGCAAAGGCTTATACCAATATCTTTGACCCTATTGATCCCGCACTGGCACTGACATCACTGGCCTTTGGCGGTGCCAAGAACGACGGCTTGGTGGCAAGCTGTTCGTCCCATCTGGGCCGTGTCATCCGCGACGACTATGCCATGAACCACCTCGACGAAGTAAACCAGACCATTGGTCTGACCAACCTGTTCGAAACCAACCCTGTGACGATCTACCGCCAGCACGCCAACCGCCTGCAAGGCTTGGGCTTGTAACAAGACGATCCCCATGTACTCGCGCCGCTCCACCCGGATCGGCCTTGGCTTGCTCGGTGTGGCGCTGTTGGGCGGCGTGCTGCTCTGGTGGTGGTCGACGACTGAGACTGCAGCGATCCCCGCCACGGCAGCAGTAGGCCCCGTCAGCCGCGCCGCGCCCTTTGTGCGCTCCATGCAAGACACGTTGCCAGATGGCGATCTGCGAACCGTGTCGGCGGGCTCTGCGCCGGGGGCGAGCGGCACCCTGCCCTATGGCGAACTCAAGCGTCTATTTGACTATTACCTGAGCGCCGTCGGCGAGCAAAGCATAGAGACGATTACGCTACAAATTCGCGGTGAGCTGAGCCGCCGTCTGCCGGTGGCGCAAGTGCCGAAGGCTCAGCGCCTGCTGGACCTCTACATCGCATTCAAACGAGAACTGGTTCGGGTAGAAAGCCAGCCGCAATTGGTGGGCAATAGCCTACAAGCCATACGTGGCCGCTTTGTAGCGATGCAAGACATGCGGGCGCGCTATTTCAGCAGCGAGGAAACCCAGGGTATGTTCGGGTTTGAAGACGCCTACGATATGGACGCGATTGCCCGGCTGGAAACCAGCCAGAACCCAGCGCTCAGCGCTGACGAAAAGAAACGGCAACTGGCGGCGCTGGATGCCGCCATGCCCGAACAACTGCGCAAGGAGCGCGAGGCCACTAGCGTCGTGGTTCGACTGGAGCAACAAGCACAGGAGCTGCGGGCCAAGGGCGGCAGCGAGGACGACGTCTACCGCATGCGTGCCAAGGAACTGGATCCGCAGGCCGCTTCACGTTTGGCCGAGGTAGACCGCGAAGAGGCGGCCTGGAAGAGTCGTATTGCCCGCTACCTGGAGGATCGCAGCAAGCTGTTGCAGTCCCAGACCAACGCCAGCGCCTCCGAGCGCGAGGCCAGTCTGGCGCAGTTACAACAAAAGTCCTTCACCGAAGCGGAGCGGCCACGTTTGCGGGCCTACGAATAAGCCTGCGTGAGTCGTTTGCCATGCGGATTCCTCTGAAACCGATGGTGGATCGCACGCCTTGGAACCCAAGTAAAAGTAGGTGCCGAAACACCAGCTATCTGCGGTGGAGTGTGGGGCCAGGTATCAGTCCCGCGTCACCCGCACCAGCTCTTCGCGCGAGGTTATGCCCATCTGCACCAGGCGTTCGCCGTCTTTGCGCATCAGCGCCATGCCACCGGCCATAGCTGCGGTGCGTATGTCGGCCTCGGAGGCCTGGTGGTGGATTTGCGCGCGGATGGCATCGTCGGTCACCAGCAACTCGAACACGCCGGTACGTCCCAAATAGCCGGTCTGGCCGCATTCGCCACAGCCTTTGCCATGACAGGTGGTGCAGAGTTTGCGCAGCAGCCGCTGGGCCAAAACCCCCAGCAACGATGAGCTGAGCAAGAAAGGTTCGATCCCCATGTCGGTCAAACGTGTCACTGCGCTGGCGGCGTCATTGGTGTGCAGCGTGGCCAGCACCAGGTGACCTGTCAGCGATGCCTGGATGGCGATCTGCGCGGTCTCAAAGTCACGGATCTCGCCGATCATGATGACGTCCGGGTCCTGGCGCAGGATGGCGCGCAGGGCTTTGGCAAAGTCCAGGTCGATCTTGGCATTGACCTGGGTCTGTCCCACACCGGCCAGTTCGTATTCAATCGGGTCTTCTACCGTCATGATGTTCTGGCGGCGCGTATCGAGTTTTTGCAGTGCGGCGTACAGCGTGGTGGTCTTGCCCGAGCCGGTAGGGCCAGTGACCAAAATGATGCCGTGGGGCTGCGCCACCAGGTGCTCAAAGCGGGCCAGTACATCGCCCTGCATGCCGACCGATTCCAGGCTCAGCTTGCCGCCACTCTTGTCCAACAAACGCAGCACGGCGCGCTCGCCATGGGCGCTGGGCAGCGTGCTGACGCGCACGTCGACGCCGCGTGTGCCGATGCGTAAGGATATGCGTCCATCTTGCGGCAAGCGCTTTTCGGCAATGTCCAGGTCGGCCATGATCTTCAGGCGCGAGATCAGGGCAGCATGCAGCGCGCGGTTGGGTTGCACCACGTCGCGCAGCGAGCCGTCGACACGAAAGCGCACACTGCTGTGGCGCTCGTAGGGTTCGATGTGGATGTCGCTTGCGCCATCGCGTGCGGCTTGGGTCAGCAGCGCATTGAGCATGCGGATGATGGGCGCGTCGTCCGATGTTTCCAGCAAGTCTTCAATCGCGGGCAAGGCCTGCATCATGCGGGACAGGTCGACATCGGCCTCAACTTCGCTGATCACGGTGGCGGCGCTGGATTCACTTTGCGCGTACGCCGCGCTGATGCGTTGGCGCAGCAGCTCTGCGGCTTCGGTCTCGACCTGGGCCGCGCCAAACTTGCGCATGACCTCGGCGACGGCGCTTTGCGCGGCATCAGTGGCCAGGTCGTGTAACCACAGCGTCAGGTTGCCATCCTGCTCTTCCAACAGCAACTGGTGGCTGCGCGCAAAGGCGTAGGGCAGCGGGTATTGCACGGCGTGGCCCATGTTCAGGGTCTGGCCTCTGGCACCACCCGTGCGGGAACTGGTATTGGGGCGGGGGGCAGCATGGGCGCCGCATTGACGGGCACGCTTGAGCTGGGTACAGGCTGTATCTGCTCTTGGGTGTTGCGCATCAGCTCGTAGCGATCCAGCGACAGAGCGTCGGTGGCGGCTGCATCGCGCACCACCACGGGTCGCAGAAACACCATCAAATTGGTTTTAGTGCGTTTTCGAGTTTCGCTCTTGAACAGGTTGCCCACTACCGGTAGGTCACCCAGCAGGGGTACCTTTTCTTGATTGCTGGAATACTCGTCTTGGAGCAAGCCCCCTAGCACGACGATGGAGCCATCGTTGACCAGAATACTCGACTCGATGGAGCGCTTGTTTGTGGTGGGGCCATTGGTGTCCTTCCGTGTGCTGGCTTGGATGGTTGATACTTCTTGGTAGATGGTCAGCTTTACGGTGCCGTTTTCACTAATTTGGGGCTTGACCTTCAGTGTGATGCCCACGTCCTTGCGTTCCACGGTCTGGAAGGGGTTGACCGACCCCGAGTTACCACCGGCGCCGGTATTAGTGAATTGGCCGGTCACAAATGGCACGTTCTGCGCGATGATGATTTTGGCTTCTTCGTTGTCTAGCGTGAGTAAATTGGGTGTAGACAAAATATTGCCATCACCATTGGCCTGGAGGTAGCGGGCCAGAAAGCCCAATGCATATACGCCATTGACCTTATTGGCGATGGCGAGGTTGCCACCTGTGGCAAGGGTAGTGCCCCCACCGAGCGCACTGGTGGCAAGACTGATGATGTTTGTGCCTACACCGCTGATCGGACTAAAGTTGGTACCCAAAATGCCGACGGCACTGTCGCCGTTTTGTCCCAGTGGGCCTTGCCATTGGATGCCGAACTCAGCGGCTTTGTCGGCATTGACCTCGGCAATCAGGCTCTCCACATAGACCTGGGCGCGGCGCGCATCGAGCTTGTCGATGACGGCGCGCAACTGGCGGTACTGCGGCTCGGGCGCGGTGATGATCAGCGAATTGGTGGATGCATCGGCCTGGATTTGCCCACCGGTGGACGATTGGCTGGTGGCTGTGCTGCCGCTGCCGCCGGCTGCTGCCGCGCCGCCGGGGGGCGTGATGGACGGTGTGCTGGTGGCCGTGGGGCTGCGGGCCTCGCCCGACATGGCGGCGCGCAGTGTGGCGGCCAGCTTGGTGGCTTCGGCGTTTTTCAGATAGACGACATAGATGTTGCCCGTGGCGCTTTGCGTGCCGGGCTGGTCCAGCTTGTCGATCAGCGATTTGGCCAGTGACAGGCGTGCCGGGTTGGCAGTGCGCAGGATTAACGTGTTGGAGCGCGGCTCGGCAATCAGCGTGGTCTTGAACGTGCCGTCGGCCAGGCCGCCAGGTGCTGCCGCGACGCCCCCGCCGGACTCGAGCAAGCGCAACACCAGCGGCGCAAGGTCCACCGCAATGGCGTGTTTGAGGTTGATGACTTCGACGTCGGTGGCATTGGACACATCCATCGCAGCAATGATCTGGGCCATGCGGCGCAGGTTGTCGCCATAGTCGGTGATGACCAGCGAGTTGTTGCCCGGGTTAACGTTGATGGTGTTATTCGGGCTGATCAGCGGGCGCAGGATCGGCAGCAGGTTGTTGGCGTTCTCAAAATTGAGTTTGAAGATCTGGGTGCTGATCTGGTTGCCGGCAACCAGCTTGCTGTCAAACACGGCGCCGCCTTGCAACTTGGCATCGGCCTCGGGCACGATCTTGTCCAGGCCCGCTGCATCGACTACCGTGAAGCCCTGCAGACGCAGCATGGCCAGGAACTGGGCGTAGGCCACGGCGGGCGTCACCGGTTTGTCGGTGGTCAGCGTGATCGTGCCCTTGACGCGGGGGTCTACCACCACGTTGCGCCCGGTCAGGGTGGCCATGGTGCGGGCCACCGCGTCGATCTCGGCGTTGGTGAAGTTCAGCGTGATGGGGTCACCGCGCCGCGCCTGGGCTGTCGCGGGAGCGGTTTGGGCCAAAACGTTTAAAGCAAAGAGGCTGCTAGCCCCCGCCAATAGTGCGCAAGCAGCTATTGAAACAATAGCGCCTTGTTTGCGTGTAAAGGGAACGGTATTCATGTGCTGCGGTCTCACTTTAGCCCACGGTGATGATGGAGCGCGCGCCATCGCGCCGCCCAAGAATGTTGAGTAGATTGGACAACGCCTCGACCCGGTCGGGCGCCGCGCTGGCCACGCCATTGAAGCGCAGGCGCTGGCCCACCCATTGGCCTTGGCCGTTGAGTTGCAGGCTGCCTTCCAGTGTGGTCAGCTCCAGGCTGGGCGATGGTCCGCCCACTAGCGTGAAGCGGTAGCTTCCCATGGGCGACAGCGTGGACAACCGCGACGAGATGTTCAGCGCATCCAGTTGCAGACGCCCGGTTTGGATGAGCCCGGCGGGGCCGAACTCGACCGTGAAACCCTGAGTTGTCGCATTGAGCTGGCCCTGTGCCTGCACGGTGTTCCATGGCGTGCCCAGACCGATCAGCAGACTGGCCGGCCACTGCGACTGGCCGTCAAGCAGGATCAGGCGCATGCCTTTCCAACCGACCGCGGTGGCGTGCAATTGCAGCGGCTGCCGCGTGCAGCAGTCGGCGGAAATCTGTATGGCCAAACCAGTCCACGATGGGTTTATACGCCAGGAAACCTGGCCCGGTAGAGCGACGGCATTGGTACTTCCTTGCCCACCGGACAGCACGAGTTGCGATGAACCGGCCCAAACGCTGCCCTGCGCACTGACCAACTGCACTTGCTGGCCGCTGGCCTGGGCTAAAGCTACTGCCAGCCAACGGGCCGGTGCAAATACCGCAGTGGCAAGAATGCCGCCCAGCAGTGCACCCGCGATGGCCCAGCGCCAGGGCGGGGCCTGGAGGGGCAAGCCAGTGGAACGCGTTGTGACCATGCGTTAGCGTTGTGGCAGGCTCATGACCAGTGTTCCGGTCCAGGTGGGACCTGCTGGTGTTGTGCCTGTGCCGCGGGTCAGGCGGGCTTCGAGCGGTACCGAGCGCGCATTCAGGCGTACCTGAGCCAGCCACTGGGCCAGGGCATCGGCATTGGCTGCCTGCAGGGTGACGTTGGCGCGATCGCCAACCACATTCACCTGCGCCGTGGTCGCCAGGGTTTGTTTGGAGGCCGCGTTGAGCGCGCGCAAGGCCTCGTCATAGGCCAGCGGCGCCTGCCTTTGCAGGGCGCTGGCCTGGTTTTGCAGCGACAGCATGTGCTCCAACTGCGCGTCCAGCGCATCGGCCTGGGCGGCTGACGTACGCAGGATTTGTAGCGAGGGCGCCAGCACCAACAGCCACAGCAGGGCAAGCACGATCAGCGCCAAAGCAGAGGCCAGGAAAGTTCTTTCGCGCGAAGCCAGTTGGCGCCAGCGGGCTTGCAGGGGGCCAAACGGCGTGGCGCCGGAAGGCTTGCTCATGGCCGGCGCTCCTGTTGTTTCAAAACAAGGCGGTCACCGTCTTGCGCGACGCTGTAGCGTTGGGCCTGCAGGCGGGCGATGGCCGCAGGAAGAGTGGGAACAGAAGGGTCAGAGAGCTTCAGGCGCAATTCGTTTGCTACAAATTCAATAGCGTTAGGCGTAGCAAGTTCGGGGGCTAGCGTCTGAAAAGTCCCTAGCATGGTCTCCAGATCGCCGCTGGCTGCAGCGCCGCTTTGGCGTTGCAGGTCGGCCAGCAAGCGCGCCATTTGCAAGGGCGCGTCCACCACCACGCGCACGTCCGGGAAGGTCATGGTCAGAATCTCACGCACGGCCGTGCGTTTGCCTGCCAGTGCGGCCTGCTCTTTGTAGGCCCAGACTTGCAGGCCAACCAGATTGGCCAGCAGGATGGCCGCGACAGCCCAACGCGCTGGTTTCCAGCGCGGCGACCGCAGCAGGTCTTGGGTTAGCTGCGCCAGTCGTTTGCGCGTGCGGGTGCCGCGGGTTCGCAGCAGGTCGAACTGCGCCAAGTCCCATGCCGATTGGGCGGCGGCAATGGCGCGCTGAGCTGCGGTTTGCAGATTGACGCGGCCGGAAAAATATTGCTCGGCAAGAGCTGCGACTGCCGGCTCGGCCAGCACGGGTGATGTGTCGACGTTGTAGGCGAGCAAAGCGACGCTATTGTGCGCAAGCGGAAGCACCACTACACCGTGCGGGCCACTGCAGACCAGTTGGGCTTGTTCGGCCGTGCCGATGGCACTCAGGCTGACGGAATCGGGTGCTGAGTCTGGCGGTGGCGCCAGCTCGGGCACGATGCGGCCGACTGGGCGCCCGGTTTGTTCCACCGCAACCAGCCAGGCGTGCAGCCAGGCACGGTTGCAGGCGGCGACCCAGTTGGGCGCGTCGGCGCGAGTCTGGGGCTGGATTGCGAAATGCAATTGGGCCGGTTCGTCGAGTAGCCGGTCTTCGAGCAGCCCGTCGAGTACGGCACGCAGGCGCGGCGCGTTGGCCTCTTGGAAGAAGCCGCGCCCCAAAGTTCCCTTGGGAAAATCCACGCGGTGCCACGACAACTGGGTCGCGGGCACGACCACCACCACTTCGGAATCTGGCGTTAGCGGCAGCAGATTCAGCGGTGCGTCCAGATGGCGAGAGGCGGTGCTGCCGTCGTCGGTCCAAACGGTGCTGCACGGCGTGGAGGCTGTGGGCATCGTGGGGGGGAGTGTGACGATCAGTGAGGACATGCAGGTTTTTTGAGCAGCTTCATTGTAGGGGGCTGCCCTGTAGGCCCGAAGAGCCCCGGTCCCGCCAAAGTGTCTTCACATTGATGCCGTCACGTTGCACCATGGAATGCTCGTCTACCACCGTCTGGTCGAGCCGCAAGCGGCCCAGCACTTCAAAGAAACGCGAGTTCACGCTGTGTTGGGCTTCGTTTAAATCCCCGGCCGCGTCAGGGATCACCTTGCCGGCATCGCTAAGGGCGCGGAAATGGGCGAACTGGCGGGTAGTGACCAAGCGCTCGGCCTGGGCCATGTCAAGCCCAGGGAGGGTGGCGAACAGCACGGTCGCACTGGCCGTGTTCAGGTTGACCGGCGTGCGCATCGGCAACAGCGTAATGAAGGGACGCAGAATCGCCAAGCTGCGCGGAGACAGCCCCAGCCAAACCAGTTGCCCGACGCGTTGGGGCATCAGCGGGGCCAAGCGGGACGAACCGTTGTCCGGGCTGGTGTCCTGCGCGAAACGCAGGTTTTCTACCAACGTTGCAAGCTCGTTTCGGGGCAGGCCCAATTTTTCAAACAATTTGGCAAACGCGCGCACGGCAGGTTCGGACGGTTTGCTGTTCTCCACCAGATTCAGCACATTCAGTCGCCCTTGCAAGTCGGTTATGTAGCCGGACAAAAAAGCCTGTGAAGCGGCGTCTGTGGTATCGACCGCCACACCTTTTTCGGCGGCCAGGAAGGTTGATAGGCGGGCTTCTTCCAGCGGCACGGCCCAGGGCTCACCCAAATGGTCAGCGCCGCCGGATCGCGCGTCTTCGCGAAGGATCAGGCGCGCCCAGTCCAGCGCACCGGTCAGCACCCACAGCGACTGCACCCGGGCGCGTTCGGCCGTCTCGACCTCGACGCTGCGCCATTGCTGCCACAGCGCGGCAGCAGCCATGCTGGCAACCAGGGCCACGGTCAGCATGGCGGTCAGCAGGGCCGCACCGGCCTGGCGGGTGGTCATGATTTGCCGCCGCCCAGTGTGAGGCGAGCCCAGTCACGGGTCAACGTGCCGGCTAAGGCGTCGTTGGGTGGTAGCGTCAGCACGAGGCGCACGCCATCGGGCAGCACGGCTTCGGCGGGTGCAGCCGCTGCAGCGGCGGACGCTGCTGGTGAAGGCGGTGGCGGTGGTAGAGCAGCAGTGCTGTCGCTGGACAGCGGGTTGGTCCAAGCGTCGGCGCGGAAGAAAAACACTTTCCACTGATCGAGTGCGGCGACGCGAACCTCTAGCTTTTTGTCTTCTTCGCTCGCGTTTTGCGCCCACTGGGCGGCGCGCGCCCACATGGTCTTCAGCTCGCCACGGGTTTGCACCGGTGGTGATTGCCAACGCAGCCATTGGCCCACACCGTCTATCTCGCGGCGCGCCCAGGCAACGACCAACAGGCCGTCGCCAGTGGCTGCGGTACTGCGGCGCGTGACGCGCAAGGCACGGCCATCCCAATCGAGCGCAGGGGTATTGGGCAACTGCACCAGCGCGTCCAGATCGGCCGCCCATTGTGACAAACCAGCTTGCAGCGTGAGTACGGTGTCCGCTCGTTGTAGCAACTGCGTTTGCGCGCGCGACATGCCGTCCAGGCCGCGCCAACTCAAACCGGCCATCAGCGCCAGGATGCCGATGGCGACCAGCAACTCAATCAGGGTGAAACCGCGAAGCCGCGCGGGAACATGGTTGAGCGCCATCAATAGCGTCCTGTTACGGTGGATATTGTCAGAAGACGCGCTTCACGTTCCGCCACATGTGCTTCAACCCGCAAAAAATTAGGGTTGGGCGTAGGCCGCACCGATAGCGTGACGTCAAGATTGCGCCCGGCCTGTTCGCAGGCAGTGGTGTTGTCCCCTACAGCTGGCATTTGCCTGGACAGGCGCACAGCCACCAAAGTGTTTTCAGCGCACAGTTGCGCTAATAACAGGTCCGACTGGCGTTCGGCATTGCGGGTCAGCGCACCGGTGGAGCGTACACCTGCCGCAAGCGCGATGGCCACAATGCCCAGCGCAACCAAGACTTCCACCAGTGAGAAGCCATAGGTTGAAAGACGCCGTCGTGTGCGTAGTTTCATGGTGTGTTTTGGGCCCAATCGGTGTCTGCAACCACCTTGAAGGGGCGCACGCCGTCGGTGGTAATGCTGAGGCTGCGGACGGGTTGGGACAGCGATGCCAGTCGTATGCGCTGTGGGCCAATGATGGGCTCAGGCCCCAGCACCACAGCTAGGTTACCGATCGCCACAACGTCAGCGCCCAGCCAGGTGATGGGCATGGTGGGACTGGGCAAGCCCTCGAACACAAAACCGTTGGGCGCGCTGCGCCAAATAACTGTGCGGGCAGTCATGCGCGACTGCGCACGGGCCGACTCCAGCAGTGCAGCTAGTCGTTGCGCGTCGCGTTCCAGTTGGGACTGGGCGCCGTCGCGCATCGCCAAACTTACGCCGGCGGTTGCCAGAGCCATGATGGCCACGACCACCATCAGCTCCAGCAGCGTGAAGCCTTTTGCTGGAGGATATTTGGCGGCAGGCGTGGGGGTCACCCCTGCTAATCCCAGCTTCCGACGTCCGCATTCTTGCCCTCGCCGCCCGCTTGGCCGTCTGCGCCGAAGGAGAGCACGTCCACCTCAGCCCTTACACCGGGGTTCAGGTACTGGTAGGGGCGGCCCCACGGGTCGTTGGGGAGTTTGTCCAGGTAGTGCTTCCAGTTGGTGGGGACAGGGCCTTCGGTGGGTTTTGTCAGGAGTGCCTGCAGGCCTTGGGCGGAGGTAGGGTAGCGTTGGTTGTCCAACTTGTAGAGCTTGAGCGCCTGCATCAGGTTATTGACGTCGGTCTTGGCGGCGGTGGCGCGCGCATCTTCGGCACGGTCCAGTACGTTGGGCACGATAAGTGCGGCCAGCACGCCGATGATCACCAGTACCACCATCAGTTCGATGAGGGTGAAACCTGCGTGCCGGTTGCGCCTGCGGGCAGTGCGCGCGAATGGAGTGAGGGTGTTAGCTTGTTGGGTCATGGTCGGCTCAATCATAATCGTGCAATGCAAACAAACGCTTTTCAGGTGTGGGGGATTCGGCTGGCAACCTTGGTGCTGGCTGCGTTGGCGGCGCTCAGCGCCACTTACTGGGCGCTCAAGAGTACTCACGCTAACAGTGTACCGGCGGCCGCTGCGGCGGCCGGTCTTTCGTCGCTGGATCCCCAGGCATTGGCCCGGGCTCTTGGCGGCGGGGGCGCGGTTGCGCCCACTGGCGTGGCAGTTGCGCCGAGCACTTCTTACGTGTTGGTGGGAGTGTTGGCCGATAAGCAACACGGTGGCGCTGCGCTGATTGCCATTGACGGAAAGGCTGCCAAACCTTACCGCGTGGGCGCTACGGTAGACACCAACCTGGTGTTGCAATCCGTCGCGGGGCGGCGTGCGGTGTTGGCCCCCAGCATTGACAGTCCAGCGCAAGTAACGCTGGAACTGCCACCGCTAAGTAAGTGATGGTGGCACGGGCGCGACCGTTGGCAAATGCGGCACGGCATGGCGCCTTGGATGCTGTGCGCGGCACCGCCGTGCTGTGGATGACGTGTTTCCATTTCGCGTTTGACCTAAACCATTTTGGGTTTATCCACGAAAATTTCTACCGCGACCCCCTGTGGACGGTGCAGCGCACCTGCATCCTGAGCCTGTTCTTGCTATGCGCCGGATTTGGCCAAGCCGTTGCCGTGCATGCCGGACAGACCTGGGGCCGATTCTGGCGGCGCTGGTTGCAGATAGCGGCCTGCGCTGTAGCGGTCAGCGTGGGTTCGGTGGTGATGTTCCCCAATAGCTGGATTTACTTTGGCGTGCTGCACGGAATGGCCTTGATGTTGTTGGTTTGCCGGGCTACCGCGTCTTGGGGGCGCTGGCTGTGGCCCGCAGGATTGTCGATGGTGTTGCTGGGTGTTTATGCGCCTGACGTGCATGTTTTGCTTCCTTTTGCGGATACGTGGGACTTCAAGACCCTCAACTGGTTGGGCCTGATCAGCCACAAGCCCATCACTGAAGACTATGTGCCCATATTGCCCTGGCTAGGCATCATGTGGTGGGGCATGGCAGCGGGCCAGTGGGCGCTTGCGCGACGCGGCTGGATGGAGCGCCTGGATCGCGCAAGCAGTGCTTTGCCAACGTCGTTCTCTTGGCTTGGGCGATGGAGTTTGAGCTGGTACATGCTGCACCAACCCGTGCTGATTGGAATGCTGACCTTGGTGGGGATCTTGCGCTAGTCGATCTTGCTCAGTAGCTACGGCCCTTGGTGACTGTCTCGCGGGTGATCTTCCATGCGCCCTGGACGTTTTCCAAGGCCAAGGTCTTGTTAACCGAGTCCTTGTAGTTTGCAGACCCGTATTCTTGAGTGAACGCAACTTCCGCAGTTTTGGTGTTGCACTGCAGCGGCGTTAATTGGTTGATAGTGATCTGGATATCGCCCTGTTTGTTGATACGGCTGGTACGCATGTCTTCCCACTGCTTGCGGCCCATCGCGTTGCCCGGTACAAAATTGCTGGAGTAGCTGCCCAGATAGCTGGTTACGTCCTTGCGGTTCCAAGCTTTTAGCCAGGTTTCGACGGCCTGGGGCAATTTGGCGCAATCGGCGTTGGGCGCGAGTGCAGCCAGGACCACGGGCACAGCGGCAACCACGGGCCTGGTGGGCTCCGCCGGCAACGATGCTGGTCGAGAATTGAAGGTGCGATCTAAGGTGGGGCTGACGGGAACTTCATTGCTGCATTGCATTAGCTCGTCTTCATCGCCAGTGTTGCCAGCCGCACTGGGGGCTTCCTTGGCCAAGGTTTGCAGCTTCAGAGCGCTTAGCAGCGAGCCCGATGCGGCCATTACCCGAATCGAAGACAGTTGCAGATCGTATTCTGCGTTGGCAAGGGCGCGGCGGGCTTGGTACAACTCGTTTTCTGTGTCCAGCAGGTCTAGCAGGGAGCGCTGTCCGATGTCGAACTGCTGCTGGTAGGCCTGGCGCGCCTTGGATGTGGAGAGTTCGTGTTGGCTGAGCAATTTGATTTGGGCGGCCAAACGCTGTGAATCATTGAATGCGATCTCTCCTGTTTGCCAGACATCGCGGCACGCCTTATCCCGCAAATCGAAGGCGCTGCTCAGCTTTGCCACGTATTGGTTGACCCTTGCCTTATCAGCTCCACCGCGGTACAGGTTGTAGCTGAGCACCACTTCCAGTGCGCTGTCCCGGTAGTCACCTGAGACGCCGCTTTGGTTTCTCTCCAGACTTTGGCGCGCACGCAATTCAACGGTTGGCGCATAGGCGGATCGGCGTACATTGCCGTCCGAACGGTAACCGCGGATAGTCGCGACTGCGGCCAGGAAATCCGGGTTGGCGCGTATGGCATCAGCCGCGAAACCTGGGCCCGGTTTCGTAGCTGGCACTGTAATGGGATCAACCGTGGCAAGTCGGGCAGCGGGCAACTCTCCCACAAGCCGTTGGTATCGCGCTGACACGTCATGCAGGTTGCTGGATTCGGTCAACCAATTGGACTCGGCCAGCGCCATGCGTCCGGCTGCCTGTTCCAGATCCACCTTGCGGCCCACGCCGGCCGTTACCTTCTGGCTCAAACGGTCATGCACTTCCTGGTGGGTGGTGAAATTGTCGGCGGCCAGTTGAACCAAATCGCGGTAGCGCAGTACATCGAGATAGGCGCGTGCCACTTCCAGCGCGGTCTGGTCGCTAACCGAAAGCAATTCAAAATAAGCTGTTTGCTGCGCGTAGCTCAGTCGACGGGTTTCGTGCAGCGTGGCGAATCCGTCGAACAAGGTCTGGCGCAACTGCAGGGAAGCACGGGTGCCGTTGTAGCCCAGCGTGGATGCCAGAAAAGGAGTCTTTGTTTCGTAAGAACCGCCTGCTACCTCCAGATCGACGCGTGGCAGCCAGCCTCCTTGCCCAGCTTGGCGATCAGCGTTGGCGGCTTCGAGGTTGTGGAAGCGCAGTTTGACTTCAGGATTCTGCAGTATGGCCCGCTCAACCGCCTCTTTCAGTGTGCCGGAGGATGACTGTGCCCCCGCCCACGGGCTGAAACCTGCGGTGGCTATCAGAACTGCGTAGCTGATGCGGCTTAGCGTACTCATACGATGGATTTCTTCCTGTTATGGCCTTGCAATCGGGCGAATGATCGCCGACGACGGACTGTGCTAGTGTTCGTCGAGTACAGATTGTGCGTCATTCTGCTAGGAAATTGCGAGCACTGCAGCAAGTCTGGGCGCTTGGGTTTTTAAAATACGGCCTTGTGTGAAAAAATACACAAAATGTTACAACTAAATCTCCGTCGATTTGTCGAAGCGTTGTTTGCCGGTCAGTTGTGCAACGTCCGCTGCGGTAGCTTGTCGCGAGGTTTTTCAGTATCAGGCACGATCTCTGTTGCTTCTTTGTCGTGACAGATTCTTTGCTGTCATGACGCCTGCGCAGCCTGTACCAAAGTCCATGGCCAGAATGCTGGGCCTTCTGGTGTGCGCCGGTTTCGTGTGGTTCGGCCAGGGGGCCCATGGCGGGGTTGATTTTGAGCGTTTACTGGCGTCCCTTACCCAGCGCTGGGGAACTGGCGTCACCACCCGATTCAACGCTTGGCATAGCTTGGTCATTGCAAACAAGGCGGCGACCGACACGGAGCGTCTTAAGCGCGCCAATGATTTTTTCAACCGGCAAATCACGTTTGGCGACGATATGGCGGTCTGGGGCCAGGAGGATTACTGGGCCACCCCTCTGGAAACACTGGGCAAAGGAGCGGGTGACTGTGAAGACTTTGTTATCGCGAAGTACTTCACGTTGAAAGAGATGGGCATCGAGTCCACCAAGTTGCGCCTGATTTATGTGCGGGCCAAGACGGGTTCGTCGGACAGCACAGCCTCGCAGGCCCATATGGTTTTGGCCTATTACGCTAAGCCCGAAGCGGAGCCTATGGTGCTGGACAACTTGATCGGCGATATCCGGCCTGCATCGCGCCGACCCGACTTGGCGCCGGTTTTCAGCTTCAATAGTGAAGGTATCTTTACCGGTGTCTCGGCCAAGGATGCGACACCCGCTGCAGGAACAGGTCGGCTGTCGCGGTGGGAGGATTTGTTGAAACGTGCGCGGGCTGAAGGTTTCGAGTGACACCGAAGCAACTAAAAGGAAGATGAATATGTCAATGTTTCGCCAACTATGGCTTGCCATCATCGCCAGCACGTTGATGGCGCTAGCCGGTAGCTTACTGGTCTCGATGTTGAGCGCCCGTGCCTATTTGGAATCCCAGCTTTCCATCAAGAATACTGACAACGCAACAGCGCTGGCGCTGTCCTTGAGCCAGAGCAATCCCGATGAAGTGACGGTCGAACTGGTCGTTTCTTCATTGTTTGATGGGGGACACTATGAGCTGGTTCGGGTTGCCAACCCGCAGGGTAAAACCGTGTCGGAACGGGTGGGGTCGGATGCTGACCTGGGGGCTCCGTCGTGGTTTGCACAATTGTTGCCCATACACGCGCAAGCCGGGCAGGCACAAATTTCCAGTGGCTGGAAGCAATTCGGTACCGTGACCTTGGTCAGCCAGAGCCGTTTTGCCTACGCCGCATTATGGAAGAGTGCCAAGGAGATGGTGTTGGCGCTGTCGCTGGCAGGTCTCGCTGGTGGCTATATGGCCACTCTGGTGCTGCGCAGGCTGCGCCGTCCCTTAAATGCCGTGATTGACCAGGCACAGGCCATAACCGAGCGGCGGTTTGTCACTATGGACGAGCCGTCGGTGCCGGAATTGAAGAAACTCGCAAATGCCATGAATGTCACAGTCGCGCGACTCAAAACCATGTTTGATGATGAGGCGAAACGGCTGGAAGGCGTTCGCCGTGAAGCCAATTGCGACACGTTGACGGGCTTGGCAAACCGTAGCAATTTCATGTCCCGGCTGCGTGATACGGTGCAGGCTGAGCACTCCGCAGGTGGGGCAGTGTTCATTGCCCGCGTCGCCAATCTGGCTGCGGTGAACCTGTCTTTGGGGCGCAAGGATACCGATGAATTGCTGCGCGCGTTCGGTCGGGGTCTGGTGTCGGTGTCGGAGCGCTACCCTGAGGCTTTGGCGGCCCGACTGAATGGTGCAGATTTTGCGATGCTGGTGCCCGCGCTTTCCTCTCCACAAGAGGTGGCGGATGAGTTGTTCCAGGCGTTGACCAATGAGGCGGCTGCCTACTTGCCGGACCGCCCAAGCACATGGTTGGGCTGTGGGCATTTTCCGCCGGGGGTAGAAATGGACACCATCCTGGCGCAGGTTGATATGGCCTTGGCGGCTGTCGAGGCGGCGGGACCAAGCGGTCTTAAGGTAGTTGATCTGCACGTCGATGACGATACGCCTAAGAGCACAGAGGAGTGGTCAAAACTCATACAGCGCGCATTGAGCCAGAAATGGGTGCGTTTGGTGTCCTTCCCGGTGATGTCATTGGACGGAAAATTGGTGCACCGCGAATGCCCCTTGCGCTTGATGTTTGATGAGCGGGGTGAGTGGCAACCGGCGGGCAAGTTCTTGCCGGTTGCAGAGCGGCTCAAACTGACACCGCAGTTGGATCTAGCGGCCGTTGCGTTGGGGCTGGATGAGCTCGAAGCCAAACCCAAACTGACAGGCCTGGCTATCAACCTGTCTGCGAGTTCCATACATTTGCCGGAGTTTCGCGCGGATCTGCAGCGTTTGCTAAAACGCCGCTCGGGTACACAGCGCCTATGGCTTGAAGTGGCGGAGTCCGGTGCGCTTTCGCACTTTGATGCGTTCAAAGCGCTATGCGTGGACCTTCGTGGCGTAGGCTGCAAGCTGGGACTTGAACATTTTGGCCGCCAGTTCAGCGAGATCGGGCGCCTGCATGATCTGGGTCTGGACTACTTGAAAGTCGATGGTAGTTTTGTCCGCGGCCTTGATGGCAATGCTGGCAACCAGGCATTCCTCAAGGGCCTGTCCACTATCGCACACAGCATCGGCCTGAAGGTTATCGCCGAAGGTGTTACCAACCTTGCCGAACTTCAGGCTTTGGGTCCATTAGGCTTTGATGGTGCGACCGGACCGGCCGTCAGCGAGCCTGGCGAATAGCCATCCCATACCCTGAAGTTGGGGCTGGCCATTGCGATTACGGAGGTGTACCAGCTTTCATTAGATCAGCAGCGATCGTGATGCTGACTGACGCCGAGGCCGTTCCCCCATGGCCATCGCTGATGGTGTAGTTGAATGATGCGTCACCGACGTAATCCTTTGTTGGCGTAAACACGACATTGTTGCCAACCAGCGAGACTGTCCCATGGGTGGCGTCCAAAACCGAGCTAATGGTCAGAGGATCGCTATCTGGATCGGTGTCGTTGCTCAACAAGGTTGTTGTGGCTATTGTTAACGGCGTGTTCGCTGTACCGGAAACCGAATCTCCGTTCGCAACGGGCGCGTGGTTGACCGGATTTACCGCCAAGTCGACGGTCGCCGTCGCCGTCCCGCCATGTCCATCGCTGATCGTGTAGTTGAACGAGGCAGCACCGGAATATCCAGCCGTCGGTGTAAACACCACATTGGAACCAACCAAGGCGACTGTGCCGTGGTCAGCACCTTGTACAGAGAATAAAGTCAACGGGTCGCCATCTGGATCGCTGTCGTTGATGAGCAGCGTCGCTGCCGTGAGAGTAAGCGGGGTATCGGCGGTCGCCACGGCCTTGTCGGATAGTGCAATGGGCGAATGATTGAAGTTGAAACTCAACGTTGATGTGTCCGTACTGAATCCGTCTGACAGTGAATATGTAGTAACGGGTACTGCGCCGGTGTAGTTCGCAACAGGCGTGAACACATAGGTACCGTCTAAATTGATCAGCAGGGTGCCGACACCGGTCATGGCAACAGTGTCCCCTGCATTGTAGATTTTCGGATCCCCCGCCACTATAAATGTGGTTACGTGAATGGCGCCGTCTACGCTAGTCGTACCAGTCAACACGCTGTCTTTGACGACGGTTGCGCCGGACGCAATGATGACACTTTCGTTGTTGTCAGTAAAGCCATCAATTACCGGCGTCACGGTGATGGAAAGGGTGGACGTATCGGTACTCGTTCCATCCGACATGGTGTACGTGACGACGGGGACAGTGCCGTTGTAATTGGCCGCAGGCGTAAACGTGTATGTGCCATCAGCGTTGATATGAATGGCTCCAACTCCGACAATGTCTGCAGTTTGGTTGGTACTGAAAACAGTCGGATTTCCGGCGACTTGGAAGCTGGTGACTGTCACCGCCCCATAAGCGCTTGTTGTGCCTGTAAGCACGCTGCCGGTGAGTACTGAATCTTCCTTTGTGCTGACCGTTTCGTTGCTGTCGGTGAATGGGGCAGCAGCGGTTGTCGTTGCCGCGGCAGGGGCTACGAGCGGAGCCGCAACGGGTGCAGCGCCGTCATTGTCAATGATGGTACCAACGCCTACTGCTTTCGCGATGGTCGCGTTACTCGGAGTGGCAAGGTTGATGTTGAATGTCTCGGTGCTTTCCACAATCTTGTCATCGATGATGTTGACCGTAAATGTCTTGGTAATCTCACCGGGTGCGAAGGTCAGTTTAGTTGACGCAATAGCGGTGAAATCTCCTGGGGCGGTTGCAGTGCCGTTGCTTGTGCTGTAGTTGACGGTGACTGTCTTCGTCGTGGCTGCGGAGAGTGTCACTGTAAATGTCGCGGTACCGGCGCCCTCGTTTACAGTGACATCGTTAATTGAAATACTTGGGTTGATGTCACCTGAAATTGTCCCTACGCCGGTTGTTCCGCCAATGGTCAGGGGGACGGTCTCGCTGGGCTCGCTGATAGCGTCCACGATGGTCGGAACGGTTACGGTGAAGTTGATCACTCCGGCTGGCACGGTCAGTACACCAGTCGCTGCGTTGAGTGTGACACCATTGCTAAAAGTAGGTGTCGTGGTGTAGTCAGATCCTGCGGTTGCAGTCCCACCGCCAAGGGTGTAATTGAATTTGGTCGATACATCGGTCATGACGTCCAGGCTGACCGTATAGGCAAGTGACGTGCCTTCATTGACGACGGGACTGTTAATGCCCGATACATGAATTGTCAAAGGGGGAGTCGCAGCTGGTGGCGAAATGTTGATTGTCAAAGTTGCACTTGCGGTATCTCCATCGTTGTCTATGACCGAGTAGTTAACTGTGTCGGTTTTGTTCGATACAACAGTTGGTGATGCCGTATAGGTATAGTCACCCGTGTCCATATTGATCGCAAAACTGCCACCGTTCAGAGTATTGACGGATATGGAGTGAGTGGCTGCATTGAAAGTACCTCGGTTTGTCCCGGTTACAGTCATCGATCCACCGCCGGCCGGGTTATATGTGTAGGTTGATCCATCCAGCGTCAATGTGGTTAGGTGCCCGCCATCGGCACCAAACGTGCCGGATCCGGATAGCGACCCCCCCACGACATTGCCGCTTGTGGGCGTAACTACACTGTCACGCAAGATCGGCGGCAGTTGGGTGATGTCGGATACCACCACACCGTTTGTGTTGGTGGATGTGGTGCCGTTGTACGCGATCGGGTCAATGTTGGGCTGTGTTGCGCCCGTTCCCATACCAAACGAAAAGCTATTGATCGCGTTAGCTTTGAGGAAATTGGTCCAAGTTGCTTCCTCCGTTGGGTCTATTCCTACGCTGCCGGTGGGGACAGTCGGCTGGCCATCCGTGAGGAAATATGATACGTTTTGCGCACCCGAGATTTTTCCTTGGTTCGTGAATGTGGATGCAGCCGTTGTGATTGCGGCGTCGTAATTCGTGCTACCGTTTGCCGCTAGACCATTGACAATGGCTTTTGCCGCCGCAACGGTGACCCAGGTCGTCGAATTGGCAGTTGCAGAAGTAGAAAACGTGATTATGTTGACGCGAACATCCCCTAAGTTGTCATAACTATCCAGCAGTTGAGTAACCGATTCCTTCATCAATTGAAGTCTGGTTTTGCCTCCGCCTGCATCCGTAGTGGTCATCGAACCAGAGACGTCCAAGATAAGTTGGATATTGGTATTGACGTTTGGCAAGACCACGGTGGTTGAGGAGTTAACCCCCAAAGGAACATCGTCCAGAATGGTGGCAGTAAAAGTCGTGCTTGCAACGTTTGCCGGGAGGTTGGTCGCGTCGTGTACGGTGATGGTGAGGTTGTCTGCGACACTGGTGCTAGGCGCGTTGGGGCCTGTTTGGGCTGTATTCAGTGTGTAGGTGTAGCCGATAACCCCAGTTGCACTGTTGAAGGAAGTGAGCTTCATACTGCTGCCATCTGCCGTTGTAATAGTTTGCGGTGTCGTGCCCAACGCATTCAACTGTGACAAAGTGACATTGGTGCTCCCAAAGTCAATGCTTGCAAGACCATTGGGGGTAGTTACTGTAATGGTTCCATTGGCAGATTCGGCTGTGCTTGTTGGATTCGAGCCGGTAGCCATCGCCGCTTCGTCTACGGTAACTTGGCCCGCAACGGCGCCATTATTGTCTGCAACGGTAATGCTTGGACCGCCGTTGCTGTTGACTGTGATGTTGACTGTTGCGATAGAGACGTCGCCATCCTTGTCCGTCAATGTGTACTGGAAGCTATCGGTTCCCTGGTAGCCTGCAATAGGTGTGTAGGTAAATGTGCCCGATGCTGCCACTGTGACGGAGCCATGTGCAGGTCCCGTGCCGACTGCCCATGCACCAGGTCCGTCAGCGCCTACCACATCGTTTATGGCCAAATTCCCGCTGACTGCATTGTTGACTGTGGTGGTGGCTGAATCTGCATTGGCAGTGGGCGCATCGTCCAGAATATTGGCAGTAAACGTTGTTGATGCGGTCGCGTTCGCACTGTCATGCACCGTAACTGCCACGTTGTCGAGAATATTGGTACTGGCGGCATTGGGGCCGGTTTGTGGTGCTGCGATCGTGTAGGTATAGCTCAGAGTGCCTGAGCTGTATCCGGTAATCGAAAGCACGCCGTCTGGCGTCGCAACATTGACAGGTGTTCCAGGCGTGGCGGATGCCAATTGCGCAGCAGTGACACTGGTGCTGCCAAAGTCAATACTGGCCAACCCATTGGGAGCTGTAACGGTCATGGTTCCTGTTGCGGATTCTGCAGTACTTGCTGGGTTTGAGCCAGTGGAAAGTGCTGCTTCGTTGACGGTAATTTGTCCGGCAGTCGCGCCATTCATGTCAGCGATGGAGATGGTGGGCGCGCCATATACGGTTATGTTTGCAGTGGCAGTAGAAACGTCGCCATCTTTGTCGGTTAGCGTATACGTAAAAGTGTCGGAGCCGGTATATCCTGCAGTCGGAATGTAGGTATATGCACCGGTTGTTTCGTTGATCGCGACAGTTCCGTGAGCCGGTGCGGTCAAGCCTATTGCCCAGGTACCCGGACCATCTGCGCCAACGATGTCATTGGTGGCAAGGGACCCCGTCATCGTGGTATTTACAGTAGTCGCAATCGAATCATTTGCGGCGATCGGTATGCTGTCAACGATCTGCACGGCGAGTGTGCCGGTATTGGTGGCACCACCTAGGTCGGTCACGCTCAGGGCAATGGCGTCTGTGCTCTCGGTTGCGCCAGGTTGGTTCAGCGCGGCCTTCAAGGTGTAGCTGTAGCTCAGTGCGCCAGTGCCTGCGTTGAAGCTGGTCAAGGTCAGTGTGCCTTCACCCGTATCGATAACGATGGGCGTGGTGCCCAGCGCACCTAGTTGGGCAACGGTGATGGTTGTGCTCTCGACTTTGATACTCGCTAGGCCTTCAGCGGCAGTGACAGTGATGGTGCCTGTGGTGGTCTCAGAGGTGTCGACTACGCTGATGAGGCCAATCTCGTTGACAGTGGCTTGTCCTGTGGCATCTGAGCCATTGCCGTCAACTGGCACGATGCTAGGGATGCCATCGGTGCGACCATTGATAGTGATGCTTAGCACGGCTGTGGTGGTGTCGCCATCGCCATCGGTGATGGTGTATGTGTAGGTGTCGGAGAGAGTCTGACCGGTCTTGAGTGCATTAACCGTTGGGTTGGCGTTGTTCAACGTATAGGTGTAAGTGCCGTTGGTGTTCAAGACCAGCGAGCCGTAGCTCAGCGCTAGATTGGCCGCGGTGACAGGCGTGGCGTTGACATCGGCTCCCACGGTGTCGTTGGTTAACACATTGCCATTGACCGTGTTGGGCGCGGCGTCCTCGGTGATCGAAGCATTGTCGGCTACGGCGGTGGGTGTGCTGTCAATGATCTGCACGGTGAGCGTGCCGGTGTTGGTAGCACCACCCAGGTCCGTAACGCTCAGGGCAATGGAGTCTGTGCTCTCGGTTGCGCCAGGCTGATTGAGCGCTGCCTTCAAAGTGTAGCTGTAGCTCAGCGCACCGGTGCCTGCATTGAAACCGGTCAAGGTCAGTGTGCCTTCACCCGTATCGATAACGATGGGCGTAGTGCCCAGCGTACCCATTTGGGCTGCGGTGATGGTGGTGCTCTCGACCTTGATGCTGGCAATGCCGTCGGCAGCGGTGACGGTGATGGTGCCGGTCGTGGTCTCCGAGGTGTTGCCTACTGTGAGCAGACCGATCTCGTTGACAGTAGCTTGTCCGGTGGCGCCACCATTGCCGTCCACGGGCACGATGCTGGGGATGCCATCGGTGCGGCCATTGATGGTGATGGTCAGTACCGCTGTGGTGGATGAACCGTCGCCATCCGTGATGGTGTACGTGTAAGCCTCGGTAAGAGTCTGACCAGTCTTGAGGGCGTTGACGGCAGGGTCGGCGTTGTTCAACGTATAGGTGTAAGAGCCATTGGCGTTCAAGACCAGGGAGCCGTGTGCCAGCGTGACGGAGGCGGCGGTGACGGGGTTGGCATTGGCATCGGCACCGATGGTGTCGTTGGAGAA
>JBBQBG010000021.1:0-29314 GCA_038317285.1 Burkholderiales bacterium | reverse complement strand
TGAACGAAATAAGACTTGCTTGTATTGCTTGGTCGTACAGGGTAGGACTTTCTTACAAGGGCTTTAGTTCAAGTGCGCGGAAAAAGCCGACGTTGAAGGTCGAAAGGGAAGACGGCCAGGGAAGACCGTCCAGCGCAGCCCTACCGCACCCCGCACCTTGACCCATTCTGCAGGGCAGAGGTGCGACGCGTCATGACGCAGTTGCAAAACCCTATCACTGGCAGACTCGCGCAGAAGTTCGTCCTGGCTGCGCCGTCACAACTGCTATCAAATGGATAGCTACTTGTGCTTGTTCTGCGAGGGCTACCGCTCGATTTTACATTTGCTCGCGCAACACCATTGAAGCGATTCCTATAAACTCCAATCCGTGCCGCCGTCCAAAACCGGCCCCTCTTTCACACTGCGGTCCGGGCACCCCTTCCAGCAACTGTCCATTCACAGGATCCCCCGCTACCACGGCGACAAGCCAGACTTGCGCTGCGAAGCACGCTGTGTCTGTGTATTAGGAGACAAAGCGGTGTATTGGGATACTCAAAACCCGCGATGACTGCCTTTAGCGAAGTTCTGCAGAACTTTTCCAGCATCCGCACGGCTCCGGCTGGTGGGGGGGGTGCGCGGTGCATACGCCATTGTTGATACTGTTCTGGATGGCTGGGCTGGAGCGCGCCGAATCGCGGCTGTCGGCATTTGCCGACCTAAAGGGTGCGCTCAAGCAACCGATTGCTGAATTCGGCTCTGCCAATGACCCAATGACGCGACAATCCCTGTTGTGGAACTTGTGCAACGGCGCTGACGGCAACGTATGGCAACTCGAGCACCCGGCGCCTCGGCATCACCATTGCCACCCAAGGCCCGTCGCCGGGCCACGCCGGGTTCCGGTAACGAGACCTGATGGCCGGATTTTCGCCTGCGCTCGATGCGCACATGCGCCCCAAAAGTCATTGCGAGCAGGACTGGCGGGGCAGTTGCTTGACCATCACTACGCAGAAACACGGTTCGGCGACATTGCTGCACAGCCAAGTCTGGACATTGAACAAAACATGTTTGTCATCTTCAGACAGAGCCTGCAACTGGGCGACGCGACCCGCACGAACCGGCTATCGCGCCACGGGGCCAGCACCAGTTTTTAGCCACGGCACTCAGATCATTCATTGCATCGGGCAATAGAACTTGGCAATTGAGAACTTCCTGCGCGTCTCCGGGAAGTGGGTTCAAGGCGGGCCCGCTCGGCACGGCTGTGGGTGAAAATCGTCTGTAGTTCAATGGCGCTGGGTTCCCGCGCGAGGTCTTTGAGACTCAGATAGATTGTTGGTGTGCCAGCTTTGCATCGTTCAACCCGTTGACGGGGGCCCCGACGAAACGTGGTCACAGACCAACCTGAAAATCCAATGCGATCAACGAGCTGCTGAGGTAACCCTACGCCAGCGCTCGAATCCAAACCGGGACAAATTGCAGCGAGAACAAATAGCCCCCTTAAGCCACCAACGGTGTTTGAATTGAGGCGCATGACGGGCACGTATACGCGCCACCGCAGTCGAGACAACCAGAACCTTCGCGAGGGCAAGACCATTCTGCATTGACGGCATGCGAGAACTGAATTGTCAACTTGGGCTTCTCATTGCCTCCGGCTTCGAAGACCAAATTTGGTGGGCGCTCAGAGGACAAGTCGACGTTCACTGTATGGAAAAAGAAAGCCAGTTTATAGTCTGGTGGAAATTCAATCGCAATAGCGCCATCGACATACAAGTCTCGAAGCGCATGAATGAAACCGGCGTTTTTGCGTGCCTCTTCCAGCCGTTGGACAACTTGGGCAATTGGTCGCAATATCTTGGCATTTGTGCCCGTCGCAGCCATGATCGTGCAAGGGACTCCGCCGACACCGACTTTGGAATAGTAAATCGAGTTGTTGCTCATTGAGGGCCCTTTAATAGAGCTCCAACACAAAAATGCAGTAGCCCGAGTGGGTTAATTTCCAATGGTGATACCTCAGATCGATTCGAACCGCGGTTTCGATTTTTTGATTCTAAGCCCTGGAGAAACTCTGCATGACCTCCTGATCTCGGGCCTTGAAGTCGACCAAGCTTGGGGCGATACGGCCACAAAAACAAACAAACCTGAACGTCGATCTCAGCGCCCAGACGTGACACTTGGGTCCTGGCTAGCCTGAAGTATCACTAGCGCGTTGGCAAAACTCCATCGAGCCATATTACCGCTGCATCTAATACAGGGTCACCACCTGCAGTCAGTCGGGCGATGAAACCCGCGTCTATCGGAACACGCAAATTGGGTTCAATACCCTTTCCGTGGATATAACTTTCACCGAAACTGGCGATTTCAGCCAGCACTGGCAACCGCACGTTCACTCCAGTGGGCAGGCTTACCAATGTGGTGTGCCCTGCCTCCCCCGCCGTGGCTTCGGTCGCCACGACATGGGCGCGTTCGGCCTGTTGCAACCATGATACAAACAACTCACAAGGACCGCTGCATTCACGTCCGGTGAGCAAGACCAATCGTCCACGATAGCGGATATCGTCTTGACTGAACAACGGCAACTGTGGTGGCAAACCGAGACCGCCACGGGTGCGCCAAACTTTTGAGCCTGCATCAAGCTGTCGCTGCGCGTAGGGTTGCGGGCGAAAAGGCGTGTCATAGGAGAAGAAACCGGCAATAAAGTGGGCAACGAGCTGGTAAGAGCTACCGGTCACGCCACGCAGGTCAAGCACCAAGCCGGGCAATCGCGCTCGGTTTAGGCCGGCAAGGGTTCGCTCCCAGGTATCCAGCTTGCCGTTAGCGTCAGCGAATGAATTGAAGGTCACATAGCCGTAATCAGCCCCTTTGGCTGAGCGCAACTGGAAGGCAGAGAAGCTGCTTTCTATTTGCGCCATCGGGGTGGCTGGTGCAGCGGATGGTGAAGTACCTTCACGTGGCACACGGAGATCCAAATTCTGTTCAACGCCGTCTTGGCGTACCCGAAGGCGCAAAGCATCCTTGGCAGTGAGTTGCAGCGATTGCACCTCTAGCCTGCGGGCGGCTTCGGTGCCTTTGTTTGACAGTGGCGCATGACGCTCTACATAGCGGGCGAAACTGTCCCCCTCAACCTCCAGAACCTCCGCACCCGGACGCAGGCCTGCCAAGGCCGCTGCAGATCCAGAAGCGACACCAGTCACGAAGCCTTTGCCTTCGCTCGTCATCCAAATCCGGGGCATGGGCAACGTAACATCGCCACGCATTTGCAATTGGGCTGACAGTCCCCTGTCTTGCGACAAAGCATCGCGTGCCCTGGGATCGCTGTCATTGGCCATGCGGACGCGGTACTGGCCATCACGTATACGCTGGCCTATGTCTGCAAATATCTGGGCGTAGGCAACGCTGTCTTGACTTTCACCCGCACGGTTGGCACGGACGACCATCTCCGCCTGCAGTTGCGACCAGTCAATGGAACGGGCCTCTTTATAGGGGTAGCGTTCGCTCATCAAACTGCAAAATGCTTGCAGCGCGTCTGCGTAACCCAGGCGAGACAGATCGATACTGGCCGGCGGCATGACCGGGTAAAACGGCATCACAATCTCTCGGCTGCGGTCAAACACAAATCCGCGCGGATCCAAGGTCACGACCGTGTAGCCTTTTGACAGGGTAACCATGGGGTCGTCTTTGGTGAACAGCTTGCCATCAACGCCAAATCCTGACGGAAAAGCCACTCCCGAATCACTGGCATAGACCAAGAGTTTGCCCCCAACGGGCTCCAACACATCTTGGGGATTGCGGGGCCATTCCATGTTGACGGAGCTGGCGCGCATGTGGGCATGTTGTTCGATCGCGTCCAGTGCCCGCCTGTCCCGGCGGAGCGGAACATCGGCATACGCTGACAAGGCATAAATGCGAACGCCTCTGCCGGCCGCATTGCTGCGCCCGGACTTCAGATCAAACACCATGCCGGTGGGATTTGGGGGTAGGTCCATGGTCAACGTAGTGCTATCACCTCGAGGCAGCAACAGCACCTGGCCTTGATCTGCCGTGACATAAGCACTGTGGCGTTGAATAAAATAGCCCCCCCGATCCAACAAGCCAAGCACCGGCTTGGACGTGGTGCTTACGTTTGAAGTGAGGCCTTCGCCGAGCACGGCAATGAGCCGGGTTGGCCCGCCTTCGTCTTTGGAAACCAATGCGGGCCCGCCAAGACTATTGACTCTGGCGTTCCCACTGCCCACCGCCGGGTCGCCGCCACGATTGCTCAAAATCTCACGGCCTTTTTCAACAGCCTCACTGCCCGTCTGGTACAAATCTTGGCCCGTGGTCACGGCTTCTTGCCCCTTGCTGAGCGCGTCTTGCGCTTTACTCAGACCCTCCAGGTCGAGCGCCACTGCTGGGCCGCATAGCAGCGCCAGGACTGCGCCCATATGAACGGCGAGGCGAACCCGTTCTGGGATTAAGACGTTTGGCATGACTAGGGTATTTCTATGAGACAAACAGTGAATTCTTTCTGGCAAGGTTCACTTGTAAGAAATGACGAAGTCTTTCTCAGCCGCGCTGACATGAATCGATGATATGGCTTTTGATTCGACCGAACTTTGCAAAAACTGAGTAGCCAACCGCGGCAACAGATTTTGGGTAAGGATGCCGTCGATCATGCGTGCACCCGACTCCACTTCGCTGCAGCGGGTCCGAATCAAGGCGACCACAGCGTCGTCAAACGCAAACGACGCGCCATGCCGGTCCAGTATCCGGGCTTGGATGCGTTTAAGCTGCAAGCCAATAATTTGGTCCAACATGGCATCCGATATGGGGAAGTAGGGAACCACCACCAAACGACCCAGAAGCGCCGCCGGAAACTTCTCGAGCAGCGGCTGACGCACTGCTTTGGCAAGCGCCTCCGAGTTGGGCATCATGTCCGGATCGCGGCACATGCTGGCAATCAATTCAGAGCCCACATTAGAGGTTAGGATGATGACGGTATTTTTGAAATCGATGTAGCGGCCTTCACCATCTTCCATCCAGCCCTTGTCGAATACCTGGAAGAAGATTTCATGCACATCGGAATGGGCCTTCTCAATCTCGTCCAACAGAACCACGCTGTAAGGACGACGACGCACCGCCTCGGTCAACACACCGCCCTCGCCGTAGCCAACATAGCCAGGGGGCGAACCCTTCAAGGTAGACACCGTGTGCGCTTCTTGGAACTCACTCATGTTGATGGTGATGAGATTTTGTTCACCACCATAGAGCGATTCAGCCAAGGCCAACGCCGTTTCGGTTTTACCGACACCGGAAGGGCCAGCTAGCAAGAAGACACCGATTGGCTTGCCAGGGTTATCTAACTGGGCTCGCGCGGTTTGGATTCGTCTGGCCACTGCGTCAAGACCGTGACGCTGGCCGATCACGCGCTTCTCTAACGTGTCGGCAAGCGTCAAGACCGATTGCACTTCGTCACGCACCATTCGCCCCACGGGAATGCCTGTCCACTCGGCGACAACCGCCGCAACCACGCCGGCATCGACCACAGGCTGTAGCAAGGGGTCGTCACCTTGCATGGTCTCCAGATCAAGACGCAATTTACTCAGGTCCTTAACAGTGGGCGTTGGCTCAATGGGACTCAGCACAGACGCATCAGACGCCGTCATGCCTTTCGACTCGTTCGTTGCCGAAGCGGCCCCTGTCGCTAGGGCCGCGCGCGCCTCTTGCGCCGCCACTACAGCGGCCTCGGTAGTCACTATGCGCTTGACGACCTCGCTCTCCCGCTCGAAACGCGCAGTCAAGGTTTCGCGTTCCTGTTCGTTACGGGCAATGTGAGTTTCCAGTTCGTCCAATCGCTTGGTGTGCTCAACCCCCAACGCAGATTCGCGTTGCACCACTTCCATCTCGATTTTCAAGGCTTCCAACCGGCGAACAACGTCTTCAAGCCGGGCGGGTGTCGCGTGCAGAGCCATGGCTACACGTGAGCAGGCGGTGTCGAGCAAACTCACGGCCTTGTCGGGCAACTGGCGCGAAGGAATGTAGCGGTGGGACAAGGATACCGCTGCTGCCACGGCATCATCCCCAATGCGCACTTTGTGGTGCTCTTCCAATTTGGCGGCCACGCCGCGCAGCATGGTCACGGCCTTGGCTTCATCGGGCTCGAGAATTTGCACCAGTTGGAAGCGGCGCGTAAGTGCGGGGTCTTTCTCGATGTATTTCTTGTACTCGGCCCATGTGGTGGCTCCGATGGTGCGCAGGACGCCGCGCGCCAAAGCAGGCTTGAGCAAGTTGGCGGCGTCACCGGTGCCAGCCTGTCCACCGGCACCAATCAAAGTGTGAACTTCGTCGATGAACAAGATGATCGGAGTCGTGCTCGCCTGCACTTCGTCAAGCAAGGAGCGCAGACGGTTCTCAAATTCACCCTTCATACTGGCGCCAGCCTGCAGCAGGCCCACGTCCATCATGCGCAGTTGAACACCGCGCAAGGCGGGGGGCACATCGTCGGCGGCGATACGCAGCGCCAGGCCCTCAACCACGGCAGTCTTGCCCACGCCGGCTTCACCGACCAAGATGGGGTTGTTTTGACGGCGGCGCATTAAGATGTCAATCATCTGGCGGACTTCCTCATCACGCCCTGTAACCGGGTCCAGCTCCCCCAATCGCGCCCGCTCAGTCCAGTCCACCGTGTAGCGTTTGAGCGCGTCCTGGCGGCCAGGGCCCGCCGCCATCGCGCTGCTGGCATCACCGGGTGCACCCTGCAAGCCACTTCCGTCGGCAGCTTGCAGTTTTGCCTCGGGGGATGCCGGCAGCAACTTGCCAAAAGCATCGCTTAGCGCGGGCTCGGTTATTTTTTCGAACTCTTTGGAGATGCTGCGCAATTCGTTGGCCAAGGCCCGCGTTCGAACCATGCCCGAGAGCCAATATCCGCTTCGAATTTGCGACTCATTGAACATCAAGGTTGCATATACCCAACCACGTTCGATCGCAGTTTCGATCTGATCCGAGAAATCGCTGATCGAAGTGGCACCGCGCGGCAGCTGATCAAGGTTGCGCAATACATCGGCCGCGAGTTTAGGCGAGTCGATTTCGAAGTGACGGAAGATGCGCAGCAAATCGGAATCGCTTTCTTGCAGCAACTGGTGCAGCCAGTGCACCAATTCCACATAGGGATTGCCGCGTAGCTTACAGAACACAGTAGCGCTTTCCAGCGACTTGAACAGTAGCGGATTGAGTTTTCCAAACAGAGCGAGTCGGCTGATTTCAGACATAGAGGGGCCTCGATAGATTCAAAGATTCAAGAAAAAATGGAATTCAACTGGTGTAGTTGGCTTGGCTAGCTACTGGGGTTTCCGCCGCAGACATACGCGCTTTCGCCCGTCCGCGAACTTTGTTACCGCGACGCCCTAGCCACTGCTCCGGATCCAGACAAAAATCGTCCGCGTCATTAGTGGCTGGTTTGTCCAGCATCCAACTGGTCCAGCCCAAACGACCCGCGCCGCCGAGTTGGCTCATGGGTACGGCATCCCGCCGCAGCACCAGCTCGAAGTCCCACGCGAATTCAATGCCGATATAGTTGCGGACCCAGTCCACCAGGGCTTGAAAGCCATCGCCATCAGGTAGCAGACGCTCGTATTGCACCAAGCTCATCGGGCCAATGCGCAGGCGAAACTTGCTCTGCGCGTCGGGCACTCGCGCGCCAACCACCGCATCCACCCCCAACTGCGAGTTGCATGAAAAACGTGTCAGCCGTGTTTGCTGCACCGGTTCGAGGTCAAGAAAATGCAAGCAGTACTCTTGCATCTGCACTGGAACGCCAAAATACAAGCTGATTGCACGCTCGAGTCCCTCAGGGTTACGGGTGGCTCGGGTGAAATGCCCGGCAAAGAATAGTTTGGCGTGGTCCGGGACGTCATCGCGTTGGCGTTGACTGGCTTCGCCTATGCCCACAATGCTTCCCACGAAGCGGCCAAAATGGTCTCTCCCGGGCGCGTCCAGTGAGATAGTCGGCTGAGCGTCTGACCAGGCTCTAAAGAATAGCAACAGTAGACGGTGATGAAAAATATCGGAGAAGCGCGCCAGTGTGGGGTCGTCAAAGTGACGCAATCGCTCTCGCACATATTCCGTCAGGTGAGTGGGCATGGGCCCGTTGGGGCCGTACAAGCCAAAGCTCCAAACGGTTAGCCGTTCGGGCTGACCGGCCACGCTAGGCAACACCTCGGCAATCGTGGCTGGAGCGAACGCGAGCGACGGATCTTGTCCCAGGCGAATGGGCTCCAGTTGAGGCCGCGAGGCGGTGCCCAAGCGCGGCAGCTCGGGATATCGCGCTTGCAGCATTCGCATCGCGAAAAATAGATCAAATTCGTAAGGTCGACTTTTGAGTCGGCGCCAAAACGAGCGCATGCCCGCTCGCAGCTCAACGTTTTTGGGCTGCAGCTGGTCGGTTTTCATGTGTTGGGCCTTTGGCCGGGCCGCACCCGCCACTGCGCAACAAGGCCACGCTGGCGCGTGTGAAGCGCGAGCTCGCTGAAACTGTTGACACCAACATGCCTTGCAAAGAAACGCTCCAGCACCGAGGCAAGGGGCCAGGGGCTCACACCCGCAAACGGAGCCTCATCCACCGTCAACTGAACCCCAACGCCCCGCCCGTATACGAGTGGATGATGCTGCGCCAAGCGGCGCGTTATGGGCGCAATAGACAAGGTCTTGATGCCACTGATTTGCCCAGAGAGGTCGCGGTCACCCAGATCCATGTAAAGCGTGAGCAGGTCACGAAGGGTCGCGGCCCCCTCCTCATCCGATTGATCAGTCATAGCCAGATAGTTGAGGGACAAATGGGAGATCAGACGCCAAGTCATCTCGTTGTTGGCCATGCTTGAAACGGGCCGGGTCGGGCCCGCCACAATGCGAATACGCCCAATGGGTGCTGACTCGATTGTTGTGAAGTCACCCTCAGGACTATTAACGGCCATCAACAGCGGGAGGTCACGGTTGGTGCACTGGGTGACGACAGTTAACTGTTTGAGATCGTCGGAGAAGGGCGCTGCGCGCTGGTCTACCAACGAGATATACACCTCGCTGCCAAGGTATTGGGTTCTTGGTCCATGACGAACGGCATGCTCTGAGAACAGCCGAGGCTCGCGACGCACTGCAAAGTAAGCTTGCTCTTCTGGGCGAATACCATGAATCGATGCGTACAAAGGGACGAACTCACGGTCGCTGACCCGCCCCTCCTGGTGCCCGATGACGCGACTGACGCTGTAGGCCTCAAAGTCGCGCGGGCGCGTGCGGTCAAGTACTACGTGGTATTCATTCACATTGGATGCCACGTGAATGCGATCGGCCACGCGTTCAAACAGGTTGATTGCTGGAACACAGTGCAAGAGAAATTTGTGTCTGTCAACCGTGGCTTCCAACCCTGGTTGCGCCTTGCTAAACAGCAAACTGATTGAAACAGCTTGTACAGGAGCGTGAGCGAACGCCGCCGCCAATCCCCGGATTGAAAAAAACCGAAACCTGGCGGGGAAAGCAAAGTACTCATGAAGTAGTCGATGCCCCTGAAACGCCCGGTGTGAATACGGCAATAGAGCCTGCGATTGGTCATAACCCTCTGCCTGCAAGGACTCAGGAGGAAGCTGCGCAAAAACGCGCGAAGGGTCTTTGGTGTCGTGAACCACTACCCCAATGAGCGACTCGTGAATCAGTTCTTGCAGTTGCGAAGCCTCCGCATCTGTCGCAGAAATAAAGACATCCAGCTTATCCAACTGCAGTTGGTCAAACCGTATGCCTGAGCGCAGGCTAAGATCCAGGCGCACATGTCCAATCGGTTCACTCGGCAATCGCATGCGCGACAGCGGTAAATCGAGGGGTGGACCCGCTAATCGGGCGTGAGTCAATTCAACGGGCCACAAGGTGACTTCGTGCCCGGTACGAAAATCGCAGGGTGTTTGCTCCTCGCTGGTTTTTCGCGCCCGCAAGACGCTGCCGGCAGGAAGGACATATCCATCGGCCAAATTGCCTTCAGTGACGCTAGGCTCGAGACGGACGACCGCCATGGAGGGCGTCGGAGCAAGGTAATGTGGGCACACTATCTCCAAAATGCGCTGTGACAAACGCGGGAACTCCGCGTCCATTTTCATTTGCACGCGCGCGGTTAGGAAGCTGAAGCCTTCCAACAAACGCTCCACATAAGGGTCGGCTACATCCATGTCCCGCAGTGATAAGCGCCCTGCAATTTTTGGAAAGGCGGCCGCAAACTCGGCCCCTAACTCCCGCAGGTAGGCCAACTCTCGGTTGTAGTATTCGACCAATTTTGGGTTCATGTGATTTTCAATGCTTCAAGACAGCTTGGCATCAAGAGCGCAAGTCTGCAACGACCACCTGCCCCGTTTCAAGATCCAGACTTGTTTTGAGCAATAGCTCCAAGGGGTACGGCATCGACCAAAATTGACATCGAATTTCGAACTGAAGGGTGTTGTGGTGATTCAAGGTGTCCGCAGACGGAGCCAAAGCCACCATCAGCGTGTCTGCCAAAATGCGAGGCTCAAAGGAAAGGATCGATTTGCGAATGCTGGTCTCTACATCCTTCCAGTCCAGCTCGGACAGCAACTGTCCCGCCAGTGGCGCCATACCGAAGTTGACGACCGAATTTTCAGCGTGATCGAGCCCCGCAAAGTCAAAGTGCGAACCGGCGTTGTTGGCGTTGAGTAACCAGCCCAAGTCGCGCAACAGAGCCGCCCGCAGACGGGTTTCGGTAACATAAACGGCGTCCGCCTTTTCGACCCGCCGGCTGGGCTCGTGGTCGGTCAGGCGATCGAGCAAAGCCGGTTGTAGGCGATCCTTGTCTGTTTCCAAACCCACGTTGCGGCGCGACGACATAGTGCTCGCTTCTTTAAGCGGAGAAGGTCAGGCGGCGTACATCTAACAGCGCATACTCACTGCTATCCGTCAACCACATCCGTTGCCCTAATCCAGAGACTTGTTCATGACCTAAATCCACCCACTCTGTGCTACGGGCCAAGCGCAAAGCGTCGTTGTTACTTGCGTGCGTGCCCGGGTAACGTGTGGGGATAAACCCGACCATGCTGCCTCCATTGATCAGCGTGATTTCACAGGCTGCCCAAACAAAGTCCCGCAGGTCTTTTGGTTTTTCAAAGTTGATTTGGCGAACGGCAGTGAAAGGCACCCAATAGTAGGAGCCGTTAACCAGCAACTCACACACCGGCCCCAGGCGAGAGTCGGAATCAGCCAACCACTCGAACGCCTCACCATTGATTTCGCCTGCGGCGCATGTCGCTGCGGCGAGGGCTTGGCTGCGTAATTCTGCAGCCGCCTCACTCTCGCCCAGCGATTGCCGTTTACATGCGTCAACCAGCCAGCCCATCCATGGTGCGGGCTCGCCCAAGATGTTCGGTGACTTGCGACCAGCGAAAACTTCTTCACGAAACACTTCGCAGCGTATGGCTTCACGATAGGCCTTGGCCATCGGTGTGACCTTGCTGTCCAACTGGGCACACAACTGCAGTTGTTCCAGCGACTTCTGCCAATCCCCGAGTACCACCAACATCTGAAAGTAGTACACACGCAACGCCAACTTGGCCGGCTCAGCACGAATGGCGTCTTTGAGTTCTGCCAGCTGAATTTGCAGTGGGCGTTGTGGGTTGAATATGGTCATCGTTCGTTGAAAAAGTTGAGTGGTTCGTTTTTGGAGCCAGGGCGTTCAGCCATCAAACCGCTGGCCCGATACAAGGGCGGGCTGAATTACTTCCGCAGGTCTCGCCGCATGGAGTAAGGGAGTAGATCATCCGAAAGGGGTCGGATCTTTCGGCTCATTGACATTGCATAGCAGCAAGTCGTAACCTGCGCCCCGAAGGCAAAAGCATGTAGGTCGCTACGCATTGCGAGTAAGTTGGCGCAATCTTCTGATAGAGCATGGCCGTGGTGCTGGTGTACGAACATCCTATCCAATAGTGACCCCCTTCAGCCTTCGGCAGTCGCCAGGTCAAAGTTTCCGAAGATTTCTTTTTCTGGGTGTCGTCTGGAACTTGCGCGCCCCTTTGATCAACCGATCCCCAATACACGCCCACCGAATCCAGCGGCCGCTCCCCCGTTGACGCCGCGATTGTCCACACGGGGTCAGGATTCACCGCGGTAGGCGTTTCCGACAAGTTTGTGGGGCAATGAATCTCCAATGCGGCGACGCACTGATGACACCCAATGAAAAATATTGCACATGCGAAAGCTTTTTGAGATGTCATGTGAGTGCCTACTTGATTACGTAGAAAGTGTCTGCATCGTTGCTGCGCTTAGTGCCTTTGGGTCGCTTAAACCAAATGGGACGTTGCAACACCTGCCCTTGGGCATTCCATTGGTCAAGAACCAGTATTCGATGCGCGTCGTGCGCTAAGTAAATGGCAGCATGCCGACCCAGAGCATCGGTGGGGTAACGATCGTTTGAATCGAAGGTGGCAATTGCTGTTCCTCTCGGGATCTCACCCGTTTTGGCATCCGACACACGGATGCCTTTGCGCCAGTCTGTCGACTTTGGTGCTCCTGTAGCCTGTCGGATGAACTCCACACATTCAGTGTTGCCCCTCTCGTTTACGAATTTTGCTTTGCCGAAGACATCAGCTTCGGCGATGATCAATTTGTAAGACATAAAACGATGAAATCCTGAGTGTTGTGAACCATGGAGGAAACAGTTGTTGGATGAAAGGCCGCACGGACACCGGTCCCGAGTGCAGCTGCAATTTAGAAACCTTGCAGAACTAAAGATTTGAAAATCTACGCGACTTGCACTTCGGGCAATACAGATACAGGTCTCTGCCATCACTGAGTTTGAGCGAACCTGCCCGATACTGCTGTACGCCCCACACACCACTCATTCCACCCTCAAAATAAACTGTTCCTGAAGCAAAACATGGCGACCAGTCGAGGGCATGCAGGAAGTCGTGTTCAGTGACTACCTGCGCTGTGCGCAAGTAGTCAATCACATTCGACTGGGTTAGGCGAAATCGCTTGCATTGCGGCTCAACGGTCTCGGCCGCAGGAGAAGTTGCTCCGTTCTCTTTGATCTTGATCGCCCGTATGCTCGGCAAAATCAATGGGGAGAGACTAACCTGCGTATCGGTGCTCATCGTAGACTCGACTCCGTCCGCCCAGGCACAACAACCCGCAGTAATTAACGCAAGTCCCAGATAGGCTGTGCGCAACATCACCATGACGCGGTCGCGGCCTCGGTAGGATTCTTGCGCGACACCATAGGGTGTCGGAACACCTCAGTGGGAGGTACCGAGAACAAGTCCCGCAGGCCTTGAACCAACCAATGCAGTGACGCGTTTTGTTCCGCTGTCACTGTTTCGTAGGTCCTTTTTTCCGCGGGTTCGTCAGGCTTACCAGGGGTCAGCCCTCCAACTAGTTCAATCCCGATGCTATCTTTGTTTGAAGGGAAGCGATCAGGTACTGCCTTAGCAGACTCGCGTTTATGCTCGGCTGATGGGCTGAATTTTTTCAGGCCAGCTTTGTCAGCCGGGGAACAACGGAATTCAGCTACGCAGCGGGCTTTGAGTGAGCCGACGTGCCATGTTTGCTGATAGATGGAAGCCGTCTGGTAAATGGTGCCGTCCTTGTCGATTAAGAAATGGGCTCCATTTGCCCTCGGATTGGCGTAACTGTTGAGACTGGACGTCGCAGTTGCCCCCCCCGTCTGGTGGACGATGATGCCGGAGACGGTGGCGAGCTTCCCGCGTTCAATACTAGCGCTCACCGATAGCACTATGCGTGAGTCAATTACATGGCCCAAAGCATTGACATTTAGCACGTTATTCCTTCTGCAATAATTGAGCCTACCTAACGAGACTGCAGGCGTCAGGACGACTCCTCAAACGCTGAGGCGCGTTGGCTTCGAGTGCGGCTTCAGTTACCCGACTCTTTCACCGACGGTAGCTTGGATACCAAACGCAAGGACACCGTCAAACCTTCCAACTGGTAGTGCGGGCGCAAGAAAAACTTGGAGGTGTAGTAGCCTGGATTGCCTTCCACTTCCTCCACTTGTACTTCCGCCGCTGCCAAGGGTTTGCGGGCCTTCGTTTCTTGGGATGAATTTGCTGGGTCACCATCTACGTAGTTCAAAATCCAGTCGTTCAACCAGCGCTCCATGTCGCTTCGCTCCTTGAACGATCCGATCTTGTCACGGACGATGCACTTGAGATAATGCGCGAAGCGGCAGCAGGCAAACATGTAGGGCAGGCGAGCCGCGAGATTGGCGTTAGCGGTAGCATCTGCGTCGTAGTATTCCGAGGGCTTGTTGAGCGACTGCGCGCCGATGAAAGCGGCCACATCGGAATTCTTGCGGTGCACCAGGGGCATAAAGCCGTTCTTCGCCAATTCGGCCTCACGACGGTCGCTGATGGCGATTTCGGTCGGACATTTCATGTCGACACCGCCGTCGTCGGTAGGGAACGTGTGCGCGGGCAAGTTCTCGACCGCGCCGCCAGATTCCACTCCACGAATGGCTGTACACCAGCCGTAGTATTTAAACGAACGGTTGATGTTTACGGCCATGGCATAGGCTGAGTTAGACCAGCAATACTTGCCATGGTCCCCGCCATCAGTCTCTTCTTCAAAATCGAATTCATCGACCGGGTTGGTTTTCGCGCCGTAGGGCAAGCGGGCCAAATAGCGTGGCATGGCCAAGCCGATGTACTTGGAGTCGTCTGACTCACGCAGGCTGCGCCAAGCAGCATATTCGGTGTTCGTAAAAATCTTCGTCAAGTCACGCGGATTGGCCAACTCTTGCCAGGAGTCCATTTGCATCAGCGCAGGTGATGCTCCTGCGATAAAGGGGCAATGGGCAGCAGCAGAGACTTTGGCCATCTCGCCAAGCAATTCAACATCGGGCGGGCTGTGGTCAAAATGGTAGTCTCCAACCAAGCAACCAAACGGCTCGCCACCAAACTGGCCGTATTCTTCTTCATACACTTTCTTGAAGATGGGGCTTTGATCCCAACCAACACCTTTGTAGCGGCGCATGTTGCGATGTAGCTCTTTTTTGGTGATATTCATCACCCGAATCTTGAGCATTTCGTCGACTTCAGTATTGGTCACCAAGTGGTGCAGGCCGCGCCAAGCGCCTTCCAATTGCTGGAACTCTGCGTGGTGAATAATTTGGTTCACCTGCTCGGATAGCTTGCGATCGATTTCTGCAATGATGGCCTGGACCGTTTGGTAGGCATCACTGGAGATAGTTGTTGCCGAAGCCAAAGCTTGCTGCGCTAAAGTTTGCACAGCGGCTTGTACGGCGTCGCGCGCTTGATCTGTCTTCGGCTTGAACTCCTTTTGCAGCAGCGACGAAAACTCGCTACCCTCCAAAGGCTGCGTTGCAGAGGATTTTTCAGTTTGAAGTGCACTCATAAATTGATCTCCGTTCGGTCAGGTTTTCAAGCGGCGTCAGTGGCGTCGGCACCAGCAACAGGGGCATTAGTGGGTTTGGGCGTCGCCGCAAGCGACTTCAGCAGGGCCGGGTCTTGCAACACTTTGCTGATCAGCTCTTCGGCACCTTGTTTGCCGTCCATATAAGACAGCAAGTTGTGCAACTGAGTACGAGCATCTAGCAAGGAGTTGAGTGCGCCGACACGGCGAGCAATGGCGGCAGGCGAGAAGTCGTCCATGCTTTCAAACGTCAGGTCGATGTGAAGTTGACCCTCTCCCGTCAGCGTGTTGGGAACGTTGAAAGACACACGCGGATTGACGGACTTCATGCGGGCGTCGAAATTGTCAATATCAATTTCAAGGAACTTGCGGTCGCTGATTTCTGGCAGCGCTTCGGCTGGCTTTCCGGACAGGTCTGCCATCACACCCATCACGAAAGGAATTTGCACCTTCTTTTCTGAGCCGTAAATTTCCACGTCGTACTCGATCTGAACACGCGGGGCCCGGTTTCGGGCGATGAATTTTTGACCACTTTTGCCTGTCTTGCTCAATGCCATCATGAACCTCTCTTATGAATGAAAAACAAGGTGAACGGTGGGGAGCGCACCAATACCGGCATGCCTACCCAAAGCTCACTCCCTACACCGAATCATTTACTTACAAAAAACAGCAATTTGCTACAAACAATATGGGTTACAGCCTGAACAAGGTGTGCGGGCAATGACCCGCAACCCTACCAGTCAGCTTAAAACGAAGCCAAAAGTACAAAGACTGCACCACGTTGCGAGATAAATACAATCCTATAGCATCCTTAAAGACGGAACCCCAATTCAGAGCGCTCGGCGCCCGTCAAGATACATCTTTACCGCCCGTGATGTTCTCGACTTGGGCCAAACTGTCGGGAGAAAGCTCACGCAATATGTCAATGAAGTCCATGCGCATCAATCTGGCGGCGCGACGAATCAATAAAGGCGCTGGATTGGTGGGCTCCGTGTGCTCCACAAAGATCGCCACTTTGTGTAGCAAGGCGATAGCGTCTTCACGATTGCGCAAAGTGTTTACGCCAGACGCCGGAGCAGGCATCGTTGCATCACTAACTTCTTCCCCTACTGAGACCAAAACGTCATTGCCAGGCCCAGTTGCCTGTGGCAGCAACTCCATCAGTGCGTCTAGCAGTGATTGCAAATTGCCCATTTCAGGCAACTGATGTCCGGCCAGATGCGTGCCATACAAACTACGCGCCCGAGACAGCGATTCACTGATGCAGCATACCGTCCTCACTACGCCGTCTTCTCGGCGAGAATCCTCGACTAATGCAGCGCGAAGCTGGCCGAGAGACATCTTGCCAGCCGTGTCGACTGATCCACTGCGCACCAGCGCTTCGGCCTCTCGAACGCTCACCAACCCAGCTGAAGATTTCAAAAAATCCGCCTGCCGAAGATCGCGCAGCAAGCCTGTTACATCATCCAGCGATGAGACCGCGTTCATGCGCATGAAGTAGTCACCGTCTTCTGCCAACGGGTGCACGCCACCCCAGTAACGCTCCATCAAATCGACCATCAAAGTAATGCCAGAGGCCATTCCACGCAAGCCTTTGACATTCACCCACGCACGACACAAAGCACTCGCCACACGGATATCTTTGGTTCGCGTTAGCAAGGCAACCGCACGCTTTTCGACGTCACGCCAGTCTGGCGGTTCTGCAGCAATGACGGTGTCACCAAATTGTTGCTCGGTCTTTCCCCGGCTGGCGTTTTCCAGGGCCAAGAAATCTGTGTCGTAAGTCAGATCCGCACCGCACGGCATTCCGTCTTCCACCGGTCGGAGAAATTCTTCAAGGTCAATCATGGGTTGCTGCCCGTTCTTAAAAAGGGGATCACTGTCTCAACGGGCCGTACCGTGAAACAGGCGGGTAAACAAAGTTCGGTGAAAAGCACCGTGGTGGACGACTTCCTCGTAGGAGTTACCGGGTGTTGGCGAAACCCACCACACGCTGCTCTCCGAACGCTTGCTCACTACATCACGCCAAGCCATGCTGGGTAGTGTCACGGGTTGCCCTCCCCAATCGCCCACAGCATTAAGGTCTGCCAACAGTTCACCGATTAGCGTGTCTTGCCGCGTGGCGTGCGGCTCGGCAAAAGGCCATGCCAACCCAGATAAACGCACATCCAGGTCTTCCGCATTCAAAGGCAGCCGACGGGCGTCTACTATGGCCGCCCGTGCCCCACCAAAAAACTGGGACAGCGCGGCGTCGCTGGCGTAAGTTGCCCCAGCTTCTCTGGCCACCGCCAAGATCGCAATGGGGTAGTAGCGCCCCACTCGGTCAATACTTGGGGCCAGCACACCGCATACCGGTACACCCGTTACCCGGGCAGGCGCTACAAAAAACCATGGGGGGGTCTGTACAAAGCGTTGTGGCCACTGCTCAGCCGCTTCGTTGCGCAACTGCTCCATGCCACAGCGCAGCCAATAGTCCCACACTTCACCCAAAGCGTGTGGCATACGGCGCCCGACGAAGTCGCCTTGCGCGGGCAACTTGCCGAACCAAGCGACACGCGTAGCCGCACGCGTCGACATCAAAGATTGCTCGGACACTCAAACTCCTCCATGGCTTTCAATCGAAAAGGGTTCAAGACACTGCTGGTCGTTATTTCGAACTTCATTCGTCGACCATCTATATTGAAAACTGCATTGAAGCGCTCTGGCGCGTTGCCGGGTGTAATTTGCGCCCGATCAAACAGCCGATGCAGAGCCCATGGCCCCTCAGTCACCAGCCCTGTGTTTTCAGCGCCCACCGCAGTGATTTGTAATCTAACTTGCCCCGTGCCTCGGGTGCCAGGCCAACTCACCGACTTTGGAATTTGAGGACCATGCTGGTAGCGCAGGATTTCGCCATCCACATCAAGCACCATCTGCGAGATAGATGCATCCATTTCAATCGGTTTGATGTCCAGGCGAATACTGGGCGATTTACCACCGGCGCGGAAGTAAACGTCCCGAATTGTTGCCGCTTTTTGAAACGACACCAGGGACGCGGACCCACCCGCAGGCGTGCCGTCGATACCTTGTTTGAAGGCCCAGGACGAGGTGGAAATATCCACCATGGGTTGCAAATTCGTGCGGAAGAACTCGTCCATCGTGCCGCCCACGGAAAACAAACGTGCAAAATCATCCGCCGTGACATCGCGGCTGGCACTGCGAGTGAAGGGGTAGCGGCCGAGAATCGAGCGGCGGCAGAAGTCACCAATGGTGGCGTTGAGATTTCCGCCGATAGTGCTACGAACGTCCCGCCCCACAAAGGCAGACGTGGCGACCGCGAGGTCTTCGTACATGACATTCAGGGGTGCTGGCACGCGCTTGGCTTCAGCCCGCAATTTTTCCAGAGTGGCGGACAAACCCGGTGGAACACTACCACCCGCCTTGACCTGTTGCCGGGCCGAAGCGATGACCGCAGCGGCTTCGTTCATCACCTGCAAACTGGAAACAATCGGCGAGGGTCCGGACCCGCCGTTCCCACCTGCCAGACGTCGATACTCGCGGAATCGGAAATCCACGATATCTGCTTCGAGGGTTCCGGTGGTTACCAAACCGCCCACATTCACTTGCTTGCCGGTAAGTCGGCTGAGCTGCTCTTGTTCCTCTTTGATACGGTTGAGCTTCTCGCCCAGCCAACTGGTGCCCGTACTGCCACCCGTACCATCACTGCCAGGCTTTTGTGCCAGCGTCGTCTCTCGGGCCACTGCGCGCACGAATTGCTCCAAACTTGAATTGGCTGCCGAATAAAGGCGCGCTTGCTCACCAGCCTGCTCCAGGGACGTTGTGCGCACGGGACGAACATCGGCCAAGAAATCTTCCCAAAGCTTGGCGTACTCCATCAGATACAGGCGCTTGACCTCGTTGGCCAGCTGTCCGGTGAGCACTTCGTTGGTGGCACTGCGCTTGCCGTCGGGCTGCCCGATAACCCAACCTTCTTCCTTGGAAAGGAGTGCGGTAACCTTTGGCAACTCATGCGTGAATACACCGTGGTAGCCGTTGTAGGTAAACAAACCCGAGATCCCTTGCGTTAAGGGTCGACCACTGCGTCGATTGAAAATTTGCGGCGCCTCCGGGCCACTGGCCCGCACCACTGTGAAGTCGGCAGGCAAACCATTGCCCGACAGCAGCAACTGCTTCAGGCGGCTGTAGGCGCGCTGGGCCGGAGACATTTGCGCCAATCGCTGCCGTACCTCTGTCACCAATTCCGTGTCCATCGGAATGGGCGAGACGATCACTCGGTCATCCATCAGGCGGTCAAGGTGCACCGTCAGTCGATCAACAATACCGGTTTGCAACAATTGCGGCGGCAAGGTGCGATCCCAGTCATTGCGTACCCAGGCTTTCACGGACTTGGCATCGAAGCGTTCGGCGTCATGCAGCATCAGATAGACCTTCAGCGCTTCGTAGCTGGCCTCGGGATTATTCGTGGCAACGTCGCGCAAAGATCGGCGCAGTTGCCGTGACAGCCTAGGGAGCCAAGCGTCCTCCAGCAATCGCAGATAAGTCGCGTCTGCCGCCGCTTGCACTTTGGGCACTTGCAGCAAGCCCCAACGCCAACTCACGGGTGCAGAGTCGCCTTCGTAGCGCTCACTCACGGCCACCTTTTGGGCATGGTCCAACATGGGCAGCAGCGCAACAAGGTTGTCGGGATCGGTGTGCTTGGCGTCGTCCACCGCTTGTCTCAGGGTTGCGACACCTCCTTTAACCTCACCCAGATAACTCGTGTTGTTGATGTCGCTGAAGGCCCACACTGAAATAGCCGCAGTCAACGCCACGGCCAATCCCGCTAAGCCGCCAACCTGCATCCAGCGAAGCTGGCGCTCCTTCTTGGCGTTGCGCCCAGTCAGGCCCGCCTCGTTGAACATCACGCCCTTGAAGAGGGTCTCGATAAAATAGCTCTTGCCAGTTTGCGCAGCCAATGCCGCCGAGGTTTGCGGCGCCACCGAGAAACGACGTGTCAATGCCGACATCACACGGTCAAATGGCATTCCCTCTTGAGTACCGCTGGTGAAATACACCCCACGCAGTTGCGGCTTCTCTTTGAACCGTGACGATGAAAATATGGTTTTTAGGGTTTCGCTGACAACCCCACGCAAGCCCTCAAACTGTTGTGGCAACGCATAGATCAATCCACGCCGAGACAAGTCTGGTTCGGCCAACAAGCGCTGCGGCAATAAGCGATTGATCTGCTGGGACAGGGCATTGAACTCAACTTCATACAGAGAGCTTGGATCAACCTGTTCACCTGTCTCAGCGAAGGGGTGGGTGAAACCCCAAACCTGTGCCCGCTCTTCTCGGTTCAAAGGCGCGAAGAACTCGTTGAAACCGGCTAGCAAGTCAGCCTTGGTGATCAAGACATACACAGGGAACCTGATCGTCAATTCGGCGCAAAGCTCGCCCAAACGCAAGCCGATTGTTTGCGCCAGGTGCGCCCGCTCTGCCTCGGTGCTGCTTAGCAGTTCTTGAACGCTCAGCGTGACCAGCACACCGTTGATAGGTTGGCGCCCACGAAAGCGCTTGAGTAACTGCAAGAACCCGGTCCACGCCGCATTGTCTTGCGCCGCGTCGCTTTCTTGCGTGGTGTACCGTCCAGCGGTATCCAGCAAAACAGCTTGGTCGGTGAACCACCAATCGCAATTGCGGGTGCCACCACCACCGCGGATGGAACCTTTGCCAAACTTGTCTGCCAGAGGGAAGTTGAGCCCTGAATTGACCAAGGCCGTGGTCTTGCCGGAACCAGGCGAACCGATGATCAAGTACCAGGGCAACTGGTAGATGTAGCGCTTTGTTAAGCGACCCAAAAAGCCATTTTCGGTCTGCGCGAACCGGGTTTTCCCCAAAATGCCAATGGCTTCTTTAAACCGTGACTCCAGTTCCTGCACCTCTTTAGCGGCCGGACCCACTTCATCATGCACCGCGTTGGAGCCGGTGAAACGCACCATCGCACCTAGCATTCGCCCGTTCATGTTTCTGGCGCGCCACCAAACAATCAACAAACGCAAGAACCAAAACGTAAAAATCGCAATGATGATCCACCACCTGACCCGCTCACTTTCAAGTGGCTGGTAAGGTTTGATGTAGACCAGAGGCCCGATAAACCAAACTACGAGGCTGAGCAGGATCAAACCCAGCAGAATGAGGGTGTAGCGGTTAAAAAAATAGCCAAAAAAGTTTCTGAACATGGTCTATCTTTTTGCTCGAGTACCGGGCTGAGTGCCGCCCGGAGGTGCGTCGCCGCCAGCGGCGCTTCCAACTGGGTTTTGCAGCTCGTTGTCACGCACTTGTTGCGCTACCAGCAACACAATTTCGACTCGTCGATTTCGCGCCTTTCCCTCGGCTGAGTTGTTAGGCGCCACGGGATCGGCGTCGGCCCGACCTTCAGCTTTGAGGCGTGTGCCACCGTCACGCACACTGCGTGAGAGCATATCGGACACCGCCTGCGCACGCTCTTGAGAGAGTTGCCAGTTTGAAGGAAAGCGCGCCGTACGTATCGGCGAATTGTCTGTGTAGCCGTTGACGACTACTTTCCCGGGCACTTCGTTCAGAGCCTGCGCCACACGCTCGATAACACTAACGTAACGGGGCTTGACCACGGTAGAGGCCGGATCAAACAATCCATCGCCTCTCAAGATAATCGTACTGCGGTCCGCAGCGTCAATCACCTCTACCAACCCCTCCCGTATCTCAGGTTCCAGGAACTGCCGCAGTCGGGGCTTGGCGGCCACCACCGTGGCAACCTGCAGCTTTGGAAAGCGAATGCCATTGATGGAAGCGAACAAATCATCCGACTGAGCCGCCAACCGGTAGTTGAACCACAGGAAGATCAAGAAAGCGATCAACACCGTTACGGCAGCAGCCACCCAAAGAGGCACCATAGTCCAAGGCGGTGAAGCTTTTCTCTCAACGCCACGCCAGCGTATCGACAAAGCGCCGCTACGGTCTCCACGCGTCGCTTCAATCACTTGGAGCAAACGGGCTTTGAGTGTTTCGAGTTGACTTTGGCCGTTTTCAATCACCCGATAGCGACCCTCGAAACCCAGCATCAAACAGTAATACATCAACTCGATCAAATCGATGTGTTGACCTGGCGTTTGCGCCAGCTTGGCTAACAGCTGAAAGAACTTCTCGCCGCCCCAGGTTTCATTGTGTAGGGCCACCAGCAAGCTGTGGCGCGGCCACACTCCAGAGCCACCCCAAGGTGTTTGGGAGGCCGTTTCGTCAAGTACGGTGCATATGCAATAGCGCGCTCCAATCACCGTTTCCATTGGCACCCCTGCCCCACCCGCCTGGCGTTCAAAATCACGAATGGTCTCCAGCAAATACTGCTGAAAAACGAGAGGGCTTGCATTGGTTGCCATGGCCCGAATCTGGGGAATCAGATTCAACAAAGTGTTCCCCGCCGCCAACAATGGGTTGCCGCCACTGGTCACATCGGGCAAGTCCGACTTAGCCGGTGCCACTGCACCATCCCAGGACGAACCGAATCTATCGAACGGTGCGTGCGCGGAGGGTTGCATAGGCACCGCCGATCGCGAGACGCCATGCGCGTCACCACCGAACTGCATGCCAAGGTTTTGTGTTGACATGGATCTTCCTTAGCGACGAATCGCCCAGAACTCCAGCTGGAGCTCTGGGAATTCGCCCGAAATGTGCATTGCCAACCCGCCAGAGTTGTTGAGTTGCCGCCACAAGTCGTGGTTGGTGTCCAGCTCAAAGTAAGAATAGCCCGCGTGGTATGGAATTTCGCGTGGGGCAACCGCCATAGACCGAAGCGTGACACCAGGCAAATGCAAGTTCACCAAGTCGCGAATTCGCTCCACCGGACCCATTTTGGTTTGTGTGGGGAAATGTGCGCGTAAAAACTCGACCGTGGTTTGAGCATGCACTGCCAACACGAAATCGCAGGTCGTCAGCAACTCGGTGCTTGGGATCAAAGCCACACGAACGCCATACTGGCGCTCTTGCAGTTCGATTTGAATTGCGTTTTGCTCCAGCACCGAAGACAACCCGCGGCGCAACTCCAGCATCAGCGGCGGAAAGCACAGCCGCAGGTTATCGTGGTCGTAAGCAGGCATCTCGGCGGGACGGCGCCGCTCCTGGGTGAAGGTAGATACCTCGCCCGCCATCTTCAATAAGTCGTCAAAAAGGCGCTCCGGATGAATGCTGCGCACGCGCACCCAATGCTCAACCGCACACTCCCACCGGTTTACGAACTGCAACATCAAAAAATCACCTACTTCGCCGACCCCACCTCGACCCGGTTGGGTCAATCGGTCTTCCAAGGCCGAGCCCCGCTGTTTGAGCAAACCGTGCAGCTCTCGGCAAAAGTTGAACAGGCTCGAAATTTCTGAGTTATTGACGACCGTAGGAATGAAGTTGGCATCCAACAGTAGGGAGCCATCGGAGCGTCGCTCCAGTATGTGTGCTACCGGCAAGCTGACCCAACCTTCGGTCACGTCGTGATGCGCTCGCAGGCTGAGGCGCGGGCACCCGATCTGAACCTCCGCGGGCTGAGCGCCCACGTCATTCACGTCAACCACCTCAGACACCTGAGCAAGGTAGCGCGCCATTACTTGCTGCGAATCGCCGAAGGTAACTTCAACACCCGTTCGGCGGCGCAAGGGCATGGCCAAGTAAATCCGAGTGTCCTTCAAATCTTTGGGGATCTCCAGTGCTGCGGGCGCGTCATCATTCAGCGGAAAACTAAATGGAGTGCCATCAGGAAACACACCTTGCGCGCTGACAACAGCTATCTTTCCCAGCGCCAGAAGGTTGGTGTCCAACTGCAGCTGAGAAAATCCCCAAAATAGGGGCTGCCCCGGTTGACTGCGCGCCTGGATCAGATAGTCCAAGTAACGTTCTTGTTGTTGAAAATGCTGCGGCCGAAGGAACATGCCTTCTGCCCAGACCACTTTGCGTTGCCAGACCATGCGGTTACCTTTGTTCTTTTTGTAATTCAACTCTCACCGCATCGCGTGATACCACGACGCGGTAATTCACTAGCTTAAGTTGCTCATTGGGGCCCAGCCCAAACCATTGTCTGCGCAGTTCTACGGAATTTGGCGATTGAGCCGTCGCACGCCAAGTGCTGCGCTCCAAGTCGCGATAGGCGACGAACAGACCAAAGGCTCGAACGTCGGCATTGCCTTTGCGCTCAATCACCCGGCGCTCACCGGGCACGATCAGAAACTCCTCGCGCCGAACGAAGTCCCCGCCCAATTGGGTCTCGTCTTTGTCCTGCAAGTCAAGGAATCCCGCTCGATCAAAGGCGGCCGTGGCGCGCAACTCATAGAAGCGCAACAGCACCGGCTTAGGAATGCCATTCACATCTGGGTTCAAGCTGCGATCGGCCACAATTTCAAACCGTGCGGTAGGCACGGCCGTCGGCGTTGGTTCGTCTGGCCGACTGATCGTGCTGACCATACCGCAGCCCGCCAACAGTAAAGCGGCAGTTGCAGCACAGACAATACGTCGCACCTGCAGCCCAGAGAGCAAACTGTGAGGCATGGGGTACTCCTTGAGGATCAATCTCGTCATGTCCGTCTACTCGTTTATAGGCGCGTCAAACGCGCCACGACCCACATTGAAAATTCTTCTTTGCATGGCACCAAATGACCAGTAACTCAAACTGGCCGCAGCATTGACCGCCCCTGTCGTCTCAGACTTCGAAGCGTACCCATAACTCACCACACGCCCAAGCACTCTCAGCGAGCGGTCTGTAACAAAATCCTGCCCAGCGCTGAAATCAGGCACTTCTCTGAGCGTCTCGGGAAACCGCCCCTTCTCCGCTTTGAACTGCGCAATCGGCTTGGCCAATTGCGTCACACTCATCGCAATTCTCTCTTCTTGGCGTGTCGCCAGCATCAACACCAATGCAGGACAAGCCAAAAGGAACACCGCCCACACCAACACCCGCCCTGCGGGCAGGGGGCGTTTCAACAGCGCGCGAAAACCAGCCCACACCAACAGGGCCAAAAACGCCAACGACGCCACCAAACTCAATGCTGGAGTACCGAAACGAATCAGGTCCAAATAAACCACCAAAGGCAGCAGCAACAGCAGAAAAACTACCAGACGCATCAGTGCCCTTCCTGACAGTCGCAATGAAAAGGCGACTCATCAGAACCAGGTTTGATCTTCATGTATCGGTGGCCAATACCGGACAAACCCCAGCGCGTCGTGAAACTGGCGCTCGATGCAGGTGAGCCGTTTTTACCAAAGAACATCGCAAACAACATGTTGTTCCACGCCGAAGCAGGTGCCATCTCTCGCACCTTTCCCGCCATCCAAGTCTCACGCCATTGCTTTCCAACAAACTGAAACCCGAGGGCCACTTCGTTGATGCTACCTTCGTAGCCTCCCATGAAGCGTTCTGCAGCCACCAAATTCGGATCGGGGTTTGAGCGTGTTAACGCTCGCTCTTGTCGCGCAGCCATCAAGTAGGACTCGCCTTTGCCGCTGCACACCGCCTTGCATAACCACCGCACCACTTGGGCGTCGCTGGGCGCAATCACCTGCTCAGCGCGTTCACGGGCGGAGCGTGCCATCAGACGCTTGATTTCTCCGCGGTCATCACCATCCGTCACACCGGGAGCATCGGCGCGAATAACCACGCGCGAACGACTGTAAGCCTGCCGTTCACGACCCGCAAAGGTGTCGTTGTGCTCCGAGGTACCGGCAGCGCCGGGGATAAGGTACTTCACCATGCTTGATGCTAGGCCATGTCCGAAACGTTAGAAGTCACCCAAACCGCCAAACCGCTCAAGTTGTCCTGGTGCGTTTTGCCTTTGGAGAGGACCATGGCTGCCATGTCATCCAGCCAGAGGTCGGGGCCCTCCGCACGCATCAATGCCGCCTCCATCTCAGACTCCAGCATGTTCTCCCACATACCGTCCGAACACAGAAAAAAGACATCGCCTTCGGCAAGATCAACCGCTTGCGCCAACACCGTGGGTGGCACTTGCGATTCGGCGCCGACAGCACCAGCCAACACGCTTCGGTTGGGCAAACTTCGCAGGTCCTCATTCTTGTAAAGACCTGCCTGAAACAGTTGTTGTACGACGCTGTGGTCTTCGGTGATACGGTGAACCCGCCCTTGCCGAAACCAATACAAACGCGAGTCACCCCAATGCGCCCACAAAGCTCGACCCATGGTGGGTTCAATGCACAACAGCACCACGGTGGCGCTCATATGCTTTCTGGAAACCGAAGTTGGCTGCTCCACGGACACGGTGTGCTCTGCCAGCGAAATCAAGGAGGCCATTCCAGCCGGCGCAAACAGCGGGTTGTCTCGAAAACCGCTGAGCACCGAATCCACTGTCAATCGGGCCGCCAGCGCCCCGTTGCCGTGCCCACCCGCACCGTCGGACAAGACGCAGCAAAATCCGCGCGTTCCTAGATCGGTCATTCCCAAACGATCTTCATTACTGCCCCGACCGCCTCGCTCCGAAAGGGCCGACATGACCAGCCGGTAGCGGTGTTGATCACCCGCAATGTGGGCGATCATGGGCGCACCCTTGCCGCTTCAGCAGCGGCTTCGTAAGCAGCGACAAATGTTTGACCAGAAAACGCCTGCAAGTCATCTTCGGCGTGACGCCGCATAGCAGAAAAACTGCTCTTGTATTCATCCCATAGCGCCGCCTTTCGGGCATGGGGAGAGAACCGTTTCAGCAGACCGGGCTCTGCCGTGCTGCGCTTCTCCAGCTCGACAGGATCAAAACGGGCCAGAGCCTCTGAATAAGCCGCCCGAATGCCGGCCATCAGGGCCAGTTGATGCACCTGCAAGTCAAAGTAGGCCTCCTTCATGGAAGGCACCGGTTTCATAAAGCCTGGAAAGGTCTGCCCCACCAGTTGCATGATGACGCCATCCGCATTGGGCAAAAATTTCAACGGGTTGTTGGCTCGGGGCGCAATGATGGTCACATCGGCCCGGAATTCGCGCTTGATCTCTGATCGGGCCGCCAGCAGGTCCATCGTCCCCTGCACTGCCACGCGAAAAGCCTCCCCAAAGGTCCGCATAAATTCAGGGGTTATGTCCGCCTGGACCCGCCCCGGAGCCAAACCGGAGCCGTCCAGAAAAGCGTTGATCAATTCGTGGGCACCTACCGCACGCGTCGAACCGGGCGTATCCTGTGGCAGGTGCGTAACAGCAAGCGGAGGTGGCGTCAAATCCAAATCGAGCGCCGAATTGGATGGCTGTACGTCCCAGCCCACGCTGCTGTGTGACGTGGTGACCGGTGTTGGTATCGGTATCGGTGTCGGTGTCGCAATGCTTTGTGCAGGCAAATCGGGCGGCTGAACGCGCTCGGCCGACACGGGCTCCCAATCTAGCGGGGCGCCACCGGTCGCATCGAACATCCCTAAATCCAGGCCTTGCGTAGCCTTCAGCCCCAGTTTGGAGACCAAGGCTGGCTCGGTCACCTTACCCGACGCAGGCACGGCCACAGTTGCAGGCGCGGCCGCGACCGCTTCTCGGGGCTGGGCAGCAGCCGCAGAGCGCGGCAGACTGAACACCTGTGCCAACTCTGGACCGCGACTGGCCGGGGCATGTTGGGTTGGATTCAGGTCGACCGCGCCGGGGCTCTGGAACAGCCTCATCGGATCAAGCTCTACTCTGGGCTCCAGTGCCTTTGGCAAACCGCTGTGTGCCGGGTTGTCCATGGGCTCATTCACCGGGCCGCTGGTGGGCAAAGAACGCAATAATCCATCGTTTCGAACGTTGGCCACATCGGTCAAACTTTGAGCGATCAGGCCGCCGCCCCAAGGGTCTTTTGCTTGTTCCTGTTTCCGAACGTCGGGTGCGAAAAGATCGTAGTCTTCAGGAATCAACAATGGGCGGCCGGGCAACACGTGCCCTAGCGCATTCGGAAGTTCGGTCGCCTTTGCTTCAACGTGGCGCGAAGCGTCGTCAGCGTGCCACGGATTTGCCATGGCAACCAAGGGCTCCGCTGGTTCAGTGGGCGGAGGTACAACTTGTATTGGCGCAACTTGCGCACGCCCCAACATGGCAAATGGATTATCTGTTTCGGGCTGTTGGGGTGTGCACCATTCTTGAGCCGCCTGGACAGTCGGTGGCTCTGGGGTCATCAACAAATTGCTGAACTCACCGCGGCTTTGCTGCGGAATATCAGCCCATGGATTGGGCGTAGCAGACAACCCAATGGCGGGCTTGCGTGCTGCAGTCGCCACCACTTCTGGTTCAACTTGTACCGATGGTGCAGTGGGTAACGGTGCGGTGACCACATTCTCATGTGGCGCTTGAATGCTTGCTGGCGACGATACGTATTGCATAGGTGTACCCGGTGCCACCGCGCGCAAGCTATAAGGACCAATTTGGACCACTGCCCCCAGGTTCAACTGCACCTCTTGGCCAGCCAACAATTCCTGCTCTGCGACACGCATAGGGCGACGCTCACACACATTTGCGATATAGGCCGCATCGGACTCCAATCGCACCATGGCATGCACCCGCGCCACACGCGCATCGGAATCCGTCAACACCAATTTGTTTTGTCCACCCCGACCGACTGTGCCGCCAGCCAAGCCAAACACGGCAAACCAGTGGTGCTCTACAGCAACGCCAGAAACACTGTCCACCCGGAGTTCAATTTTTCCCATAGCCTTAGATACCGTCGCGGTCAGACACTGTCACGAACTCTTCTTCGCGGGGCGCTTGTTACGTGCCGCCGACCGCGCATTGTTGAATTCACGGCCCCATACTGGATGACCCTTTTCCGCCTCGGTCAATTGAAACGTCGAGTCCAACTCCAAAGCCTGATCAAAACTCTGCCGACACGGCCGCAACCTGTTCATAGCGCAATGGCTGAACGCGATGAACTTCAAGACCTTTACTTGAAAACTCAGTGGTAGATCGGGTCCCTCAAGTAGCGGAGTGAGCGAC
>JBBQBG010000020.1:0-29686 GCA_038317285.1 Burkholderiales bacterium | reverse complement strand
AACCGTTGCGATGCTCCGCAATGCATCCGAGGCGCTAGCTGCAAAGGTCGCCAAAGGCCTAGGCATGGACCCTTTGCCAGCGCCCATGCCTAAAGCCTTACTGCCTGTTGCCACTCCAGAGGTGTTGAAGTCACCCTCACTGTCGCTGTTGCACCGTCCCGGCGATGGCGATTTGTCAGGACGTAAAGTCGCTATCTTGGTGGCACCCGGCGTTAAAAGCGGCTTTGTGCTTAAAGCACAATCCGAGTTGCTCAAACTTGGCGTTGTGGCCCGCATTGTGGGGCCTCGCATTGGCCCGATGCCGACTCATGACGGAGGCGTAATCGAGGCGGTGGCTTCTATGGAAAACGAGCCGGGTTTTCTGTTTGATGGATTGATCCTGCCCGATGGTGAAGAGGCTATCGCTGCGCTTTCAAAGGATGGCCACACGATGGAATTCATCAAAGATCAGTTCCGCCACTGCAAACCGATTCTCGCCGTTGGTGCTTCTCGACAGTTGCTCGCTCAGGCCGGTTTACCGACCAGCTTAGTCAAAGGTACGGTAGAGGGGAACATGGGGTTGATCTTGGTTGACGCGAACAATGGAGAGCGGGCAATTGCCACGTTCACGGAGGCATTGGCCAAACATCGGCATTTCGAAAGAGAGACAGATCCACCAATTCTTTAATTGGAAAGCTCAGTGTCCAACACCTCCACCCAGTGCCGCACCGGCGTGGTGGTTCCACTTTGCAAATGTGTGATGCAGCCTATGTTGGCGGACACTATGACGTCGCTTTTCAGTTCGCCCAAGTGGCCAAGTTTGCGGTCACGCAGTTGGTAAGCCAGCTCGGGGTTCAGCACGCTATAGGTGCCAGCGGAGCCGCAGCACAAATGGGCCTCGTTGGTCGCAGTGCGGATGGAAAAACCGAGTGCGCCCAAGTGTTGCTCGATGCCTCCTTTGAGCTTTTGGCCGTGCTGCAGCGTGCATGGTGGATGCAGCGCCAAGCTGGGGGCGTTGGCGCGGATTTGTTGGACGAGATCATCTCGGTCGGAACACAGTGCGTCGACGATAGCGGGCAGCAGTTCGCTGAGATCCTTTGTGAGCGCGCTGATACGCTCCGCCTTGGCCGCGTACAGCGGGTCGTCTTGCAGGATGTGGCCATATTCCTTGACGGTGACGCCGCAGCCCGAGGCATTCATGACGATGGCTTCGACAGCGCTATCGCCTTGCACAAAGGGCCACCAGGCGTCGATGTTGGCGCGCATCTCGGTCTTGCCGCCGTCTTGGTCGTTGAGGTGGAACTTGACGGCACCGCAGCAGCCCGCTTTGGGTGCGTCCAGCGTCTGGATGCCAGCAGCGTCCAGCACGCGCGCCGTGGCGCTGTTGATGTTGGGGGCCATGGATGGCTGCACGCAACCGGCCAGCACCAGCACCTTGCGTGCGTGGGTGCGGCTGGGCCAGACACCCGATTCTTGTTTCGGTGGCACCTTGGCCTGCAGGCTGGCGGGCAGCAGCGGGCGCACCAGTTGGCCCAGTGCCATGGCAGGGCCGAACAGCGGGGAGGGAATACCTTCCTTCAAGGCCCAGCGCAGGGCTTTCTCTGTGATGGGGCGTTCGACCTTGGCGTCCACCAGCTTGCGGCCAATGTCCAGCAGGTGGCCATAGTCCACGCCGCTGGGGCAGGTGGTTTCGCAATTGCGGCAGGTCAGGCAACGGTCCAGGTGCAACTGGGTTTTGCGGGTAGGCTCTTGCCCTTCCAACACCTGCTTCATCAGGTAGATGCGGCCGCGTGGTCCGTCCAGCTCGTCACCGAGCAACTGGTAAGTGGGACAGGTAGCCGTGCAAAAGCCGCAGTGCACGCATTTGCGCAGTATGGCTTCGGCAGCCTGGCCGTCAGGCGTGTTGGCGTATTCGGGGGCGAGTTGGGTTTGCATCTTGGGGTCGTCCGCTTCTACCAGGCTTCGAAAAGGCGGCGTGGGTTGAAGATGCCCTTGGGGTCCAGGCTCTGCTTGAGGCGTTGCTGGATAGCCAGACTAGCCGTTTGCGCCGGGTCTTGTATGAATAATTGGCCTGTAGCCCTCGTGGAATATGCGTAAGGCGCTACAAAAATTGTAGCGTCACCCCCGTGCGCGCGGGCGAGCGCTTGCAATTGCGCCCGTGCGTCCACCGGTGCCCACAGCCAGCGCAGGCCGCCATGCCACTCGACGAGCTGTGGCCAGGGCAGGTCCAGCACGGGCGTTGTCTGTGCCACGCTCAGACGCCACAGCGCCATGCCGTTGTCTGCGGGGCGGTGGAAGAATGGCAACTGCTGGTCGCGGCATTGGGCCCAGTCGGCTTGGGCCCGTGTGGTGTCGTCCATACGCTGGCCAGTGACTTCAGAAAGCATCTTGTGGCACGCGGCCTCTACCGCCGCCACGGCACCGCGCAGGCGCACAAACAGCAGGTCTTGCCCTGCTGGGCTGGCCGTGTCGTCATGTACCCAGCAACTGGCGTTCAGCGGCAGCGGCTGACCGCCCCAGCGGTGCAGGCAAGCGAGTGCGTCGGCTTGGTCCAGCGCAAACACCAGCGTGGCCTCGGCAGGTGCAACCGGCAAGACCTTGAGCGAGACCTGCGTGATCAAACCCAGCGTGCCCAGGCTGCCGACCATCATGCGAGACACGTCGTAGCCCGCTACGTTCTTCATGACCTGGCCGCCAAACACCAGAGCCTCGCCCAGGCCGTTGACCATGTGCAGGCCCAGCACGTATTCGCGAACGGCACCGGCACTGGCCCGCGCCGGCCCACTGAGGCCGGCGGCCAACATGCCACCGACGGTGGTTTCCGCAGTAGGAGACGTCCACGCGAAGTGCGGTGGCTCAAAGGCGAGGCACTGTCCGCGCTCCGCCAGCACGCCTTCCAGTTCGGCCAGCGGCGTGCCCGCGCCCACGGTTACCACCAGCTCGGATGGTTCGTAGCTGAGGATGCCGTTCAGGCCGGCGGTGTCCAGTAGCGCGCCTTCCAGGCGGTGGCCGTAAAAATCCTTGCTGCCACCCCCGCGTATCCGCAGCGCGGTGCCGTTGGCCGCAGCGGCGCGAATGCGATCGGTGACCTGGTGCAGCGTGGTGTCGTATGAATCCATGTGGTGCATGGTAGCGATGGCCAGGCCGCTGCGGCGTGAAACTTTTGCAGCCCGAGGCACAAATATTTACATGCGGGCAGCCCTGACCCGCAAGGACTCAGTCTGCGAAGAAGTTCACCGGCAGACCCGGCACCTCTACGCGGGTGGAGAACACGCAGCCAGACTGCGGGAACGCTGCCAGCTCGGCCACGCTGCGTTTGTAGCGCGCCGTGGTCACATAGAGCGTGCGACCGTCTTCACCGCCCAGGCAGGGCATGGTCGGGCACATGGCGGGCAGCGGGTATTCGGCCAGCAGGCGGCCATCGGGCGCAAATTTGCAGATGCGTTGGCCTTCGAACATGGCCGCGTAGTAGTTGCCCTGCACGTCCACCGCCGCGCCATCCGGGCGGCCGCGGTAGGGCGGCAGGCCGTTGGTGCCGCGGGGCGCATCCCACTGCCAGTCGGCAGGTTTAGCCGGCAGTTGCTGAAAGACGCGGTGTGCGCTCAGCGCATTGGCCTGCACATCGAAATCCCAGGCGTGGATGATGTGGTTGGGTGTGTCAGACCAGTAGGTGGTACGGCCATCCGGGCTCCAGCCCAGGCCGTTGCCGGTGAGTGCGTCGCCAGCGTGCTGCGTCACCAAAGGCGTGCGCCCATGGCGGCAATCGATCGAGAACAGGGCGCCCGCCAGACTGGTCTTGGGCTCATCGATGGTGCCCACCCAAAAGCGGCCCAGCGCGTCACACTTGCCGTCGTTGGCGCGCACCGCAGCGGTGTCGTAGGGCAGGGTGGTGATCGGCACCAGGTCGCCGCGCCATTCGCGCGCCCGAAACACGCCGTGGCGCAGCGCAATGACCAGACCCCCGTTGGTGGCCGGCGCCATGCAACCGGGCTCGGTGGGCATGTCCCAGCTATCGACCGTGCCCATGTAGACATTGGCACGGCACAGCTTTTTGCCCGGTATGTCCACCCAATACAGGGTCTGCTCCAGCGGGTGCCAAAACGGAGATTCGCCCAGTAAAAAACTCTCGGTGCTTACGGCTTGCCAATCCATCGCGGTGGTGATCGTTGTCGTCATCATCTTGTACGTTCCACTTCAATGCCCATGGTGCAGGAAAAAGTCTGACCCGGTTGCAAAACGCGCACGCCCAGTTCGTCTGCGCTGGCACCGGTCTGGGCCATAAGGTTGACCGCGTTGTTGACATGGCTGACGGGCTCAATGGCGATGCTGTCGCTGGTGGGTGTGCTGTACACCACCAGGCGGCTCAGGCTGGAGCGCAGGCGCATGGTCAACACGCTGTCCTGCAGCAGCACCGTGCCGACCCAGCCATCGAAGCAGTGGTCCACATCGAGCGTGGCGCAGGCGGTATCGAGTCCGGTGTGGGGCACATGGTGGGTAGGCAGTTTGTCATCCCCCATTTCCCAGCGGCCGGTGGCGTCAAACTGCACCCGACTGTCGGGCCGTTTGGTGAAAAAGGGGTGCCAACCCAGCCCTACCGGGGCGGACACAGCGGATTGGTTGGTAATGCTCAGGCTCAGCTCCAGCGCATGGGACTCAAGCTTGACGGCTTGCGAACTGTCGAAGTCAAACGGCCATGCGGTATCGGCCTTGTGTTCGTAGGACAGCAGGGCAAAACTGTCGCTGGCCTCCAGCACGGCCCATGGGCGCTCCCAACCAACCCCGTGGATGGCGTGTGGGTCAGGTGCCCAGTTTCTTACCAACGGGTGCCCAGTGCCCTGCCATTGCAGCGTGGCCTGACTGACCCGGTTGGAGTACGGAACCAGGGGGTAGCTGGCGGCTTGGCGCACCGAGTGCAGATCTTGCGACGCAGTGGAGCGCAGCACCGATATGCCGGCAAACCACAGGCCTGCAATGCAGCCACCGAGTTCGGGTTTGAGGTCGCAATGTAGTTCGCCGCAGCGCAGGGTCAATGGGTTTTGCATGCCGCAAATTGTGCACCCTCGCGGCCCAAAAAAAAGGCCCCTGGGAACCAGTCGGTTACCAAGGGCCTTGTCGCTCGCCGACGCAGCTTGCGCTGCGCGCAGATTAGTTTCAGCGGCTATATGCAGTCTCACCGTGGGACGTGATGTCCAGACCTTCGCGCTCGTCTTCTTCGCTGACACGCAGACCGATGGTCTTGTCGACGATGAAGTAGGCGATGATGGACACGATACCGGACCACAGCACCGTCACGCCAACCGCTTTGGCCTGGATCCAGACCTGGGCAGCAATAGAGTAATCAGCCGGTGTCGTCATGGTGGCCGTGACCCAATCGCCCATGGCGCTGGGGCCGCCTAAAGAAGGCGATGCAAACACGCCCGTCAACAGCGCACCCAGGATGCCGCAGACGCCGTGCACGCCGAACACGTCCAGCGAGTCGTCCGCACCCAGCATCTTCTTCAGACCGGTCACACCCCACAGACCAGCGAAGCCGGCGAGCAGGCCAATGACCAGACCGCCACCGATGCCGACGTTACCGGCTGCTGGCGTAATGGCTACCAGACCCGCTACTGCGCCCGATGCAGCACCCAGCATGGAAGCCTTGCCCTTGTGCATGGCTTCACCGATACACCAGGTCAACACGGCCGCTGCCGTTGCACCCAAGGTGTTGATGAAGGCCAGTGCGGCGAAGCCATTGGCTTCCAGTGCAGAGCCGGCGTTGAAGCCAAACCAGCCTACCCACAGCAATGCGGCACCGACCATCGTCAATGTCAGGCTGTGCGGTGCCATGGCTTCCTTGCCATAACCGACGCGCTTACCGATGAAGAAGGCCCCGACCAGACCGGCAACCGCAGCGTTGATGTGCACCACGGTACCGCCAGCGAAGTCCAGCGCGCCCCATTGCCACAGCATGCCGGCCTTGGAGGTCATCTCTGCGGCCACTTCCTTGGTGGCGTAAGCGTCAGGGCCCATCCAGAACCAGACCATGTGCGCCATGGGTGCATAGCTGAAGGTGAACCACAGAGCCATGAATGCCAGCACAGCAGAGAACTTGATACGTTCGGCGAATGAGCCGACGATCAGTGTGCAGGTGATACCCGCGAACGTGGCCTGGAAGGCGGCGAACACGATTTCAGGAATGTAGACACCCTTGCTGAACGTGGCTGCGTTGGCAAAGGTGCCAGCGACGTTGTCCCAGATGCCCTTCATGAACAGGCGGTCAAAGCCACCGATGAACATGTTGCCTTCAGTAAACGCCAGGCTGTAACCATAGATGAACCACAGCACGACAATCATCGAGAACGTGACCATGACCTGCATCAGAACCGACAGCATGTTCTTGCTGCGCACCAGGCCGCCATAGAACAGGGCCAGACCAGGTACGGTCATCAAAATGACCAGCATGGTGGAGACCATCATCCAGGCGGTGTCACCCTTGTTGGGCACGGGTGCTGGGGCCGGTGCAGATGCGGCCGATGCGGCAGCGGCTGGCATGGGTGCGGCTGCAGTTGAGGCAGCCATGGCAGGTGCTTCAGCCGGCTTGGCTTCGGGCGCCGAGGCGGTGGCCGCAGGTGCCGAGGCAGGTGCTGCGGTCTGGGCCAGTGCAACTGAACCGACAGTCAACAGACCCCAGCCCAAGGCCAGGGATACGAGTAGTTTTTTCATAGTGCCTCTTTTCCTGTCTCGCCAGTACGAATGCGGACAACCTGTTCGAGGTCGTACACAAAAATCTTGCCGTCACCGATCTTGCCGGTGCGGGCCGCGCCTTCGATGGCTTCGATGACACGCTCAACCAGCGCATCGTCGATGGCAGCTTCGATCTTGACCTTGGGCAAGAAATCGACCACGTATTCCGCACCGCGGTACAGCTCGGTGTGGCCCTTTTGACGGCCGAAGCCCTTGACTTCGGTGACTGTGATGCCCTGCACGCCCATGCCGGACAAGGCTTCGCGCACCTCATCGAGCTTGAACGGTTTAATGATCGCCGTTACGAGTTTCATAATTTTTCCTTGAAGGAGAGAGAGCTGGATCAGAACGTGTATTTCACGCCGACGGTGACGGCGTTCTTGCCGATGTTGTCAAAGCCGGGAACTTTGTAAAAGGAGTCCTTGGCGTCGGTGGTCATCGCGGCGACGGAAGCGCTCAAGCCATTGCCGAAGTCCTTGGCCACCGTGATCGAGTAGTCGGTGTAGTCACCCGCGCTGCCAACCTGGTTGGGGATGGACTGGCGACCAACGTGCGGCGTCAACGTGAAGCCACCACCCAGGTCAAAAGCGGCTGCCACTTCGACATAGGCGCTGCCCTTGCTGTCTGGGTTGGCAATGAAGTTGCCGGTACTTTGGCTGTATTTGACCGTCACGATGCCAAAGGTCAATGCGCCATAGACCTCGGTGGTGTTGGCATTGACCAACACCTTGTCGGCCGTATTGTTGGGGTATTGGTAAGTGATCACACCCACGTCATACGTGAAATCCTTGGCAATCTCGCCCTTGTAGCCACCGTAGATGTCCACTTCCAGGGTACCGTCGGTGGCGCCCACATAGTCCTTGATCCAGTTGATGTTGGAGCCCCATGCACCCACGTAGAGACCGCTCTTGTGGGCGAAATCCACACCGGCTTGCAGTGCGGGTTTGAACGAGGTTTGCGAAACGCTGCGGAAGCGGTAGTCACTGACCACGCCGACGTTGAAACTCAGGCTGGATGCGGGCTCAGGCGCAGCTGCTGGAGCAGCCGTTTGCGCCATGGTGGCAGTGCCGCCCATCGCGGTCGCGAGAACGAGGAGGGATTTAGTTGTAAGGCTCATGGGAAAACTCCTGAAGGGTTGCGGGATGTACCCTCAAAGCACGATACATGCCATTGGGTTTTTCTTTTTGAATCCGGCCCAACGGTCCCCCAAATACAGTACTACCCGTTATGCTAGCTGTATAGATAAACAGGTTGCGCATCGCATCGCACCCATTTGGGGCGTTGCTATTGCGGTGCGCACTCATTTGGGAGAACGTGAAATGGGCTTGTCTTTGGTGCAGAGCCGTGCGTTGCGCGGCATGGACGCTGCCAAGGTGACCGTGGAAGTGCATCTGGCCAACGGCTTGCCCAGCTTTACGCTGGTGGGGCTGGCCGACGTCGAGGTCAAAGAGGCCCGCGAGCGCGTGCGCTGCGCCATCCAGAACGCGGGGCTCCAGTTTCCCCACAACCAACGCATCACTGTCAATTTGGCCCCAGCCGATTTGCCCAAGGATTCGGGCCGGCTGGACCTGCCCATTGCACTGGGCATATTGGCCGCCAGTGGGCAGATTGATGGCACCCGGCTCGCGGGTTACGAATTTGCCGGGGAGTTGTCGCTGACCGGCGCGTTGCAACCGGTCCGCGGCGCGCTGGCCATGGCGCTGGCGCTGCATGTAGGCAAGGTGGCGACGCGGCTGGTGCTGCCGCCGGGCAATGCGGAAGAGGCTGCGTTGGTGCCGGGCTCCGAGGTCTACCGCGCCCGTCATTTGCTGGATGTGGTTCGGCAGTTTGTGCCTGCGGGTGCCGCACTGGACGCCCTGGGCGGAGATAGCGCGCCACCGCCCGGAGACGACGGCTGGGCGCGCCTGGTGGTGCAGCCGCCCATTGCCACCGCGCGCTGGCTGGACATGGCGGATGTCAAAGGGCAGGCTGGCGCCAAGCGCGCCCTGGAGATTGCAGCGGCCGGTGGCCACAGTGCACTGTTGGTAGGCCCACCGGGCTCGGGCAAGTCGATGCTGGCCCAGCGTTTTGCCGGGTTGCTGCCACCGATGTCGTGCGACGAAGCGCTGCAAAGTGCCGCCATTGGCAGCCTGAGCGGGCGCTTTGCCATCGAAAACTGGGGCCTGCGCCCGACATGCAGTCCACACCATTCAGCCAGCGCGGTGGCATTGGTCGGTGGGGGCTCACCGCCCCGGCCCGGCGAGATCTCTCTGGCCCACCACGGCGTCTTATTTTTGGATGAATTACCTGAATTTCCCAGGGCTGCGCTGGAGGCCTTGCGCGAGCCGCTGGAGACTGGTTGCATCACCATTTCCAGAGCCGCACAACGCTCCGAATTTCCGGCCCGCTTTCAGTTGATTGCGGCCATGAACCCTTGTCCTTGTGGCTACCAGGGCTCGGCGTCGCATGCCTGCCGCTGCACGCCAGACCAGATCCACCGCTACCAGTCCAAACTCAGCGGGCCGTTGATGGACCGCATCGACCTGCATGTGGACGTGCCCAATCTGCCCCATGGTGATTTGCTGGGAGCCCCGGCAGGCGAGTCCACCGACAGCATACGCGCGCGCTGCCAGGCGGCACGGCAACGGGCGGTGGACCGACAGGGCAGTAGCAATATGGCGCTGCAGGGGCAGGGGATAGACCAGCACGTCATGCTCGATGCAGATGCGCTGAAGTTTTTGAATGTTGCGGCCAGCCGCTTGGGCTGGTCGGCAAGGGGCACGCACCGCGCACTGAAGGTGGCGCGTACCATTGCCGATTTGGCCGGCGCGCAATACACCGAAGTTGCCCACGTGGCCGAAGCCATGCAATACCGCCGGCGCATGGCTACTCCGATATGATCCCGGCATTCCACCCCTGAAAGTGCTGCCATGCCCGTGCGCCATCCGTTCTCTCGAAAAATGTTGAACGCTTCGCTTCTGGTTGCAGCCGTTATGGGCTGCTCGGTGGGAGTTGCCGAAGCAGGCCCGGTGTTGGACCGCATCCGCCAGAGCGGCAAGCTCACACTGGCGCACCGCGAGTCGTCGATACCGTTTTCGTATCTGGACGCCGATAAGAAGCCCATTGGTTACACGATGGACCTGTGTCTGAAGATCGGCGAATCCATCCGTAAGCATCTGGGGCTTAAGACCTTGGCGACCGAATACCTCAAGGTCAGCGAGTTCACCCAGGTCAAAATGATCGAGGAAGACAAGGCTGACCTCGAATGCGGCGTCACCGCCAACAATGCGGAGCGGCGCGAGAAAGTAGCCTTCACAATCCCCCACTACATCACCGGCACGCGCTTTATGGTTCGCGCCGACAGCACCATCACCGACCTCAAAGGTTTTGAAGGACTGACCTTGGTGTCGACCTATAAGACGCCGTCGCTGGATGCTATCAAGCGGGCCAACAAAGAGCGTTTGCTGCGCATCAGCATCATGCAGGCCAACGACCATGTGCAGGCCACCGAGATGATTGAAAAAGAGCAGGCTGACGGCTTTGCCATGGACGACGTGCTGCTCTACGGTGTGATCTCCAGCCGGCCCGACCCGAGCAAGCTCAAGGTGGTGGGCAAGTACCTCACTCTGGAGCCCTTGTCGATCGTCATGTCCAAGAGCGATCCGGAGCTCAAAGCCATTGTGGACGAGGAGATGAAACGCCTGATCAGCTCGCGTGAAGCCTACGCCATTTACGACCGCTGGTTCACCAAACCCATTCCACCGCGCAACACCGCGCTCAACATCCCGATGAACTACCTGCTGCGCGATTTGTGGAAGTACCCCACGGACCGCGCAACCAACTAAATTTGGCTTTTGATTTTTAAAAAATGCTCCTAAATCAGGAGCGCATCACGCATATTCCACGAGGGTTAGAGGCCAGAACTGCTTAAGGAATGTTTACAAACGGGCGGCTGTGGCCAGGGGCCAGCGGCTGGTGATGTAGTCCACTACGGCCTGCGCGCTGCCCATGCGCAGCGCCGGGTCCTTGTGCATCATCTTGTCCAACAAATCCTGCATGGCGCCGTGCGGCGGCGCGAGCCGCGGCGTGGGCGAGAACAGATGCTGGGCCAGTAGCACCTCCACGCGGTCGGCGGCGTAGGGGCGGCCCCCGGTCAGCATCTCGTGAAAGATCACACCCAGACAGTAGATGTCGCTGGCAGCGCTTACTGGTCGACCTGAGGCCTGTTCCGGGCTTAGGTAGTAGGGCGAGCCGACGATTTCGCCGTGCAGGGTGTGCCCGAGCGCATGGTCGGCATGCTTGGCGATGCCGAAGTCGATCAACGCCACGCTACCGTCTTTGCGCAGCATCAGGTTGTCGGGCTTGACGTCGCGGTGGACAATGCCCAGGGCGTGAATCTGCACCAGGGCCAGTGCCACCTGCAGGGTCACGCCCAGTGCCTCGTGCTGCGTCAGGCCTGCGGCAACGCGGCTTTTGATGTCGCCCCCCGCGAAGTACTCCATGGACAAAAAAGCATGGGCGTCGGTAATGCCTTGGTCGTAGATCTTGGCGACGTTGGGGTGGTTGATCTGGGCCAGCAGGGCATATTCCTGAATGAAGCGGTTCAGCATGGCCACGTCTTCGTCGTTGCCGGTGTCCAGCACCTTAAGTGCAAGCTCAAGATGGTCGGCCTCGCGCACGGCCAAAAATACTTCCGACATGCCGCCGCTGCCGATCTTGCGCAGGATGCGGTAGCCCTTGACTGCTACCGGTGGGCGTTCTTTCGGGGCATTGCCCAGGTTTACAGCTACTTTGGGCGGTGTGTCTGCCTTGCCAAAGGTCTGGTTGCGTTTGATGCGGGCGGTGACTGCTTCGAGCAGTTCGTCGTGCGAAAAAGGTTTGCCCAGGTAGTCGTCGGCACCCAGGTTCATGCCACGGCGCCGGTCGGCCCGGTCAGTGCGGGCCGAGAGAAAAATCAACGGAATGTTGGCGGTTAGCGGATCAGCGCGCAACTGCTCCAGCAGACCGTAACCATCAAGCTCAGGCATCATGACGTCGGACAGGATCAGGCCCGGCAGGTGCTCACGCGCTACGGCCAAAGCCAGGCGTCCGTTGCTGGCTTCGACCACGTCAAAACCCTCCATGCGCAGCATGGAGACGACGTTGTTGCGAATGGCGGTTTCGTCTTCAACGACCAAAATCTTCACACAAATTCCCCATCAGTCATAGGGCGCACCATACCATTTGGCGTGGAAAAACGGGAGCTTTTTCGTCCATCCCAGCCGCTCTCGCGGCCCCACCCAGGCATTCATTGAGGTTGACGCATTGCTGTCTCCGCTATACGACTGCTATTATTCAAGCAGAGTAAAACTGGATGCGGGTCGGCACGGTCAGACTCTCCCACCGCGGCACACATTAGGATAAAGATGGCGTACATGTTTAGAGGCTGTTCAATAGGTCGATTGGTACGCATCGCCTGTGTGGCTTGCCTTGCGCTCATTCTGGTCGCATGCGGGGGCAGCAGCAACCGCGATCAGCTCAACAATGCGCCGCCTGCAGCGGTCTCCACTATCACGCTGACCCTTCTGGATGCCAATGGCGCAGTATCGAACGCGCTGACACTGTCCGGGCCGTTGGTGGCACAAGCCACCGTGCGGGATGCGTCGGGTAATCCGGCTTCCAACATCATCGTCACTTTTGCAACAGGCGGTGCCCTGTCGGTGCTGTCTCCTTCCTCGGGTCAGACATTGACCAATGCTTCAGGCGTTGCAACGGTCAACCTGTACGTCAAGGATTTTGCGACCGCTCAGGCGCAGGCCGGCACTGCGGACACGTTGACGGCCACGGCGACGCTTGGAACTACGGCCTTGACGTCCAGCAAACCCTTTCAATTGGGTAGGGCGCCCGTTGGGGCGTCGTTGCTATTTGTGTCCGCCTCACCTGCCGATCAATCCATTGTGATCCAGGGCTCGGGTGGCACGGGGCGCAGCGACACAGCATTGTTGACCTTCCGTGCGCTGGACAGCTTTGGTCAACCGCTGGCCAGCCAGACCATCAACTTTGCTTTAAGTCCTGACGCCAAAGTGAGTTTGCAGACCGCATCGGCGGTTACGGGGCTGGACGGCACTGCCATAGCAATTGTCCGTTCCGGATTCTTGGCGTCGACCTTCCGTGTGCTGGCATCCTTTGCATCGCAGCCCAGTATTTCAACGATCTCAGGGACCATGACGGTCACAACTGGGCAGGCCGTGCAAAGCGCGTTTTCGCTCAGCGAGACGTTCTTCAATATTGAAGGCTGGTCGCATGACAACATTACGAACACGATCAATATTTTGATGGCCGACGCGGTGGGCAATCCGGTCGCAGACGGTACTCCTGTCGTATTCCAAACGGATAGCGGTGCGGTGGGCAGCTCCAGCAATGGCGGGTGTTCCACCGTCAACGGCGCGTGTTCAGTGAGCTATCGCAGCCAGGCACCGCGCTTTGCGCTGGGTAATTCAGCCGGCAAACGCGCTGGCTTGGCCACCATTACCGCGTCGTCTTCCACGTCGCAGACTACTTTGCAAGGGCAAATAGCCATGTTTCTTAGTGGAAGTGATGCGGTAAATGTTTATCTGGCTGGAACGTCAACGCTGTTGTCCGGCGCAAGCCTCAATGTGTTGACGGCTACTACCTGCCTTCCGTACACGTTGAAACTTGAGTTGAATGACGTTAATTTCAACCCATTGCCCTTTGGCACGGCCATTACAACAAGCGTTGACGGAGCCAACCTGACTGTCGGTTCGGTTACGCCGAATACTGTTCCAAACACCTATCCGCACGATGATGCCGGCAATGCCACGCTGACTGTTGCCAACATGGCCACGCGTCAGGGCTCCGTGCATACCATTCCTATCACGATAGTGGCTGCTACTACCTCACCACCGGTCCCTCCCGACGTGGGATGTTATGCAGGAGGCGGTAACACGGCCACTGGGACGTTTAAAGTGACCATTACTAGTCCACTAGGCACATCAACGGTGTACGCGTTTGGTCTAAGTTACCCCATTCAGTAATCAGCGCAAAGCGCCGATATGTGGTCGAAAACGCTGACAGAACGGGTTCAGTTCAGCCGGAAAACTGCATTGGCCACGACTGTCGTCTCGGACTGTGTGTTGCCGGTAGCTCCACATACTCCGTTCGTCGTGCGAAAGTTGCCGGTATTGGTGTTGCCATCATCGACAGCGCGGTCCATTTGCACCGCAACATCGCAGTCAATGGCGGTGACGCGAATCACATTGATCCAGTTGTTTGGTGCCGGAAAACTCGCAGCCGTCAGGCCCGTCAAGGCCGCCGTCGCGCCCGTTACTGAAAAGGTACTGCCGCGCAGAATGAGTGGGGTGCCTGCCGTGCCTCGGAGCATGCCAGCGCGTATCAATTGCTCAGTTGCACACAATGACTCGGCATTGGTATTGACTTGGCCATTGCCATTGCCGTTCGCACAGCCTAGCCCCGGCAAGCTGGCGACCGCGTTGCTGTAGTCCCCGGGCCACATGCCGTAGCGGTCGTTGAATTGTCGCGCGGCCGTGCTTATATCGGTAAGTGCTTTGATGCTGTCCTTGGTTTGCGCATTGCGGATCACGGATTGGGCATTGAGAATTCCGCCCAGAATCAGGCCAATGATCACCAGCACGATGGCAATTTCGACCAATGTGAACCCGCGGTTGCGGCGAGCCATGGAAGGCCGGTTAGCTTTGATCGACATCGCGTGTCGCTTGGAATTTAGCTGCATATATTGGATCGTCCCATTTTTGTCACCATAACGGTCTGCAAGTCTCCCAGACCAAAAAACTGCACTACATCATCAAAAGGCGCTGCTGCCGAGTCCGAGTAAACATAAGCCCGATAGCCTGCGGGCGCAGCCGGAGCGGCAACCGTATTGCCCTGTTCTCCTGCAATGGCGGGTAGCGTGTTGCGCGAGGCGTTCGTTGTGCCCTGGTTATAGGCGCCCAACCCATTGGGTCCATGTGAGATTAGGACTGTAGCCGCTGTGCCCGTCTGCAGCGTGGCGGGTGCTGAGAACACCGAAAGACCCACCAACGGTGCTGCAATGATGCCCGGCGGATTGCAAGGCACCAACGGAGTTCCAGGGGACGCCTGAAAAGTCGAGGTTAAGTGCCAGTTACGGGCCGTGTCCAGACGGTAGGTGATGAAGTTTCCATACGCATCAATTGCCCTTTCGCGAGCAATGCCCAGCGTGAGAAACGGAACAGTTCCCAACGCTGTCGTACAGCCTGACGTCACGAGAGGATTGGCGCCACCCACAAGGCGATCCTCAACGCCGTCGCGCCCGGTATTGCCCACATTGCTGCCGTTGTCTGGACAAGGGAGCCGGTGGTTGGCGGTGAAATAGGCAATCATCGCGTCGCGGACATAGTCTTCCCTGTCCTTGGTCGTGGAACGCTGCGTGTTTTGCATCATGCTATTTGTCATAGCCAGACCCATGGCCATCAGTATGCCGATGATGACCACAACCACAGCCATTTCGACCAGCGTAAAGCCGGAGATTCTTGGCTGCTTAAACCGAGAAACTGTCTTGCTGTAGTTCATGGAATAGTACACAAATAGTGCTTCAAAAATGATAGCTGAACCTGCAAGTTCGACGAGGGCTAAAGGCCCATTTTGCTACCAATCTTTCTTCAAAACAAATATAAAAGATTTCAATAGAAAGACCCGCCTAAGCGGGTCCCATCATCACCGCGTGATCGGGAAGCCCCGACCAACTGTGTTTACAAAGCCATGCAGATGGTCCACTTGTTGGCTGATGTTTCATCGTAAGGTACAGCCGCTCCGACAACAGCCGCCGGTGCCAGCGGGTTGGCGGCCGCGGTTGCGCCGCGAAGCGTGCCTGTAATGTTGGACGCACCTGCGCCGTCGATCAAGCTGTCAATGCCCGCAGCTTGCTTGGTTGACAAGCCAGAAGCACAAATCAGCGGACCAGGAACACCGTAGGCCGGTCCGGCGGTTACACCCAGAAGACCGCCGCCGCCATGGGTTGGCAAACCGGCCGAAGTTGCTGGGGCAGCTGGATCGCCTACAACGAGTCCAGAGCCACGCAGGCCGCGCCAAAACGCAGCTTGGTCGCCCCCGTTGGTGAACGTCTGTGCGACGGTGATCGCCAGCACGCCATTGTTGGCGATCGCCGCGCCTGCAGCGCCGGTCCAGCCGCGGGCCGTCATGACCGCTGCCGTTTCGTCACCTGGAAGAGCATGGTAGCGATCCAGATACCCGTTGTAGGCGGCTTGAATGGCCTTCATGTCGTTGACGATGCTCTTGATCTTGGCGTTCTCAATCATCTCCTGGCCTTTGAGCACACCGCCCAACAGCAGACCAATGATGACCAAAACAATGGCGATTTCGACGAGGGTGAAACCCGACTGGCGGGACTTGTTGCGATTTTTCATGGAGTCCTTTAATGGTGCTTTGTACAGCTAAGGCCCCCATGGCCACGCTGCATGGGTCCAACTGTACGCAACGGTGCCCCGCCCAGGTGTCAGGATCTTTTACACAAACGGCTGCGAAACCGACTCATATGTGACATTTGTCCGCTTTTGGGGGATTAACAGATCAAATTTCAACCAACCCTGCGCGACCGACGCCTTCAGGTCGCCCCCTGCCTCGCGCAGGCTCTTGCGCGCCTGGTACAACCCCAAGCCCTGCCCTCCCGGGCGGCCGCTGGCAAACGGTTCAAACAGTCGCTCGGGCGCCAAGTCCATGCCTTGCGCGGGCAGCGGGCACCGCATGGTCAGAGCAGCCATGGCGGACTGCCGGTCGATGGCTGGAACCATGCCCAGTTCAGCGCGGGGGGTGGTGGTATGGCCTTCGCGCCAAACGGCTGCCAAGTTGGATAGCAGGTTGTCCAGAGCCCGCGCCAGTACGTCTGGCGCGATCCAGGCTTCTACATCTCCTTCAACCGACATTTCAACACCGGCCATGCTGGCCGCGTGGTCTAGCGCTTCACGTAGGTTCATTTCGCGGGGCATGGCGGTATGGCCCGGTTTGCCCAAGGCCGCATTGAGGCGCCGGGCGCGTTCTTGTGCCAAGGGTGCGTTGCCACGCAAGCGTTGTGCTGCCGCCAACAATTCTGGTTCGGTCTGGGCATTGGCAAAGTCGCTGCTTACCCAACCCACCCACTGTGCCAGGTTGCGCATGTCGTGTTGAAGGTAGAGGGACAGTCGGGCCCGCTCGGCCAGCGCTGCCGACAGGGCACCCGTGCGCTCGCGCAAACGCGTCTCTAGCAACAACACGAATACCTGCGCCAACTGGATCGCAAACAGGCGCTTTTCACCGCGCGGAGCGCTGTGGACGATCTGGATGCGAAGTTGCACCTCACCGCCGCCGTCTAGCTCAAATGTCTGGGGAACGCTTTTGCGCTGCGGTTGGTCTGTGGAGGCACTTAGTGACCCCTGTACGGGTTGACCATACCAGTCGCCTTCCCACCACAAACTCTGCCACCCTGCGTCTTGCAGTACGGGCCACGCAGCAGCCGGAATATCCAGCGGCTCCAAGTTGCTTCCGGCAAGTTGCAGCAATGTTTGCATCCCTGTTTGGTACCGCCGTGCTCTGCGCGACAGCGCCAGGCTGGTTAGCCAAAGCGTCAAGCCGGCGGCAAAAAAAGCGAGCTGTAGGCTAGTCAGGACGCCGGATGCCATATTTGTTGAGGTAGTAGTAAACGTGTTCGCGGGCGATGCCCAGTTGGCGTGCCGTTTCGGCCACGTTATAGCCGGCTTGCGCAAAACTACGGCGCAGCAACTGCTCCTCTGCTTGTGCTCCGGCCTCCTTTGGCCCTTCATCGACACGGGCCATGATGTTTAGTCGGGCCTCACCCGCCAGTGCCATCCGTGCATCCTCGCGTGAAAAAAGATGCGCCCGGCGCAGAGCTTGCAGTACGGCGTCCAAGGTGACCGGTTTGTTTAAAAAATCAAAGGCGCCCAGGCGCACGGCCTCGTGCGCAGCGGCGTCTTCATCTTGCCCCGTTAGCACCAGAATTTTGGTGGCAGGTGCGATGCGCAAAGTCTCTTGTAAAACCGCCAGTCCTTCGCGCATGGTGCTGGGGTGCGGCGGCAAGCCCAGGTCAAGCAGTACAAGGGCGGGCGCGGCGGGTTGCGACACGATTGACAAGGCACTGGCGCGATCATAGGCAGTGCGCACAGTGAAACCTTGGCTGCGCAGGGACGATGCCAGGTAGTCCCTCAGGGCGGCATCGTCTTCCACCAACAGCACTTCGGGGTTGGGCGCGGCGGTGGCTTCATGGATCGGCATGGGGGCGCAGGCGACTTATTGGTCGCTGGTCCATGCGGACAGCAGCGGAAGTATGGCCAAGCCAAATCCGACAACAATACATGCCAATCCACCCACTGCGCGCAGAAGCGCCCAGTCGGAAACCGTCTGGGGACTGACCGCCATAAGGAAGTAACCCAACGCAATCAGCAATAAACCCACCACGACATAGACCTTGCGTCGGAGTGTGCGTGACCGGTAGCGTGCCTGGGCGAGTTCACCGAATTCTGTGTTCATCGCCGCCTCTGCACCGTGACTGCGCCAGGTTGCACCACGTCACTGCGGGCACCACTGGATTTGTCAATGGATTCGCCGACCCGCAGCTGCTGACCCTCGACAATGGCGCCCATGCCCCGTATCTTGCTCGCGTTGGCCGCGCCTTCTGGGCTGGGCGTACCGTTGACCCAGACCGTCCCCTTGCCAGCCGCGCGTCGCACAACGCCAGATAGCTTTGCAAAGGAAGCTTGCGCCTCCGACTCCGATTCCGACCCTGGCTCGACGTGCGAGAGCCGTATCCGGTCGATTTTTTGGCGTTCAATCTGCGTGTAAAACAGGGTGTCCAAGCCAGGCTGAGGGCTCGCCATGGCAACGGTGGACAGGCACCCCAGCACGGCAGCAGCCCATCGGGACCAGCCACCAAATTGCATCCATAGAAAACGCATGCGCAACATGAATCCTAGTTTAGGCAATATGGGCGTATATGCAAAGCGATGGCCTGTGTTCTGCATATTTAGCCTGGCGTTGCTGCAGGCAGGGGAACGGGCTCGACAGGTGCCAGCGGAATGGTCAAGAAACGCAGCACGCACTGCGCTGTAAGCCCTGTCTCCTTGGGATCGCGCAAGTTGCAGCTATTGACCCTAAAGCGCCCTTTAACCCGGCCGCGGTAATCGTTAATCAGACCGAACACCTCAAGCTCATGGACGTTGGACATTTCAAATTGCAAATCATGCGCCAGTGGCTCTGTTGAAGCGGCATCGGCCGTAACAGGGGCTGGTTCGACGCCACCCGTATTCAGTGGCTTTGGAGCCTGCAACTGGTATTTCAGGAAGTCGTCAAACCCGATGTGCTGGTAGCTGCGCTGCAAGTCTTCCACCCACTGGGGTCGGTCGGGCATGCCGATAAGGCCTTTGGTGCGCAGCTCTTCGTAGCGCTGAATGTGTTTGGTGACCTTCAGTAAATTGTCACGCTTGGTGTCGAGTTGCGCCTGCAATTCTTGGGTCGTGCCTTGCATTTGCACGACACTGGATTTAAGGCTTTCTGCCAGACTCCCAAGGCCATAGACAGCCGCTGCACTCAGCACGACCACGATCAACAGCGTGATGAGGCTGCGTCGCGCCAAGCGCAGTATGGGCTTCCACTCGTTCATGGCCTTTCACCCTTACCCGCCGCGACCGCTGAAATTCCCGGGAAAACTGCACACCAGGTTAGGTCCTGGTCGGCCTCAGACGGGGCATTGCCCGCGCTGATATCGCCTTCGCGTAGCCGCCGTGCGGCATCATCCACAATCCTCACACCGGTCAATTGGTTGAGTTGCCTGGAAATGTTGGTGGCCTGCTGCAGCTTCAGTCGCGGCCCTACTCCCGGAGCGAGCGTCACCGTCAATTGCAACTCTACTTTGCGTGTCTGGGCAGGCTCTTGCCCGATTGGACTAACAGGTGCTGTCGTGGACGCGGACAAGCTGCCTTGGGAACACACGCTGTCTTTGGAGGGCAGGATTTGCCACTGCAAGCTCTTGACCCGCGCACCATTGATGCTGCTGACAATGTGCGCCAGATTGCGTAGGTCCGTTTCCATGTCAGGCGCGGTGACTATTTCCTCGGTATCAAGATCTAGCGCTGTACGCAAGGTCTCGGGAGACACGCCAAAAGTCTGTAGTGCAAGATCAACGTCCGCTATCTTTGAATTGGTTTGCCCCAGACTCGCCTGTAATTTTGTGCGGGTGCCTTGGTCCTGGATGAGCGAGCTGACGTTGCCGCTTGCTGCCCATATCGCCGCCACCAGGCACACGGCGCCAGCGACCCATGCCGCTTTCCCTACCTGGCGTGCCATGTAGGTCGATCGATAACTGAGTGGCGCCAACTGCCCCGCTGGGCTCTTGCACGCCAGGTCGAACAGCATGGGGCGGCGGTCTTGCATGGGCTCAAGGCTTTGGGCCAGGGGCGTGTCAAGGGCATCCAGACGGTCGGCTGCCAGTGCTGCCGCCAAGCCCGGCGCAGTGCCCAGCAGCAAGGCAGCAAACCGATGGTTGCCACGCTCTACAACGCGCGTATTTTCAAGATGCCGCAGGGTGCGAAGCACCTCTGCCGCCTGTTCAGTCGCGGTGGTTGCCGTGGCAACCAACCGCGTCAGCACCGGGGAGCGATTCTTCAGAAATACGATGCGCATTCCTGAGGGCTGGCTCAGCACGATCAGCAAGATCGCTGGAAGGCTGCGTTGCTGTCCCAACTGCGCCAGTAGCATGGACGTACTCCACACGCCTACCAAGGGGGCGGTCAACTGATCCAGCGCCGCTGTCACACGATCCGATGGATCTACCGCCGTCAGGGTTTGCAACGGTGGTGCCATTCGGCTCATAAAGCTGCCGCTCTTTTGCGGTGCGAGCGCGCAGCGTAAGCGGCTCTCTGGAAAACTGTTTGCCAACTGCCGTTCGATGTATCGGCTGCGGTCCGCTCCAAAAATACGTGGCACGTTGACTTCAACAAAGGCCTCTTCGGTCAGATCGGTCACGGTCCAGACAGGCCCGGCATCTGGCCCTGGCAGAGGTGTCCATGTGCCAGAGCCGTTGCCCCACCAACTAATGGTGGTGGCGCTGATATGCAAGACGGTTGCCATGGCTTTAGGTCTTCATCTTGGCAATGGTGTCGTAGATCGGGCCCAACACCGCCAGCATGATCCAGCCCAGTATCAGCCCCATCACCACGGTGAGCGCTGGCTCGATCATGGCTTGCACTCTGGAAATCGATTCGTCGATGTCACGCGAGTAAAAGTAGCTGACGTTTGCCAGGGCAGTGTCCAGCGCGCCCGTGGTTTCGCCAACCTTGATCATGCGGATCACAAAGCTTGGAAACAATTGTTCCATTGCCAAGCTTTCAGAAATGGACGTGCCATTGAGCACCCGCTCGCGCGCGCGGCGGATGGCGTTTTGTATCACCACGTTGGACGATATTTTTTCGCAGTACACCAGTCCTTCGGTCAGGGGAATGCCGGTACGGTACATCAGCCCCAGCGTGTCGGCAAATCGGGCCATGGTCATCTTTTTCAGCACCGGGCCAATGACGGGAATGCGCAACTGCCATTCATGCAGTTTGTAACGGAAGCCTGGCATCGCCACTGACATGGAGAGAATCGCAGTCACCAAAAGGGGGGGGACCGACAACAAAGCCCACCAGTAATGGACGAAGATGCCGGACAGGCCGATCAGTAGCCGAGTCTGAAGGGGAATCGCCTGGCCCAGATTATTCAGAAATCCGATCAATTGGGGGACCAGGTAAATCATCAGGAAAAAAACGACGCCACCAATCACGACCGAGACGAAAGCTGGGTAGGCCAAAAGCTTTTTGGTCTGGGAGGCCATTTCGTCCTGCCATCGCAGGGAGCGCACAACTTCTTTGAGTACGTCGGGCAATTGGCCCGTCACTTCGCCGGAACGAATCAGATTGACCACGGTTTCGGAAAACACTGCAGGGAATGCAGCGACCGCCACGCCCAGCGTCGAACCGGCTTCGATTTTTTCGAACAAACTGGCGGCGAGATCGCGGGCTGATGGTGTTTCAGCGGCGTCACGCATATCGGCCAGTGAGTCCAGAATAGGAACTCCGGCGCGCACCAGCATTTCCAGTTGGAACAAGAAATTCAGTACCTCGCGTTTCGGGATGCTCTTGACCGAAACCGAACGGGCCGTAACTGCGGAGGCCGACAACAGCGAAAGATCCAGGCGCTTGAGCTGCGTCTCCAGATCCGTTTCATGCAGCGCATCAATACGACCCTTGGCGATCCGACCGTCGTTGCTGGTTGCGCGGTATTGGTAGAGCGGCATTAGTGGATTAGCTCTGTCAGGTCAACCACCCGGCCGACCTCCTCCACTGTCGTTACACCTTGGCGCACGCGCCGCAGGCCGTCCTGGGCCATGCTGACAAAGCCATTGCGAAGGACATGGTCCATCAAGACCTTAAGACTGGCACGCTGTGTCACCAGCTCATCCAGCTCGGCATCAAATTTGAGCAACTCCAGAATGGACATACGGCCCTTGTACCCGAGGTGCTCGCACTGGCGGCAACCCACGGGGCGGTAAAGCGTATGCGCTTGTCCAGGTTGCAAGCCCAACAGTTGCAGTTCAATGGGACTGGGTTCATGCGGCTCTTTGCAGGCAACGCACAGAGTGCGCAACAAGCGCTGCGCCACGATGCCAATGACGTTGCCTGCCAACACTTCGGGCTTGATACCCAGATCGACGAGGCGTGGTATGGAGCGAATGGCCGAGTTGGTATGCAGGGTCGAAAAAACCTGGTGGCCGGTCATCGCGGCCCGAAACGCCATTTCTGCAGTTTCATGGTCGCGCACTTCTCCGACCAAAATAATGTCGGGGTCTTGCCGCATCATGGACCGAATGCCTTCGGCGAAATCCATCTTGACCGACTCGGCGATAGATGTCTGCCGGATCATCGGCATCGGGTACTCCACCGGGTCTTCTAGCGTCATGATGTTGACGCCTTCATTATTGAGGTGACCCAATATGGAATACAGAGTGGTGGTCTTGCCAGAACCCGTAGGACCGGTCACCAGCATGATGCCTTCGGGGCGCGACAGCATCAATTGCATGATGTTGAGCTGTTCGTCCGACAAGCCCAGACCGTCGAGCGGCACAATGCCGCGCTTGCGGTCCAGAATACGCAGCACGAAATTCTCGCCATGGATGGTCGGCTGCACGGCCGAACGGTAGTCCACCTGCCGCCCGGAGATCGTCAGTGAGATGCGTCCGTCTTGCGGTGCGCGCGTTTCGGCAATGTTCATGCCGGCCATGACCTTGAGCCGCACGACCATGGCAGACCAGTAGCGCAAGTGCAACGCGCGGACCTGCCGCAGCACGCCGTCAATGCGGTAGCGAATGCGCAAAAATTGGGGTTCTGGTTCAAAGTGGATGTCCGACGCACCGCGCAAGGTTGCATCGGCCAGCAGGGAATCCATCAGACGCACCACGGGGTGGCTATAGCCACCGGTCTCTTGTGCCAGGCTGGCAACATCGATGTTGCCGGTCTCCAACTCTTGAAGAATGCCGTCGATGGACAGCTCGTGCCCATAAAACTGCTCGATAGCGCTGAGAATCTCAGCACTACTGGCTAGTCGCCAGTGGATGCGGGGCCCGCCCGCCAGCAAGGCGGTAATTTGGTCCACCGCCACAATGTCGTTGGGGTTGGCACCGGCAATCACCAGCTCGTTGGTGACCGCGTCCAGGCTGACGGGGAACAGCATGTGGCGTTTGGCCAAAGGCTTGGGTATCAGTGCCAGGGCGTCGGGGTTGGCGACAATGCCTTTGAGGCTGATCGCTTTTTCACCCAGATTGTCGGCCAGTGCGCCGCGGATCGCCTCTTCAGTGATGAAGCCCAGGGTCAAAAGCGCCTGCCCCAGCGGCTTGCCGGAACTTTTTTGTTCTTGCAGCGCAATGCGTAGCTGGTCTTCGGAAATCAGCCCCAGTTGCAGCAACCGATCGCCCAGGCGAACCGGTGGGGCTTTGCCGGCTTGCGGTGCGGTGCTCATTCTTCCAGTCCGTTTTGCGGGTCCAGTGCCCGCCGCAATTGATTGATGCGTAGACGCACGGCGTCAACCTGATAGCCCCGCTCCCCGGCACCGGGATTCGGGGGCAGGCTCAATGCTTTCTCATACTGCACGATGGCTTGCTCCAACCGCCCCAGTCGGTCCAATGCAACGGCATGGTTGTATGCATGCAGCGGGTTGCCGGGTTCCAGTGCCTGTGCCCTGGCAAACGCTACGGCTGCATCTGCCAGCAATCCGTCACGAACGAATGCGCTGCCCGCCGCCGCCATGGCGGCCGCAGAATCCGGCCGCCGCGATGCGAGTTCACGTGCGCGTCCGGCCGTCCGTGTTGCATCGCCATCTTGTTCGAGAGAAAGCAGTCCCGAATTCGCATTGGCATTGCCAGGATCATTCCGAAGCACCTTGCGGTAGTAGGACCGTGCATCCTCCAGTCGGCCCTGCTGGTGGTTGATGTAGGCCAGACCCAGCAGCGCGTCACGTTCGTCCGGGTTCGCCTTGAGCGAGCGCTCATAGGCCAAGGTAGCTTCCTCAAACCGGCCGCCGACCAGTGCCGCGTACCCCAACTCCAGCGCATTGGGTTCGCCAGCCTTTGCCGCAAAAGTCGGTTTGGCTGGTGGCGGAGCAAGCCCTTCTCTTTCTGGTTCGCGGGGCGCTGGCGCTGTGCGCGAACGCGGTGCCGTTTTCGCCGGAACAGGCTCGGGCGCGCTGGTTGTAGTGGGCGCAGGTGCTTCGCTACCCTTGGGAACGGACGAAGCGCCCACCGTTGCAATGACCACAGGCGCGGACGCGGGTGCCGCTGGCACGGTGGCCGGGGGCAATTCTGCTGGCACGATGACAGGCGCTGGAAACGCGGGTGCGACGGACGATGGTCGAACCAGGCGCAACAGCGCGGATGGATCACCCCACATTCCAAAAAGGACACTGGCTACGGCCAGCGCAAGCAAGCCAGCCAAAACGGCCCAAGCCAGCACCCGACGGCCTCGGCTAACGGTTTGCGGTTTCTGCGACGCGTAAGCACGGCGAATCTCTTGCGCTGCCCGGTCTGCCGGCACTACAACGGGTTTTACGCTGGGCGGTTCCACCGCAGCCGCCACGCTGGGTGGCGCCGGTGTGTGGGCCGGAATGTCGGCCGAGCGTAAAGTCTCCGGTGTGGGATCAGGGCGTGCGGTCTCTTGTCTGGGCGCAGGCGCGGGGATGGGTTCGAGCTTGGGTTCGCGTCTACGCTCCGGGGGTTGTGGGGGTGGTTCGGGCGGCGCCACCGCCTTGGGCATTTCCAGCGTCAATTCCATCTCATAGGGGGGGCTGGGCGGGGCACTTGGCGCAGCCTTGAACACCGGCTCAGACGGTTCCGACAGGGTTGGATACCGTGGGGCGACCGGTTCTGCTGCGGGCAGTGGGCTCATTTCCAGTGGAGCAGATTGGACTGGTGAAATGGCAGTATCGGCCGCTGCCGCCGCTTTCTCTTTGTCCTTGCTGGCACGTTGTAAAGCGTCAAGCAGCAGGCTCATGGTCTATTCTGCAGGAACCGAAGTTCTGGTCTGGTCGGGCCAGGTGGCGCATCCATTGCGTCGCGTGCTTCCTGCAGCGTGGTGCGGTACTCCTTGAAGTCTGCCTCCAGCGAGGGGTCTTGCAGAACAGTAGGGCGCAGGAAGATGACCAACTCGGTCTTTTTGCTCGATTCGTCGCGGTACTTGAACAAGTTGCTGAGCAACGGCACCTGGTTCAGGATGGGCACTTCGTCCGAGTTGTTGTTCCGCGAGTCTTGCATCAGTCCGCCCAGAATTGCGACACCCCCCGATTGCACCCGCAGGACTGACTCCATCTCACGCGTTTGCACTTCCGGGATTCGGTTAATGAGTCGGTTTTGGGCCAAGACAGGGCTTGGATCGATCGCATAGCCGGTGATGCGGCTGATGGTCGGGCGCAAATTGAGAATAACTTCATTGGACTCGCTGATCTGCGGTGTCACCGACATCAGAAAGCCGATTGGCACGGTGTTGATAGTGGTCGCATAGGTTGAAGGGGTTGCCGCTACGCCCACCGACGCCGCCGTGCCTTGGGTCACCGAGATCGTGAAATACACCTTGTTGTCTACCACCTTCAACACGCTGCTTTGGTTATTGAGTACCGAAATCTTGGGGCTAGACAGCACCCGCAGGGTGCCAAACGACTCCATCAAATTCAAAACTGCCGTCAGGTCAAAGCCCTTGATGAGGCTGGGCCCATTCAAGGTCAGCGAAGTCAATGTACTGACGATACCGCCTGTTTGGAAACCGCTGGCCGGCCCAGACGGAGTGACGTTGAAAGAGGAATCAAAAGCAGTGCCGTTGGGCTTGATCAGCGACCAGTCAATGCCTTGCTGGTAGCGGTTGGACAGGTCCACTTCGACAATCGTCGCCTCAATCAACACCTGCCTGCGCGCCGACCGCATGACCCGGTCCAGAAACTCACGCACCCGCTCGTGTTGCACTTGGGTGGCTCGAACGCTGATATAGCCGGTCTCTGGGTTGGCCATGACCGAAGACGCCTCGCGGAATACCGCACGCGGTGCCGCCACTGCTGCGGCCGGAGCAGGGGCTGCGGCACCGGCTGTTTTTGGAGCTGCCGCGACCGGCGCTAGAGGTGCGATGGGGGTTGCCGCTGACGCAGAAGCACCTGCTGCTTCAGGCAGGACCTTATCAGTCTCGCGCAACATGTCTCGTATATTGCCCACCAGCGTTTCCCAAAAATGGTTGCCGGATTTGCTGATGATCTCAGACGTTGACGCGTTGCTGCCCGAGCCTGCCGAGCCACCGGGGCCAGTACCCGTACTGGCCACGTTGGTCGACGTGCTGATGGAGATGGTCCCATCGCGTTGGATATTGGGGTAGTCCACGCGGTAGTTTTTAAGAAAAGGGGTGTCCGGCAAAATAGACAGGTTGCGACCGTGCATCTCATAGCGCAGGTCCACCTGGCGCGCCACCCGGTCCAGAATTTCAGGCAGCGTCTGGTCTCGCACATTCATGGTCACCGTACCGGTGATGCTGGGATGGATGTCCACGTTGATATTGGCATCGCGGGCCAGCGCAAACAACAAATCCTGGACGTTGACGTTTTGCATCACGACGCTGTAAACCTCTTGCCGAGGTGTCGGGCGCGGCGGTTTGGGCAGGGGAGGCGCCGATACAAATTCTGGGGCCTTGCCTTCCACAACAGGTGGCACCTGCAAATGGGATTTGGACATGGGCGGCGCGGGCGGTGCTGCGCAGGCTGCCAAGATCATCGTTGCCAGCACCCCCAATAACAGGCGCGCGACCACAGGAAGGGGCTGCGTTACGAGGGGGCTGAAGAATCGGTTCAAGATAGCTGATCCTGTCTTATTTTGACCCACGTTCTGACCATCGGTTTGTTGACCTTGAGCGGGGCTGGCCAAGCAGCAAGTGCTGCATAAGCTTCTCCGATCGTCGCATACCGTCCAACGAATATCGATACGAAATCTCCACTATTGTAGTGGGTTAGTTGCGCAAAAACCACTGCAGAATCAACATGATGGCGCACAAAGTTCAAGTACTGAGAGGCTTTGGCGTCGCGTGGCAACGTCGCAATTTGCAGGGTAAAGCCACCCAAATCTGGCTGGCGCAATAGTTCGTCCGTGCGTTGCAGATAGGGCAGCCATGCGGCGTCTGCAGTTGCACTGCCCGAGGCAGCAGGCATTGGCGTTGGGGCAACAGGTATGAGAGCCGGTGCCGATGCGGCACTGGTTGCGGGCAATGTCACCTGGACCTCTGGCGCCGAAGCGGGGGCGCTGGCAGGAGCAGGAGCTGGCCCGGGCGTGGAGGCTGGCTGGGAAACGGGCGTAGCCGGCATGGCAGGCACTGCTATTGGTGCCTGCGTGCGGGCAAGTTTTTCCTGCTGCTCAACGACAACCTTAAGGCTGCTTTCGCGGTGGCGATCCATCAGCCATACGCTGAATGCCGTCATGCAAAATGCCAGGCCGACGCTGAACGCAGCCCATTTGATCCAGGGGGCCTTTGGCGCTGCTATTAGGGTGGAAAAATCTTCATGCAATTCGCCAATGGCGTCTTGCACCTGTTGTTGGTGCACCACCATCAAACCCAACGCATAGGTCGCCAACAGCGCCTTGTCGGCCAATAAGTTGATACGCCGCGCTCGTCCGCCCGACGCCTTGATGAGCGCGGCCATCGCCGCCGGGGAAAACAGGGCGCCACCCTTCCAGCCCGCAGCGCGCAGGCGGTGGTCTACATACGCACTGGTGTCCAGGGGGGGCAGTGGCATGAGTTTGAAACGGTGCACGATCCGGTCACGCACCTGGCGCAGCCGGCGGTCCGTCAGAAGTTCATCGAGCTCAGGCTGGCCAAACAACATGATGTTGACAAGCTTGTGCTGCCCGGTTTCGAGATTCGACAATAGTCGGACCTCCTCCAATGATTCCGGCGGCATGGCGTGGGCCTCGTCAATGACCAGCAACACGCGCTGCCCCAAGGAGTGCCGCCGCAACAACTCTTGCTGCAAAGCAGCAAGGCGGGCCTCCGTGGAAGTAGGCAGGTCGGTCAAACCCAAATCGCGGGCTATGGCGCCCAGTATCTCGTCACGGCTGAAGCTGGGATTGGCGAGGTAGACCGTGCTGATATGGGGATCCAGACGGCTGATCATCAAGCGTGCCAGCAGGGTCTTGCCGCTACCCACTTCCGCAATCAGCGTGATGATGCCCTCTTCGTGCGCCGCCACGTGTAGCAGAGCCGAAAGAATGTCGCCCCGATGCCCACCGGCAAAGAAAAAGTCCAGGTCTGGCGTGATTTGAAACGGTGGCCTATTGAGCCCGAAATGGTCCAGATACAGTGACGACATTGCAGTTCCTCGTTTTTCGATTCTGGCATGGTTTGCACCGTACCCAATGGCTCGAAAACGGCAGTTTTGTCTACGACCCCGTGTTGGCCCCGAGTTGGCCTACAAATTCGGTGCCAGCAAACGCTGCAACTCGCTCGGGTTCAAATGCCGCCGCCGCGCCAGGTCCTGCAACTGGTCGTCTCCAATCTTGCCTACGTTGAAATAGGTGCTGTCAGGGTGGCCGATGTAGAAGCCGCTCACGCTGGCGGCCGGCGTCATGGCCAGGCTTTCCGTCACGCCCATGCCGATTTCTTCGCCTTGCAACAGCGCGAACATCTCCTGCTTGACGCTGTGGTCCGGGCAGGCCGGGTAACCAGGGGCTGGGCGAATGCCCTGGTATTTCTCGCCAATCAGCGCCACCGCGTCCAGCGATTCTTGCGCCGCGTAGCCCCACAGGTCGGTGCGCACGCGTTGGTGCAGGGCCTCGGCAAAGGCTTCGGCAAGACGGTCGGCCAGCGACTTGAGCATGATGGACGAGTAGTCGTCGTGCGCGGCTTCAAAGGCCTGGGCGCGCTTGTCTGCACCAATGCCGGCGGTCACCGCGAACAGACCGGCATAGTCAGGGATCGTTTGGTCATTCTGGCCGCTAGCCCTCGTGGAGTCTGCATGACCCGCTCCTGAATGTGTAGCAATGCGGGGTGCCACGAAATCTGCCAGGCAGCGGCTGGGCATGGTCACGCCGTTCACCACGGGCTTCTCGGTCTGCTGGCGCAGGCCGTACCAGGTGAGGGCGCGTTCGGTGCGGGTCTCATCGGTGTAGAAGGCGATATCGTCCTCATCCACGGCATTGGCCGGGTACAGCGCGACCACGCCATTGGCGGTCAGCCAACGGCCGTCCACGATCTTCTTCAGCATGGCTTGGGCGTCGGCAAACACACGCCGCGCCTCCACACCCACCACTTCGTCATCCAGGATCGCTGGGAATGGGCCAGCCAGATCCCAGGTCTGGAAGAATGGGCCCCAGTCTATGTATTGGGCCAGCTCGCCCAGGTCGAAATTCTTGAACACGCGCCGGCCGATGAACTTTGGCTTCGTCGGTTTGTAG
>JBBQBG010000019.1:0-31227 GCA_038317285.1 Burkholderiales bacterium | reverse complement strand
ACGCGCCACACCACATTGCCGACATCATCGGCGACCAGCAAAGCGCCTCGCTTGTCCAGTGCAACGCCGACAGGCCGCCCCAGGGCATGCCCCTCGGCGCTCAAAAATCCGGTTAACACGTCTACTGGCGACACGTCCATCGGTTTACCTGCAAGAAATGGCACGAAGATCACCTTGTACCCACTGTGGGGCTTGCGGTTCCACGATCCGTGCTGACCCACAAACATGCCATTGGAAAATGCTGCGGGCAGAGAGGTGCCTACGGAAGAGGCCAAGCCCAGTGATGCCGTATGCGGCCCCAAGGCATAATCCGGCACCAGCGCCTGGGCCACCAACTCAGGACGCTGCGGTTTGACGCGCACATCCACATGCTGGCCGTAGTAGCTGTAAGGCCAGCCGTAGAATCCGCCGTCGCGCACCGATGTCATGTAGTCAGGCACAAGGTCACTACCAAGCTCATCACGCTCATTCACAGAGGTCCACAGCGCGCCGCTTTGGGGTTCCCACGCCATGCCAACTGGGTTACGCAAGCCAGATGCGAATACCCGGTGTGCACCGCTTTTGAGATCTACCGCCCAGATGGCGGCACGCTCAGCTTCCACCTCCATGCCCCGTTCAGCCACATTGCTGTTCGATCCAACCGACACATACAGTTTGCTGCCATCCTGACTGGCAACCATGTTTTTGGTCCAATGGTGGTTGATGGGGCCAGCCGGTAGCGCGACCAACACAGTGCCAGCCGCAGTGATGCGTGTGTCACCCGTGGCATACGGAAAACTCAGCACCGCATCGGAATTGGCGACATACAGTTTGTTGCCAACCAAGGCCATGCCAAACGGTGAGCTCAAACCCTCCAACAACACGGTGCGCACATCGGCAATGCCGTCGCCATCGGTATCGCGCAACAGCGTTATGCGGTTGGCACTGGGTGTGGCTGCACCGGCCCGCTTCATCATCAGGCCCATGACCCAGCCCTTGATCCCTTTGCCGTCGTCCGGCTTGGGTGGCGCATTGGTCTCGGCCACCAGTACATCCCCATTGGGTAAGACATACAGCCAGCGCGGGTGGTCCAGTTGGCTGGCAAATGCGGCTACCCGGGTCCCTGGGGCCGCCTGCGGCATCACTCCCGATGGCCAGCCCTTGGCCGGAGCAATATTGACAGTGGGTACAAGCGACTCTTGAGGCTGCGGCAGCGTCGGCCTCAAGCCCATACCGGCGGAGACGGGCAACTTGGCGACCTCGCCGCAAGCGGTTTGCGACACCAGCAAAGCGATGGCTGCCCCGACCTCTGCAGCAGCAAGTGACGTTCTGTACGCAAATGTTCCAAAATTTCTCATGTGTAGTCTTCCCAAGAATGTACTCAATGTGAGGAGCCAACTTAGGCTACCGGCTTGCGCAGCCACATTCCGTTCGTTGGTCCACACAACCGCATGCAAAAAAATTCGCGCTTTGTTTGCAGGCGCACAGATCAACGTCGGGCGCATCCGTAACCTCACGTTGTGTGTCACCGAAAGGCGCACACCATTTGTCACCTTTTCAACACTTCAAAGGATATTTACCATGAACAAAGACCAAGCCAAGGGCACGATCAAAAATGCCGGGGGCAAAGTGCAAGCTGAGGCCGGCAAGCTGACAGGCAACAAGGAAATGCAAGCCAAAGGCTTGAAGAATCAAATTGTCGGCAAAGCACAAAAAACCCTCGGCGACGCCAAGGAAACAATCAAAGACGCAAGCAAGCACTAAGCGCTCAAACCATTTCCCGGAGCTTTCCATGATTGAAATACGCAAGGGGCAAGCTCCGGCAAAAATCGAACGCGCGCAATTTAGCGTTCGGTTTCGAGCCTCCTTTACAGATCCGGCATTCAGCGGCGAACACGCGGCCATCGAGCGCCTCGAAGACATAGCTTGGCTTGCCTACACCGAAGGGCGCAAAGCACCGGTGACCCAAAAGGCCGGCCCCGGATATGCTGACCCTGACTACGATTTGTCAGCCGAATGGGTGGCCACCAAACAAAGCATTGACCAGGCCCAACTACAGTGGGCAAACCCAACGACAGCATCTCGCGTACTGCTAATCTGTGGGTCCGCCCGCAACGACGGCAGTTGCCCTGGTGAAATGTCCAAATCATTCCGTTTGCTCAAGATTGCACGCGAGGAACTGGAGCAAGCTGGCATACAAGTGGATGTACTAGACCTGAGCTTGCTCACATCCGAATACGCACTTCACATTCACCCCTGCAAGGGCTGCGCATCGACGGCCATGCCGCTGTGCCATTGGCCCTGCAGTTGCTATCCCAACCACGCACTAAACCAGACCAATGATTGGATGGCTGAGCTCTACGCCCGCTGGGTTGCAGCCCACGCCGTCATCATTGTGACGCCGGTGTACTGGTACCAAAGCCCCAGCCCGCTCAAACTGATGATTGACCGCCTGGTGTGCGCCGATGGCGGCAATGCCGACCCTACGTCTACCCATGGCAAGAAGGCCAATCTGGCGAAAGAGCTGGAGATGGCCGGTTGGGATTATCCGCAACACCTGGCCGGGCGCGCCTACGGATTAGTCGTCCACGGCGACGTGGCTGGCTTGGACGACTCGCGGCGCGCTTTGTCTGACTGGCTGGACTGGATGGGATTTATCGATGCTGGCGCGCAGGCCCGTTTGGGACGCTACATCGGCTACTACGAACCCTATGCCACCAGCCACGACACCCTGGACAAGGATCTGGCCGTGCAGGAAGAAACACGCAACGTAGCGCGCGCGGTGGCCCACACCGTGGTGGAGTTACGGTCTGGCAGGTTGCAAGCTGTTCAGCCTTCCGTGGTGCGCGCACGCCCCAAGTAATCGTGGTTATCATTTTTTAGGAGGATCTCAAAATGGACAAAAACAACCCACCGGAAACATTTGGCGTATTCAAACCTGTCGGGCATACCGTCATGGCTCTTCGCTCTGCTGCAGATGCAGAGGCGGCGATCGCCGCACTGGCAGCGCAAGGGCTGATGGAGGTAGTCACGTACTCACCGCATGAGATGGCGAAACTGGCCCGCTCAGAACGCCTTGCTGCCAGCCCCCTTGCCGCCTTTGGCTACGAACTCGAATTACTGGACACGCACCTGGAACTGGCCGAAAGTGGTTGCAGCTTTGTCGTGGTACATGCGCCAGAAGACGCCCAAGTCGCACGCGTAGCCGAGGTGGCACGCGCGTCTAAAGCAGCATCAGCGCAGCAGTATGGCCGCTTCGTGATTGAAGATCTACTCGACCATACGGCGCCCAATGCCCCCACGCCCGACACGCCAAGCCCCGTGCGCTAGAGTCAACACTCCAATTCAGACGCCCACAGCCACCGGTTTGGGTGGGCTGGCGAACAGTCTTCAAGTGGCTCCCCCTCTAATCTAGGAGTGCAGCAAGCAATGCCTCAAAAGGCTAGCAAGCTACTCGGCCCAAATCCTTGGAGCCACTCCGTCATCACCCAAACAGGACCAACACCATGACCACGAAAAAATCCGTCTATATCGAAAAAATGAAAACCCAGCTCGACGAGCTCAACGCCAACATGAACAAACTGCAAGCCAAGGCCGAAGAAGCCAAGGACGATGCGCGCGACATGTACAAGGCCGAAATGGCCAAGTTGCAAGAGCAATCCAAGCAGGCCGTCGCCAAGCTCGGCGAAATGAAGTCCGCCAGCGAAGAAACCTGGGAGACCATGGTCGCAGAGATGGAAAAAGTACGCGATGCGTTCACGCATTCTTTCCACTACTTCAAATCCCAGGTCTGAGTGGTAGCGTAGCGACAACCGCTACGCCAACCCCGCCGCCCTGAGGCACCAAGACAAACGCCCGGATCAACCGGGCGTTTTGTCGTGGGCGCTTGAGCTGATTAGCTACGTGGATCGCCTTGTGCGTTCACGCGAATAGTTGCTCCGGGCGGTGTCGTCAATTGGACCCGGTGCTCTATGCCCCGGAAGTTGTATGACACATCCCAAAAAGCGGGTGCCGCATTACTGGGTTGGGTATCGCACTTCTGCACATCACGCGTGGTGGCAGCTGTGCCGTTTTTGTCACGCCCCACGTTGGCACCTATTGCAGCACCGGCCGCCAGGCCACCTACTGTGGCAATATCTTTGCCAACGCCGCCGCCGACCTGGTGCCCGAGAACACCGCCCACCAGCGCACCCAACACAGCGCCGCCTACGTTAGGGTCACCGCGGGTTGCGGCCACCTCTTCACGCTCCACCCAGCAGCGCTTCTCTGGAGTGCCCACTACGGCACGGACCGAAGTCACATTGGCATCGTAGACACGCTCTTCGTCGCGGCGGCGGTTGTCATACACCGGCAGTGGGCCGGGCGCATAGCGGGTGTCTTCGACTTTGATTTCACGACCCAAGGCGCGCACCGAAGAGATGCGATCATTCATGCCCATGGCTGCCAGCGATGGATAGCGGCCAGGATTAAGAACCATGCACCGGCCGTTAAAGCGGCTGTCCGTGCAGACTTCCCAACGTTGACCCAGGACGATGGCGGACGAGGCGCGGTCATTGAAGCCCGTGTCCGCAAAGTTATCGATCTGTTGACCCGCGGTGAAGGTACGGCCCCTGAAGCTTTCGTCTTCGAAAAAGGTGACTTGGGACGGCAGTGGCACCGGCACCAAGCGGTCGACAATATCGCGACCATCACGGTCCACCGGCTTGACCGACGACACACGGTCGTTCAAGCCCATGGAATTCAAAGAGGGGTACTGCCCAGGGCGCAGAATCATGCAACGGCCACCATAGCGAAAGTCTTCGCAGACTTCCCAACGGGTATCGCGGTCTCCGCCTACGATGACAGACGACGCACGGTCGTTGAAGCCCGCGCGCTGCATGTTGTCGATTTTTTGCTGGGCCGTGAACGCACGACCCTGGAAATTTTCGTTCTCGAAAAAAGTGACATCTGCAAACGCCTGGCCGGCCAGCAGCGCCGCTGCTGCGGTCAAGGTCAATCTCAACGCGGTTGTTTTCATGGTTAGCCTCTGTTCTTGTTAAAACCCGTAGACTAAACACAGGCACCGCACGCGTCCGTACGGTGGCGAACACAGGGCCCCGCCGGTTTTTTTCGACCGCACTTTACCCTGTACTTCAGCCTTTACCTTTGCGATATGTGTGACAGCACACAGCGAAGACAGGCCCCCATCCCTACGATCAGGTCTTGCCGAACCGGGCACCCGGAACATGGCCCCAACCACCAACACGACAGGGAACACACACAATGGCCAAAGGAATGATTCTGGCAGCGGGTCAAGGCACCCGCGTACGACCACTGACACAAGATTTGCCAAAGCCCATGGTGCCGATTTTGGGCAAACCCTTGATGGAATATCTCATCGAGCATTTGGCCCGCCATGGCATCACCGAGATCATGGTCAACGTGGCCTTCCACCACCAACGCATTGAAGAATACTTTGGCGATGGAAGCCGCTGGGGCGTGCAGTTGGGCTATGCCTACGAAGGCATACGCGAGCACGGCGACATACTTCCCCGCCCGCTGGGGTCGGCCGGTGGCATGCGCCGCATCCAGGACTTTGGTGGCTTTTTCGACGAGACAACCCTGGTGCTATGCGGTGATGCGTTGATCGACCTGGACATCACCGCCGCACTGGCCGAACACAAGAAGAAGGGCGCGATGGCCAGCGTGGTGGCGTTGGATGTGCCCCGCAGCGATGTGCAGTCTTACGGCATTGTGGTCGCCGACGAATTGGGGCGCATCCAGTCGTTCCAGGAGAAACCATCACCGCAAGAAGCCAAGTCCACTTTGGCCAGCACCGGCATTTACCTGTTTGAGCCCGAAGTGCTGAACAAAGTGCCGTCTGACACGGTGTACGACATTGGCTCTCAGTTATTTCCCCAGCTGGTTGCCGACAAAGTTCCGTTCTATGTCCAAAATCGCCCTTTTCACTGGCTGGATATCGGCCGGGTCAGCGACTACTGGTCGGTTCTGCAGCGCGTTCTGAACGGCGAAATCGATTACATGAAGATGCCGGGGCGCGAGATCAGGCCCGGCGTATGGGTGGGCCTGAACACATCCATCGCTTGGGACGACGTTCGAATTGAAGGGCCTGTCTACATTGGCTCCAACGTGCGCATAGAGCCCGGTGCCTCCATCATCGGGCCCACATGGATCGGACACGGCAGCCTGGTGCGCTCCGGTGCCCGCATCACCCGCAGTGTGCTGTTCGAGTACACCCGCATCGCCGCAGACATGCACTTCAAAGAAATGATCGTCTCGCGCCACTACTGCGTCAACCGCAAGGGAGAAACCTCGTACCAGGGCGACGAAGCCACACCCCTGCGCTGGGGCGATGCACGGGCCGAAACTTTGCAGTCCGCCAAATCGGCTACCTGGCCCAAGCCCCGTACCCTGAGCCTGGTGAACAATCGGCCCGTGCCGGCAGACACCAACGTAGCCCCCATATCCCGCAATATGCCCAGGGGCTTGTTGGCCACCACCCTGTATTCCCCAGTGGGCTGACGCGCCAAGCTTCGTCACCCCATGCATTGCACCGCCATGCCAGACCAGACCCAAGCAAAGAAGCCGTCCCGTTCGCGCAGCACAGTGCCGCGCGTACCGGTCACGCCAGCGCCTGAGGCAATGCGTGTGTCAGAGATGCGCTACCGCAGGCTGTTCGAAGCCGCAAGGGACGGCATTGTGTTGCTGAACGCCACGACCGCCAAGATTGAAGATGCCAACCCGTTTTTGACCGAATTACTAGGCTACTCACACGCCGAATTGCTGGGCAAGAAGTTGTGGGAGGTGGGCGCCTTCAACGATGTCAAGGAAAACCAGGAAAAGTTCGCCGAACTGCAAACCCGCGGCTTTGTCAGCTACGACGACCTGCCACTGCGCAAGAAGAGCGGTGAAAAGGTGCCGGTCGAATTTGTCAGCAACACCTACGACTGTGCTGGTGTCACCGTTATCCAGTGCAATATCCGCGACATCAGTGCCAGGAAGCGCGCCGATGAAAAAATCAACGAGCTGGCCTTCTACGATCCACTGACCCGGTTGCCCAACCGCACGCTGCTCCTGGACCGGCTGCAGCAGGCCATGATTGTGGGCGCCCGCAAGGCGAGCCACGGCGCCGTGCTGTTTCTGGACCTGGACCATTTCAAGACCCTTAACGACACGTTGGGCCACGCTATGGGCGACCTTCTGCTGCAGCAGGTAGCCCAACGGCTAACCGACTGCGTGCGCGAGGGCGACACCGTGGCCCGGCTCGGCGGCGACGAATTTGTTGTGGTTTTAGAGAGTCTGCATACCCACCCGCGCGAGGCCTCCAACCAAGCCAAGGACGTGGGTGAAAAGATTTTGGCCACACTGAACAAACCCTACCGTCTGGGCGAGGTGGACTACCGCAGTACGGCCAGCATTGGCGCAACGCTGTTCTCGGGCTCCAAAGAGCCGATCGAGGATTTGCTCAAACAGGCCGATCTGGCCATGTACAAGTCCAAAGAGGTCGGCCGCAACGGCTTGCAGTTCTTCGACCCCGCCATGCAAACCGCCATCATCGAGCGGGCCGTGCTGGAGAAAGAGCTGCGCCAGGCGATTGCCGAGAACCAATTGGTACTCCACTTTCAGCCACAGGTGGTGGGCAACGGGCGCGCCATGGGTGCGGAAGTGCTGGTACGCTGGCAGCACCCTATACGTGGCCTCGTACCGCCGGGCGATTTCATTCCCCTGGCCGAAGAAACTGGCTTGATATTGCCACTGGGCCAATGGGTTTTGCAGGCCGCGTGTGAGCAATTGGCGCGCTGGGCCGACAAACCGAAGATGCAGCACCTCACGCTAGCGGTCAACGTCAGCGCCTACCAGTTCCAACGTCCCGACTTCGTGGAGCAGGTGCTGGCGGTGCTGGAGCGCACCGGCGCCAACGCCGCGCACCTGAAACTGGAATTGACCGAGAGCCTGCTGGTCGACAACGTGCCAGCGGTCATCGAAAAGATGTTTACCCTCAAGGCCAAAGGCGTTTGCTTCTCTTTGGACGACTTTGGCACGGGCTATTCTTCGCTGGCTTACCTCAAGCGCATGCCTCTGGACGAGCTCAAGATCGACCGGTCTTTTGTGCGCGACATCCTCAGTGACCACCATGACGCGTCGATCGCCAAGACCATCATTGCGCTAGCCCAAAATCTGGGTCTGAATGTGATAGCCGAAGGGGTGGAGATCGAAGCCCAGTGCGATTTTTTAACCGCGGCCGATTGCCACGCCTACCAAGGTTTCTATTTTAGTAAACCGTTGCCGGTGGCCCGTTTTGAACGCTATGCGCGCCAGGCACTGTAGTGCCAATAGGCGTTGAACGACTGCAACGCCCGCAACGGGGAAAAGGGCGCCAGTGGGCGCCCTTTTTTTGTTCTTATCGCAGTTGCCGTTGATCAGACTATTTTGGTTTGGTTACTTCGTGGCCAATAGCGCCACCGACCACAGCACCCGCCGCCGTGCCGACCACGCCACCGCCCAACACTGCACCCGCAGCGCCGCCTACCACGGCTCCAGTCGCAGTGCCACGCTCTTGATTGCTCATGCCGGCGCAACCACCGAGGGCCAGGGCCGAGGCCAGCAACACAGCAGGCAGTACGGCAAAAATTCTGTTATTTACGTTCATGGTGAATCTCCAAAAAGAAGGACTACAACAAACCGCAGAGCGCAATGTGCTGACCCACGGATGAAACCCCATTGTGGTCACGTTACGTTGAAGCTTCTGTGCGTCGGCGTACCGATGGTCAATATTTTATGGTTTGCTATGCATTTGATAGCTGGATACGCCTATTCCACGAGGGCTACAGCCCAATTTATTCCAAGAACCTGCTGGAAGTGCGCTACCGAACGGAGCCCATGGCTGGCTTGCGCTACTCTTGATACAACGCCAGCCCTTGCGACCTCTGCCCAATGACTGCTTTTAAGCGAGTGGATGCGCGTATAAGGGTCCGAACAAACGCTCAAACACGAAAGTTAGACCTTTGAAAACCAACCGAAGACCATTTGTCTGGCTGATCGCCGTGTTTGTACTCATGGCGTTGGGTGTAGCCTTTACTTTTTGGTCGTACAGCCAGATCGAGCAGGCCTCCAACCACCGGCGGGATTCGCGCATTACCATCACCGCCGCTGACGATTTGATATCGTCCTTGACCATGGCGGAAACCAGCCAGCGTGGCTATGCGCTCACCGGCGGAGAGCCCTATCTGGAGCCGTACCAAGGTATCCGCGACAACATCAAGGCGCACTTGGCGGTACTGCGCCAACTGACCACCAGCGCACCGGCCCAACACCATGTAGATGCCGTCGAGCCCCTGCTGGATGCCAAATTGGCTGAAATGGACAAAACCATCGCCATGCGGCGCAGCCACGATGCGGTGGGCGCGCTGGCGCTGATCAACAACGACGAGGGCCAGCGCCTGATGGACGCCATCCGCAAGGAAATGCAAGGCGTCGTACAGATCGAGACCGATATCCAGGCCCAGCACAACCTTCAGTTCGACGCCAGCATGCGCCGCCTGTTTGCCATCTTCATCGCCGTCGGCGTGTTGGCGTTATTGCTGACCCTCTATTTCGCCTATACCAGCTTCCGTGCGGCGCAGCAACGTGTCAAAGACCTGGTGCACGAAGGCACGCAGCATCTTCTCAAAGAGCAAATCGGCACCAATGCGTTGCTGCAATCCAGCAATGAGGCCTTGCAGGACAGCACCCAAAAGCTCACGGTTACGCTCAACTCGATTGGCGATGGCGTCATCGCCACGGACGCACAAGCCTGTGTGACCCTGCTGAACCCGGTGGCCGAAGACCTGACGGGCTGGACCCACGCGCAAGCACTGGGCCGGCCCATCACCGAGGTGTTGCAGGTTGTTAGCAAGGGTGACCGCCAGGTGGTCACTATTCCGGTGGCTGCTGCATTGGCGCGCGGCACCAAACAGAGCCTTACCAACCACACGGTGTTGATTGCGCGCGACGGCCGTGAGTTTGACATTGCCGACAGCTGCGCCCCGGTGCGCGACTTGCAGGGTCAGGTCGTGGGTGCCGTGCTGGTGATTCGCAACGTGAGCGCCGAATACGCGGCGCAGCAGACCCTGCGCGACAGCGCTGCCCGCGTGCAGGCCATCTTCAACACGGTGGGCGACGGCATTGTGACGCTGCATGCGCTGGGCGGCATCATCGAAACGGCCAACCCGGCTATCGAGCACATGTTTGGCTACAGCGCCGCCGAGCTCAAGGGCAAGGCCTTTGGCTTTTTGATACCCGAGCTGGACCAGGAACAGCACAATGTGGCGCTGGAGCATTACGGCGCCAGCGACGCGGCCCGCGCCATGGGCCAGGCCCGCGAGGTGATGGGGTTTCGCAAGGACGGCAGCTACTTTCCGCTGGAGATCACGGTCAGCGACATGCAGCTGGGCGACCAACACTATTTCACCGGCATCGTGCGCGACATCAGTGCCCGCAAGCAGTCCGAAGAAGCGCTGCGCGAGGCGGGTGCCTTGCAAAGCGCCATTTTCAGCAGTGCCAACTTCTCGTGCATTGCAACCGACTCCCAAGGCGTGATCCAGATTTTCAACGTGGGCGCCGAGCGCATGTTGGGCTACTCCGCGGCCGAAATGGTGAACCAGGTCACACCGGCCGACATCTCAGACCCCAAGGAACTGTTGGCACGGGCAATGTCTTTGTCCGCCGAGCGGGGTACCGAGATCGCCCCCGGCTTTGATGCCCTGGCCTTCAAGGCATCACGCGGTATCGAAGACAACTACGAACTAACCTACATCCGCAAGGACGGCACCCGCCTGCCGGCATTGGTCTCGGTCTCCGCACTACGCGGTGGCGGCAAAGACGGCAGCGCAGACAACGCCATCATTGGCTACCTGTTGATTGGCACCGACAACACGGCGCGCAAGCTGGCGGAGGCCGAACGCTACCAGCTCGACAAGGCCTTGCAGCTTCAATACGTAGAACTGGAAGCCGCCCGCTCGACGGCCGACAAGGCCAACCAGGCCAAGTCCGAATTTTTGTCCAGTATGAGCCACGAGTTGCGCTCGCCGCTGAACGCTATCCTGGGTTTCGCCCAATTGATGGACTCCGGCGCGCCCCCACCTACCGCGCAGCAGCGGGGCAGCATTGAGCAAATTCTCAAGGCAGGTTGGTATCTGCTGGAATTGATCAACGAAATCCTCGATCTGGCGCTGATCGAGTCGGGCAAGTTGTCGATGTCTATCGAGCCGGTATCGCTGCAAGAGGTGCTGCGCGACTGCCAGACCATGATCGCGCCCCAGGCCGACCGGCGCGGCATCCAGATGCGCTTCCCCAAATTCAAGGCGCCCTGCTATGTCCAGGCAGACCGCACGCGCGTCAAGCAGGTGTTTGTCAACCTGTTGACCAATGCCATCAAGTACAACCGCCAGGATGGCTCTTTGGACGTCACGTTCAGGCCCGCCGGCAAAACGCGCATGCACATCAGCGTGCGCGATACCGGCGAAGGCCTGTCTGCCAAAAAACTGGCCCAGTTGTTCGAGCCCTTCAACCGGCTGGGTCAGGAGGGCGGCGACGAAGAGGGCACTGGCATTGGCCTGGTCGTCAGCAAGCGCCTGGTAGAGTTGATGGGCGGCAGCATTGGCGCACACAGCACCGTGGGCGTTGGCAGCGATTTCTGGATTGAACTGAATCTGGCAGACCCCCAGTCTCTCATTCTGGATGCGGCCGAGGAGTTGGCCCTGAAACCAGCCCCCGCAAAAAAAGGTGCCACCGTGCGCACCCTGCTCTATGTCGAAGACAACGAAGCCAATATGGAGCTGGTAGCACAACTGGTTGCCCGCAGAAACGATCTGCGCCTGCTGCGCGCCGAGGACGGCGTGCGTGGTATCGCGATGGCGCGCACCCACCTGCCTGATGTGATCCTGATGGACATCAACCTGCCGGGTATCAGCGGCCTGCAGGCGCTGGGCCTGCTGCACGACGACCCCATGACCACACACATACCGGTGCTGGCGCTCAGCGCCAACGCCATGCCCCGCGATGTGGAGAAGGGCCTGGAGGCCGGCTTCTTCCGCTACCTGACCAAGCCCATTAAGATTGCCGAGTTCATGCTGGCATTGGACCATGGCCTGGAGCAGGCGCAAGCCCAATCCCGCCAGACCACCATTGCATAATATGCCGCTAGCCCTCGTGCACAATGCATAACCAGCTATCAATTCAGGAGCAATTCGCGTGAAACACCCGGCATCTCCCGCAGCATCCACAGCCGCCGTCTTCCCGATCGTGGGCATCGGCGCATCCGCCGGCGGCTTGGCGGCGTTTGCTGCCTTCTTCTCCGGCATGCCCACCGAAGGCGAACCTGGCATGGCTTTCGTGTTGGTGCAGCACCTGGCGCCCGACCATACCAGCATGTTGAGCGAGCTGATTCAGCGCACCACGCACATGAAGGTGGTGGAGGTGGAAGACGGCATGGTGGTGCAGATCAACTGCGTCTACATCATTCCGCCCAACAGCGACATGGCGTTTATGAATGGCGCGCTGACTTTGCTGGAGCCCACTGCCGCACGCGGCCACCGCCTGCCGATCGACTTTTTGTTCCAGTCGTTGGCGCAGGACCAAGGGGAGCGGGCCATCGGCATCGTGCTCTCGGGCACCGGCAGCGATGGCACGCTGGGCGTGCGCGCCATAAAGCACTGCGGCGGCATGCTGATGGCGCAAAACCTGGCGTCTTGCGAGTTCGACTCCATGCCGCGAAATGCCATGACCACCGGCTTTGTGGACTTTGAACTGCCGCCCGCCGAAATGCCGCGCCAACTGATGGCCTATGCCAGCCATGTGTTTGGCAAAACGCCGCGTGCTGCCAACACGGCGCAGCCCGTGTCCGAAAACACGCTGAAGAAAATCTTTTTGTTGCTCCGCACCCAGACCGGGCACGATTTCTCGCAGTACAAGCCCTCCACCATCTACCGCCGCATTGAACGGCGCATGGCCGTGCACCAAGTGGAAACGCTGGACAAATATGTGCACTATATGCAAAAAGAGCCGCTTGAGGTGGTGGCGCTGTTCCGCGACCTGTTGATAGGCGTGACCAATTTTTTCCGCGACCCCGAGGCCTTTGCGGCGCTGGAGTCCCAAGTCATTCCCAAGCTGTTTGAAGGCAAGGCCGCGGGCAACGTGGTGCGCGTCTGGTCCACGGCTTGCTCAACCGGGGAAGAGGCTTATTCCATCGCCATTTTGTTGCAGGAACGGCTTGAGGCGCTCAAACAAAACTACCGCATACAGGTGTTCGCGACAGACATCGACAGCCGCGCCATTGGGGTCGCGCGCGCCGGCGTCTACCCTGCCAGCATTGCCGACGACATCAACCCTGAGCGGCTGGCGCGCTTCTTCACGCTGGAGCCCGGTGGCGGTGCCTACCGCGTACACAAGAGCATACGTGACATGCTGGTGTTCTCGGAGCAAGACATCGTCAAGGACCCGCCCTTCTCCAAGCTCGACCTCGTCAGTTGCCGCAATCTGTTGATCTACCTGGGCGCAGACTTACAAAAGAAGCTGATCGCACTGTTCCATTACGCGCTGAGCCCGGGGGGCATGCTGTTTTTGGGTACCTCAGAGACCGTGGGCGAGCTTAGTGACCTGTTCGCCACGCTGGAACGCAAGGCCAAGCTGTACCAGCGCAAAGAAGACTTGCAGGGTGCACAGCGCGCCGCGCTGGGTCGTTTCTTATCATCCCCTAGCCCCAGCGGTACGGCTCAAGCGACAGCACCCGGCAGCGTGGCATTGCCCAATAAGCTGTCTTTGCGCGAACTGACCGAACAGACCTTGCTGCAGCACAGCGACAAGGTGGGCGCCCTGGTCAATGCCCAGGGTGACGTGTTGTTTCTGCATGGCCGCTCTGGCATGTATTTAGAGCCCACACCGGGCGCTGCGGGCATCAGCAATATCCTGAAGATGGCGCGCGAGGGGCTGCGCCGCGATCTAACCACCACACTGCACAAGGTGGTGCGCGCCAAGGAACAGATCAGCACTTCGGGTGTCCGAGTCAAGACCAACGGGCACCACACCCTGGTCAACCTCACCATATGTCCCGTGGCCCAAGGCGTCAGTATGACGGCACTGGAGTCGCCGCTCTTCCTGGTCATCCTGGAGCAAGCGCCTTCGGCAATCACTGGTGCAGGCACGGCGCACCAGCCACCCACGCTGCCCGATGGGTCTGGCGCGAACCGCCACACCACCGCCCAGATTGCAGAGCTCAACGACGAACTGCAGGCCAAAGAAGAGCATTTGCATGCTGCAAATGAAGAGTTAGAGACCGCCAACGAAGAGCTCAAGTCGTCCAACGAAGAGATGCAGTCGGTCAACGAAGAGTTGCAGTCCAGCAACGAAGAGCTAGAGACGTCCAAGGAAGAGATGCAGTCCATCAACGAAGAGCTGTCCATCGTCAACGCCGAGCTGCAGACCAAGGTGGTTGATTTGTCGCGTGCCAATAACGACATGAACAACCTGCTGGCAGGCACTGGCATTGGCACCGTTTTTGTGGACCACAGCCTGCGCATCCTGCGCTTCACCCCCACGGCCACGCAGATCATCAACCTGATACTGAGCGACGTAGGCCGCCCGGTGGGCCATATCGTCTCCAACCTGGTGGGCTATTCCAGCCTGGTGGCGGATGCACAGGCTGTTCTCAACACCCTGATCCCCCAATCTGTTGAAGTGCAGACCACAGGCGGCAAATTCTTCACGATGCGCATACTGCCCTACCGCACGCTGGACAATGTCATTGAAGGCGCAGTGATCACCTTTGTAGAGATCACCGACATCGTGCGTTCGCGCGAAGCCCTGCGCAAGGCCAATGCCTTGGCGCGCCTGGCCGTGGTGGTGCAAGACGCCACCGACGCCATCACCGTGCAAGACCTGCAAGGCCGTATCACCGCATGGAACCCCGGAGCGACCCGCATGTATGGCTGGTCCGAAGATGAAGCCCTGCAAATGAATGTGCGCAATCGCATACCCACGGCCAACCAAGACAGCGCACTGGCACGGGTGCACCAACTGAGCCTGGCGCAGACGCTGGAGCCGTATGCCACGCAAAGGCTTGCCAAAGACGGTCGCTTGGTCGAGGTGTCGCTGACCTCTACGGCCCTGGTCAACGCCGCTGGCCAGATGTATGCCATTGCCACCACCGAACGCAGCAAAGAGCTTGCTACAACCAAGCCCACTGCAAAGGGCAGCCTATGACACTCCAAGCCAACATGCGCTTGCAGGCGCTGCGTAGCCGGGCGGAGGACAGGGTCAACGACGAGGCGGACGGTCGGGCGCCAACCACCGTGCAGGAACTGTCGCACGAGGCCATGCGCAGAATGCTGCACGAGCTGCAGGTGCACCAGATTGAGCTGGAAATGCAGAACGAAGACCTGCGCCAAACCCAGGCCGAGCTGGACAGCGCACGGTCCCGTTACTTTGACCTCTACGACCTGGCGCCGGTAGGCTATTGCACGGTCTGTGAGAATGGCCTCATTCTGGAGGCCAACTTCACTGCGGCGACCTTGCTGGAGAGGGTACGCAGCGACATGGTCAACAAGCCTGTCAGCCGTTTGATCGTCAAGTCAGACCAAGATGTTTATTACCAATGCCGCAAGGCCCTGTTCGAGACCGGCGCGCCGCAAGAATGCGAATTGCAAATGCACACGCCCAGCGGCACCGCGTTCTGGGTGCAACTGCGAGTCACTGCCGCGCAGGACAGCAAGGGCGCGCCGATCCAGCGCATGGTGCTGTGCGACATCACCGAACGCAAAAGACTCGACAGCCTGTTGTTGGTCAAGAACCAGGAATTGGAAATCTCCCGCAATATGGCCGACAAAGCCAGCAACGCGAAGACGGACTTTTTGTCCAACATGACACACGAGTTGCGTTCGCCGCTGAATGCGATTCTGGGCTTTGCTCAACTGCTGCAAACCGCCACCCCGGCCCTCAGCCCGGCACAGACCACCAATATCAACCAGATACTGCGGGCGGGCTGGTACCTGCTGGACCTGGTGGGAGAGATTCTGGACCTCACGTCGATTGAGGCAGGCCAGTTGAAATTGAGTCTGGAGCCGGTATCGCTATCCAAGGTGCTGCAAGATTGCCACAGCGAGATCGCAGCAACGGCGCAGAAGAAAAATATTCACCTGCACTTTGAGCCCGTCAACGACGCCCTGATGGTGACGGCTGACCGCGCACGGCTTGCGCAGGTGGTGCTGCATCTGCTGTCCAACGGTGTCAAGTACAACCGCACGGGTGGCGATCTGGATCTCACTTGCAGCCTAGAGGCCGGCAAACGCCTGTGCCTCAGCGTGCGGGATACCGGCAACGGCTTGTCGGCCGACCAAATCACCGACCTGTTTCAGCCTTTTAACCGGCTGGGGCGCGAGAGGAGTGCCGAAGAGGGCACAGGCGTCGGTCTGGCGCTGAGCAAACGGCTGATGCAATTGATGGGGGGCGCCATTGGAGCGCACAGCACGGTAGGCGTGGGCAGCGTGTTCTGGATCGAGTTAGACGTTTGCAGCAGCCCCCATGAGGACACACCTTGAAGAACTTTCCTATCGTCTGTATCGGCGGATCGGCGGGCGGGCTGGACGCTTATATGCGACTGCTAAAAAATCTGCCGCCTGACATGGGTGTGGCCGTCGTCATCGTCAACCACATGACCAAGTTCCCGACGCGCCTGCATGAGATTTTGCCGAGCTGCAGCAGCATGCCGGTGCAACTGATCGAAGACCATCTGCAAATTGAACCCAACAATGTTTACATCATCCCTGCCAATCGGGACTTGTATGTGGACGGCGAAGATTTTCGGCTGGCCCCAATATCCAAACCGCGCGGTTGGCCGAATGTCATCACCGTCTTCTTGACCTCTCTCGAACGCTGCTGGTCAGGCAAACTGGTCGCGGTGATTGTCTCTGGCCTGGACGGCGACGGCGCTGCAGCGATGTGCGCGATCAAAAACATAGGCGGCACCACGATCGCCCAAAAACCCAGCACCGCCAGCGAGCCCGACATGCCCGAGAGTGCCATGGCCAGTGGTTGTATCGACCTGGTGCTGTCGCCCGAAGACATCGCCTCTGCAGTGATTCACATCGCGCGCTCTGAACAAGGCCCGCACACCCAAAACACCAAGGAACCCACACATGATTCAATCTGAAGACATCCTCGCCGCCAAGATTCTGATCGTTGACGACCAGGAGTCCAATGTACAGTTGCTGGAGCAGTTGCTGCACGGCGCAGGCTACACCGGCGTCACCTCCACCATGAGCCCGGAACAAGTTAGCGCGCTGCACAGCAAGAACGCCTACGACCTGATATTGCTGGATCTGCAGATGCCGGTCATGGACGGATTTGAGGTGATGGAAGGGCTTAAAGCCAGCACGACAGACGCCTACCTGCCAGTCATTGTGCTCACCGCACAACCCGGCCACAAGCTGCGTGCACTGCAGGCCGGCGCCAAAGACTTTGTCAGCAAACCGTTTGATCTGGTGGAGGTAAAAACCCGCATCCACAACATGCTGGAAGTGCGCTTGCTGTACAAGCGCTTGGCCGACTTCAACAAGGTACTGGAGCAGACCGTGCTAGAGCGCACCGCCGAGTTGCGCGAAAGCGAGGCGCGCTACCGCAGCCTGACCGAGCTGGCCTCGGACTGGTACTGGGAGCAAGACGAAAACGGCAGCTTTACCAAGGTATCCGGCCCGGTTCTGGAAATGCTGGGCGTGCGCGGCGATGGGGTGCGCGGCGATCCAAAAGAGAGCAAGGCGGATTACTGGGACGCATCAGAACGTGATGCCTTGCATGCTTCTATTGCGGCACGTGAACCCTTCTTGGACTTCATCTTTCACCGCGTGAACCCAGATGGCTCGCAGCAGCAGTTCAAGGTCAGTGGCGAGCCTATGTTCAGCCTAGCAGGACGCTTTATGGGCTACCGGGGCATAGGCGTCGAAGTCTTCGCAGGGACTTCGATCCACTAGCGCACGAAACAACCCTATGACCGCTACCATCCCAACACTCCACAGCCCCCAACAAAACCATCTGCTTGCAGCGTTGGCGCCCGCAGATTTCGACCTCTTCTCTCAACACCTGGAACTGGTGCCCATGCCTTTGGGCCAAATGCTGTACGAGCCTGGCACGCAGTTGCGCCACGCCTACTTTCCCACGACCTCTATCGTCTCCTTGCATTACGTGACCGAAACGGGCGCATCCGCTGAAACAGCCGGTGTCGGCAATGAAGGCGTGCTGGGTATTTCGCTGTTCATGGGCGGCGACACGACACCCAGTTCGGCCGTGGTGCAGACCGCAGGCCACGCCTACCGGCTCGACCGCCATGTATTGCAAAGCGAATTCAACCGCGCCGGCGCTTTTCAACGATTGTTGTTGCGCTACACGCAGGCCCTGATGACGCAGATGGCCCAGTCCGCTGTTTGCAACCGCCACCACTCGGTAGAGCAGCAGCTTTGCCGGTGGCTATTGCTGACCATGGACCGGGTGCCTGCGCGTGAGCTGGTCATGACCCAGGAGTTGGTCGCCAGTATGCTGGGGGTGCGCCGCGAGAGCGTGACCGAAGCCGCGGGCAATTTGCAGACCGCGGGTTATATACGCTACCGGCGGGGCCATATTGCGGTGCTGCAGCGCGAAGGTCTGGAGGCACGCGCCTGTGAATGCTATGGCGTGGTGAAGAAAGAGTTGGACCGTCTGCTCAGCGACGTGCACAAGCCCATCGACTGAGGCATCGACTTTGTGGGCACCGGGCACAGCCCGGGTTACTTCCCGCTTATTTCTTGATGCTCATCTCGTTGCGCACCAGGCGCACACCTTCGATGCCACGGGCCACTTCCATGGCACGGTCAATTTGCGCCTGGTTGTCCACAAAGCCGGTCAACAACACTTCGTCGTCCCGCGTGACTACCGCAATGTCGGTACTCTTGACACTGGGGTCGCCCAGCAACGCTGCCTTGACCTTGCTGGTGATGATGCTAGCGTCCACCTTCTTGCCAACGGTGGTGGGCGCACCTTTCAACACCACATTGTTTTGAACGTTCTTGACTCCGGGTACGGTGCGGGTGACTGCAATCGCACGGTCCACCTGGGACTGGTTGTCAACAAAGCCACTGAGCAGAACGTCACCCTTACGGGTTTCCAACTTGAAGTCAAAGCTCTTGATGTCGGCGTCCGCGAGCAAGGCCGACTTGATGGCGCTGGTGATGACGCTGTCATCAATATCGGTGCCTACTGTTGTGCTGGCCGAAGGTGCAGCAACGCTGTCCACGGGCTTACTGCAACCAACGGCCGTCAGGGCCAGCGCGCTGGCCAAGGCGGTGGTCAACAAAAAGGTCTCAATGCGCGTCTTCTTCATAGGGTTCTCCAACAACAAAAAACAACCGCGAACGTGCGGCCGTTGTGTAGGCCCTACCTTGCGCTGATTTCGGGAAGAGTTCTGTTCGCTCGCGTACAAACAGAAAATTGGGTGCGGCCTAAGCTCACCCCCACCTATGAACAGCGATGCGCGCGCCAGCGCCACACAGTCCAGCCCCGATACCCTGACCTTGTGCGGTGGCTGGAAAGCCCGCGGTCTGGGTGCAGTCTCCGCGCAGTTGGACAGCCTCAAGCTCGACTCCCCCGGGGGCGGCACGATCGACGCAGCCGGTATTGACGCACTCGACACGGCCGGCGCGTGGTTGCTGAACAAATTACTGACACGCCTAAGGGCCAGCGGGGCCGAGGCCACATTGCAAGGCCTGCACCCGGAGTACGCAGGCCTGCTGAAAGCCGTAACCGAACATGAGGCAGCACAGGCGAAAGAGCCCGCAGTACCAACCAAACCCGAACCGAAGCTGCTGGAGCGTGTAGGTCAACAAGCAGCCTCCGCGTGGGAACAGTTTTATGCCATGCTGGGCTTTGTAGGGGAAAGCGCTGCGGCATTTGCCGCCTGTGTGGTGCACCCCACGCGCATGCGCTGGAGGCCTATTTTTTTCAACATCCGCAGGGCTGGCTTTGACGCGCTGCCTATCGTCGGGATGTTGGCACTGTTGCTGGGCGTGGTGGTGGCCTACCAGGGGGCAGACCAGTTACGGCAGTACGGTGCCAATATTTTTGTCGCTGACCTGGTGGGTTTGTCCATGCTGCGCGAATTTGCGCCGCTGATCACCGCCATCACAATTGCGGGGCGATCAGGCTCGGCTTTTGCCGCACAAATCGGGACCATGGCAGTGACCGAAGAGATAGATGCCATGCGCACGCTGGGCATCGCGCCGATGGAGCTTTTGGTGGTACCCAAGGTGATTGCCCTGGTCATCGCCCTGCCCTTGCTGACCGTTTTTGCAGACGTACTGGGCGTGGCAGGTGGCATGGTCATGGCGCGCACGCAGCTGGATGTTAGCTATGTCGAATTCCTGGACCGCTTGGGCAAGGCGGTCAGCGTGACTTCCTATATGGTGGGTATTGCCAAGGCCCCAGTGTTTGCCATCATCATCAGTGTGGTGGGTTGCTTTCAGGGCTTCAGAACCCACGGCGGCGCGGACAGCGTAGGCCTGCAGACGACACGCAGCGTGGTGCAGTCGATTTTTCTGGTGATCGTGGCGGACGCATTGTTTTCCATTGCCTTCAGCATCCTGGACCTCTGAGATGCCCACTACCCAGAATGCCGACGAGGCCGTCATAGAAATGCAAGACGTGGTGACGCGCTTTGGCGACCATGTGGTGCACAACGGCGTCAACCTGAGCGTGCGCCGTGCCGAGATATTTGCGGTGATTGGTGGCAGCGGCTCGGGCAAATCCACACTGCTGCGCGAGATGATTTTGTTGCAAAAGCCCACGCAAGGCACGATCCGCATCCTGGGCACGCCACTAGACGGCATAGACGAAGCCGCAGCGCTGGAGTTGCGCCAGCGCTGGGGTGTGATGTTCCAGCACGGCGGCCTGTTCGGCTCGCTGACGGTACTGGAAAACATCGGCCTGCCGCTGCGCGAGCATACCGACTTGAGCAGTGCGTTGATTGACGAGATTGCGCGATGGAAGCTGTCCATGGCCGGTCTGCGGCCCGAGGTTGCAGACCAATACCCTTCCGAGCTGAGCGGCGGCATGATGAAGCGGGCCTCATTGGCACGGGCGCTGGCGCTGGACCCAGAACTGCTGTTTTTGGACGAGCCCACCGCCGGCCTGGACCCCAGCAGCGCCGCAGGCGTGGACGACCTGGTGCGCACGTTGCGCGATCTGTACGGACTGACAGTGGTGATGATCACGCACGACCTGGACCTGCTGTGGCAGGTGGCAGACCGGGTGGCCGTACTGGGTGATGGCACTGTGCAGGCGGTCGCATCCATGCAGGAACTTGCGGGCACCGACAACCCTTTGGTCAAGACCTTCTTTGACGGACCGCGTGGACGCGGTGCCCAGCAACAAGCCAAACAGTTGAACCCTACCCAGGAGACCACACCATGGAAACCAAAGTGAACTTTTCCATTGTGGGCGCCTTTGTCATCGTGCTGGGCGCCGCACTGATTGCGGGTGCATTGTGGCTCGCTTCCGGTGGGGCATGGCAAAAGGAATATGACACGTTCTGGGCCATAGAAAACGAATCGGTGGCAGGCCTCAACCTCAATGCTCCGGTGAAATACAACGGCGTGGATATCGGAAAAGTGAGCCGCATCGATCTGGACCGTGCCAACCCCGAACGCGTGATTCTGTCGTTTGCGATAGAGCGCGGAGCGCCGGTCAAAGAAGACACGATAGCGGTGCTCAAGACCCAGGGCCTGACCGGTATTACCTATGTGGAGCTCAGCGGCGGCGCACTCAACTCGCCACCACTGCGCGCCGTAGCACCCAATCGCTATCCGGTCATCCAGACCAAGCCCTCGCTAAGCGCGCGGCTGGAGAACGTGTTGACCAGCGTGCTGGGCAAGCTCGACAGCACCTCGAACAACATCAACGCCGTCCTGAGCCCGGAAAACCAGAGCGCGTTCAAGAACATTCTGGGCAACACCGCACAGGCAACGGCCAAGCTCGGCCCCCTGATAGACCGCGTGGGTCGCAGCGCAGACTCCATCGGGAAGATGGGTACTGACCTGTCCAACGCCGGAGCCAGCGCGTCCAAGGCAGCCGACGGTCTGGGTGCCGGCGTCAAGCGCCTGGGTTCGGAAACCTTGCCGGAAATCGAACATCTGCTAGGCGAACTCGGCAGCCTGAGCAATTCGCTCAAACGCCTCAGCGACCAGACCACGCGTGACCCCAGTGGGCTCATATTCGGCCGCACACCGGTGCCCAGTGGACCCGGCGAACAGGAAGAAAAACCATGAAACACCTGCCCATGAAACCGACTACCCTGCGCCGGACACGCATGCTGGGCTTTTGCATGGCTGCTCTTGGCTTGAGCGCCTGCAGTTTGTTGCAGCCCAAGTCCACCTCGCCGCCAAGCTATTACGCATTGGAAACCGCTCGCCCCGCCGTTCCTTCCAGTGCAGCCCGCAGCCCACTGGCCAATGCACCGACGCTGGTCATCAGCCCGGTGCGGGCAGCATCGGGTTTTGACAGCCAACGCATCATCTACGTGCGCGAACCACATCGGCTAGAGTATTTTTCGCACAACGAATGGATCGACGCACCCGCCCGCATGCTGGGGCCGCTGATGGTTGCAGCCCTGGAACAAACCGGCGCATTCAAGGCCGTGGTGATGACACCGGGCTCCGCCGGTGGCGAACTGCGCCTGGATACAGAAATTGTCCGTCTGCAACAAGACTTTCAAACCAAGCCTAGCACGGTGCAATTCACGCTACGGGTTTACCTGGTGGACGAGAAAACCCGCAAGGTTGTGGCATGGCGCACGCTTGACAACCAGACCGCGGCCAGCAGCGATGATCCGCGCGCGGGTGTTGATGCAGCCAACCGCGCAGTACAGGCGGTGCTGCAAGAGTTGTCGCAGTTCCTGGTGCAAAGGCCACAATAGACAACACCAACAAGCGGCGCGCTCAATCGCCGGACGTAAAAAAGCCCCAGGTTCCGAAACGGAACCTGGGGCTTTTTCTAAGTCAGCAATTACGGACGGACAGCGATCTCATTGCGAACCGAGACCACGCCCTTGACACCGCGGGCAATGGCTTCAGCGGTATTACGCTCTGCGCCGTTCTTGGCGAAACCGGACAACATCACGGTGCCGTTGAGTGTTTCCACTTTGATCGAAGCAGCATCAACTTGCTTGTTTTCAATGAAACGGGTCTTGACCAGAGTGGTGATGCCTGCGTCATCAACATAGGCGCCGACAGTTTCCTGGCCGCGTTGAACCGCGCAACCGGTAGCGGTGAGCATAACAACAGCGGAAATGGCGATTGCAAGAGTTTGGCGGATTTTCATAATATGTTTCCTAAATAAGTAATAAATTCTAAAGGTACCAGACGGACCACACAACTATAAAAATGCCTGGAATTTCTGTCCGTGTGCTAGCGCACAGAGCAACACCTTAGGTGCAAATCCGATACATCACTCCGTTTTCAGTGGAATCACGAAACAGGCGTCCCCCGCCAGATCGCCCCAGCGCAGAGATTGACCGGGTCGCAGCGCCTGGGCGTGCAGGGCGGTTGTGGCATCCAGCGCATCGCCCAGATTGGCCTGCATGAAGATGAAGCGCATGCTGCGCGTGCCGCGCACCAACGTCATCTCGGCACGATCCCAGTGCGATGGCAGACAGGGCTGAAATACCAACTCGTTAGCCCCCAGTTGCAAGCCAAAAATGGATTCAATGGCCGCGCGGTGCATCCAGGCCGCGGCGCCTGTGTACCAGCTCCAGCCACCACGCCCCACATAGGGCGGTTGCGAATAAACGTCTCCCGCCATGGCATAGGGCTCTATGGCGTAGGCAGTGCCCCGGGTGAGGTGGTTGGCGCGGTGTGCAGGGCTCAGATAGGTGAAGTAACGGTAGGGGTCATCACCACCGCCAGCGGGGTGTTGCGCGTCCTTGGCGCGTGCGGCCTGGGCCATCAGCGCCCAGACTCCGGCGTGTGAGTATTGGCCACCGTTTTCACGAATCCCCGGGGGGTAGGCCTGTATGTAGCCCGCACTGGGAAGCGCCTCGCTGAACGGGGGATCAAGCAGCTTGATCAGGCCGTTCTCGGCATCGACCAACTGCGCATCCATGGCGGTGAGCGCCATGCTTTGCATGTCCACCGGCGCTGCCTGCGAGAGCACAGACCAGGCCTGCGCGATCAGGTCGATACGGGCTTCTGCATTGCCGCTGGCGCCCAAGGGCTGGCCGTCGTCAAAGAAAGCGCGCTTGAACCAACGCCCGTCCCACGCCGGGCCTTGCAGTGCAGCCTTCCATCCCTTGATGGCTTGCTCCCACGCCTGAACGCGCGCCACTTCGCCACGTTCCCGCGCGAGGGGTACAAAGTCGGCCACGAGCCGGCACAAAAACCAGGCCAGCCACACAGACTCACCGCGGCCTTCGATACCGACACGGTTCATGCCGTCGTTCCAGTCACCACTGCCCATCAAGGGCAAGCCATGCACACCAACCCGCAAGCTGTGGTCAATGGCACGTGCGGCATGGTCATAGATCGACGCAGAGTGCGGGCTGATGCCAGGCGAGTAGTAGGCGTCTTCGGCGCCTTCCGGAATGGCGGCACCCTCCAAAAATGGCACCTGTTGGTCCAGCAACGCCAGGTCGCCGGTCGTATTGACATAGCGCGTGCAAGCATAAGGAAGCCACAACAGATCATCCGAAAAGTGGGTGCGTACCCCGGCGCCTTGTGGCGCGTGCCACCAGTGCTGCACGTCGCCCTGTTCAAACTGGCGCGATGCGCACAGCACGATCTGGTGCCGAAGCATATGGGGCGCCGCCCAGGCCAATGCCATGGCGTCCTGCAACTGGTCGCGAAAGCCGGTTGCGCCGCCCGCTTGGTAGAAGCCGGCCTTGGCCCACAGGCGGCAGGTCACCGTTTGGTATAACAACCAGCGGTTAACCATGGCATTAAACAGGGGGTCGGGTGTCTGGACCGTGGTGGCACCCAACAACTGGTCCCACATGTCGCGGACCGCCTGCAGACGCTGTCCGGCCGACTGCGCTGCGGCCACGGTTGCCAGCACCAGCGCTGCATCGGCGCTCTGGGCATAACCCAGCATGAAGACCCGCTCGCCAGACGCGCCGGCACTAACAACCATACGCGACGAGAGGACTGCACAAGGGTCCAGACCAATGCCGCTGCGGCGGCTGAATTGGTCGGGTAGCTCGAAGTGGCCCCTCGCATCAAACCACTCGCGGCGGTCGCAAGTCCAGTCGTCCTCTCCATCGGCGTCAGCCGCGAGGCTCAAGAATGCGGTGCCCTCCCCAAAGCCCGCCGAGCGCTCGCGCTGCGTGCACAGCAAAACCGAGAGGCTGCCATCGGCCATGCGCTGTCGACAGAAATCCGTCTGCACCGTGCCGCGGTCTGCGCGGTTGGCTCCCATCATCCACTCCGCCATTCCGATGACGCGCAAGTGCACCGGCTTGGAGCCGTTATTGGTGACCGTGATTGTGATCTGCTTGACCGATGTTTGAGGGTCTACGCACCAAGTTGCGCTGATATCAAGGCTTTCGTTGCTGTGGCTGATAACGCTATAGCCTTGGCCATGGCGAACCTGGTATTTGCTTGCGTCAGCACCCCATGCATTGGGCGTTACGCTCCAGACCTTCAAGGTCTTGGTGTCTTGCAGCAAGAACCATTCTGAGGGCGGGTCTGCAACCGCGTCGTTGGACCATGCCGTCAACTGGTTCAGACGGCTATTAAGCGCCCAGGAGTAGCCGCTACCGGCCTCAGACAGTTGCGCGCCAAAGTGCGGGTTGGACAGCACGTTGATCCAGGGCTTCAGGGGCCGCACACCGGTGCCAACGGTGAAAGCAAATTCTCCGGATTCCGGTAGAAAAATGCCCTTTGGTGCGGTCACCGTGAGGCCCATGCGGGCACTTGCCAGCACGCCCACACCAGACGTCGCCTGGCGCTCGTCCAAGGCTTGCTCATGCAGTGCAGCCCATTCGCGCACGTGGTGCACCAGGGGGCGTCCATCGGCATGGAAGCGCACCCGCGCATGCGCCTTGAGCGTACTGAGTTCGTCTGCGGTCACCTCATTGGCACGCAAGAGCACAAAGCCGGTGATGGAGGGTCGCGATGGCGCACCGGTGTCAAACAGGTGGCGGTCCCGCAGCGCCGCAATTTCGCGCTGCAATGCCATGTCGTACGACGCGGGCTCGGAGTTAACCACCACCAGATCGCATGCAATGCCGCCCCAGGCCCACAGATTCAGCGCCTGCGCCATGACGCGCAGCAAACCCAGGCCCTCCAATACGCCGGCCGACACCAGGATCAGTGGCCGGTCGCCCGAAACGCCGAAGCGCCACAACAAGCGTCGGTCACAGACACCCGGTTTCATGTTGGTGGCGGCGAGCAGGCGCTTGGAGGGGCGGGTTAGCGTCAGAACCAGGGCTGTGGTCAGTGTCTGCATGGCCGCAAAGTTTTCGGCGCTGACACGCAATCCGCGCAACCGTATGCCCATCAATGTGGCTGACATCAATGACGCGCGCTTGACATTGTTGGTCTGGCGGTACTTGTCGATCACGGCGCGCAGGGTCGCACCGTTTTCAGACACCGCGGTCGCAAACGTGAGGTGGATGCGGGCCTTGGGCGCAATGCGGACCCGCACCGCCAGAGCGCACACCGGGTCGAGACCGGTGACCAGAACCTTGCTCGTTTCAGTGGTCGTTTCCGGCAAGGGATCGAACGATGCCAGAGGGTTGGCGGTGCTGTGGTTACGCCCCAACCAGCGTTGACGGTCCGTCTGGATCGAGACCCCTTCTATACGTGAATCTGTTGTGGTCAAAAAGTGTGCTGCTTGCAGGCTCTGTTCAGTGGGCAGACGCGGCTTGCGCTCGAACAACAAAGACTGGTGTGTGACCAGCCATTCGGCACGCACAAACAAATTGGTAAACGCCGGGTGGGCTTCATCGGCCAGGCGGTCTGCCAAGGTCGGCTCGAAAGCCGAGATGACTTCCAGATCCAGGGTCTTGTCACTGTCGTTGCGCAACTCGACCATGCGGAATTCAATATCGTCTTCCGGGCTGACCCATACGGTGGTCTGCGCATGCATGTCGGGCCAGGTGGTGTCGAAACACACGCGGTCGGCATGGAAGACGCTGCGGTAGCTTGCATTGGGGTCAGGCGCCGGGTGCTGCGTCAACGACACGGGGTCTCGCTGACGGTCCCAGCGCAGGTACAAAAAGCTGCCGCGATCGTCCCGCAGAGCATCGTCGCGCTGGCGCGTAACGCCCGTCTGGCCCCAACGGCTCCAGCCCGCGCCATTGGCGCGCAGGGCCACGCTGTAGCGACCATTGGAGAGCAGGTGGGTAGGCTCCACCGCACCGATGCCGGGCAATACCTCACGCAACAGACTGGGCACCCGGCGCCGCTGTTGGGCCATGGGTCGGGACGCTTCGGTAGGCGCGTACAGCAAGGACACTGCGCGCGGCAAGGGCTCATGCAGCAACGAGGCCACCGACTCAATCGATGCGTTGGCCATACCCCAGCGTTGGGCCGGCCCATTGAGCAGCGCGTGCGCCAAGGAGACGATGCTCATGCCCTGGTGGTGGGCCATGACCGTGTCGACCGCCGAGAAGGACCTGCCATCTACCCGGCGCGCCGCCGTGTAGTCGAGTGCGTCGATGAATCCATAGCGACCGCGGGCACCCAGATCTTCGAGAATCCTGAAGTTGTCGGCCGCGCAGCGCGGTGCAATCAAGGCTGCCAGTGCCGTGGCATACGGTGCGATGACCAATTCATCAGGGGGTGTGCGACGCAGCGCCAGCCGTGGCACACCTTGTGGTGCGTACTGGTAAGCCAGCGTATGGTCGCTGGCAGCGTAGGCCGACTCCGATATGCCCCACGGCAGCCCTTGCGCTCGCGTGAACTGGATTTGCTCTCGCAGTGCTGCTTGGCAGGCCGCCTGCAAGACGCTACCCCGGGGTTCGGCCAGCACCAGGGTCGGCATCAGGTATTCGAACATTGAACCCGTCCAGGAACGCAAGCCGACACTGGTTCCGACCGCAAAGAAGGGACGCCCCAGTGAAGCCCAGTGCCGCACGGGTACGTCGCCCTTTGCAATGGCCAGCAGACTGGTCAGGCGCGACTCCGATGCCAGCAAGTCGTAAAAGGCGGCATCGCGTTGGTGCTCCGCCACGCGGTAGCCAATATGAAACAACCGGCGTTTACGGTGGTACAAGAAGGTGAAATCTGCTTGCCACGCCAGATCAGCATACACACGGGCCAGTTCGCGCAGCCGTTGCGCCGCTTGGGCCGCAATGGCATCTTGGTCCAGAGCGACAGAATGCAGGGTTGCCCGGTGGTCCGCCAACATCCAGCGCAATGCCTCACGCTGGGTAGGCGGCAAATGGGGTCGCTGGGCCAGCAGCGGCGCCATGCGCGCGCGCGACCTGGCTATGGCACGCAACCCGGCAGCGTTGTCCAGGGGCGCTTGGGCCAACTCCAGACAAGCCTGGGCCACAGCCAGTAAATGGCCTGTGAGATTGCCGCTGTCAACGGTAGACACATACATTGGCAGCAGCGGTGCACAACTTTGCGTGTCGTACCAGTTCAGGAAGTGACCGCGGTGCCGCTCCAGTTTCAACAGTGTTGCCAGCGTAGCGTCCAGACGCGCCAGCATGTCTTGCGTACCGATCCAGCCAAACTGGCGGGCGCAGGCGACGCTCAGCAAGTAAAGGCCAATATTGGTGGGGGATGTACGGTGCGCAACGATATCGTGCGGAACGAGCTGCAGGTTATCGGGCGGCAAGTGGTTGTCTTCTGCCCCGACACAGCGCTCGAAAAGGCGCCAGGTATCGCGTGCAATGCCATCCAGGTAGGTGGCATCCTGGGCTGACAGCATCGCATCGGTCGCGGGAGGACGCGGCCGACTGGCCCACCACGTCCAGACGGGCGCCCCGGCCCACAAGGTGCAGAGCGCCAATGCGAATACCGGGTGCGGTGTTTCAGCCAACAATAGCAGCGCAAGCAAGGCTGCGGCGGTCACAGGCTCTAGCCAGTGCAAGCGCACAATGGCCGTCAGCGAGGTTCTGGCCTTGGCTTGTGACACGGCAGCGGTTGTCCACTGCAACAATTGGCGCCGGCTGATAAATGTCCGGTACAACGCGCGCGCAATGGCGTCGACCGCCAGAATTGACTGCTGTAACAGCTGTGCGACGTGCCAAACGCCGCCGCACAGTGCGCGCCCCAGATCGATGGCAGCCTTGACAAAGAATCGCCGCTTGGCGAAGTCCACCTGGCGTGGAGAAAATCCGGCAAGTGCGCCCATCAAAGGCCCAGCAGAAAACGCCAGGAACACCAAAATGCATGCGGTCCACGGAGGCACCGCGCCACCCGCCAGCGCCGCCAGCAACAAGACCAGTGACAGGGGTGCAACCAGCGAGCGGCGCAGGTTGTCCAACATCTTCCACACATTGACGGCGCGTATGCCGTACTGCCGTGGTCGCATGAGTGCGGCCAGTAAAATGGGTAGCAACTGCCAATCGCCGCGCGTCCATCGGTGCACCCGCGCACTGGCCACATCGGCATGGAACGGAGCATCCTCAATGACGGCAATGTCGGTAACGGCAGCACAGCGCGCAATCGATCCTTCCAGCAGGTCATGGCTCAATATCTGACCTTCTGGTAAGCGACCCGAAAGCACGGCATGCAGTGTCTGTACGTGAAGCAATCCTTTGCCAGAAAACGTACCCTCGGCAAAGAGATCCTGGTAGACCTCGGAACTGGCGGCACTGTAGGGGTCTATGCCACACTGACCGGCAAACAGCCAGTGAAAAGGCGTGGCATGTCCAGCACCCGGCAAAGGAGTCATGATGCGCGGCTGCAGGATGCCATAGCCGCTGACCACCCTGCGCCCATCCGCATCCAGCCGTGGCAGGTTGTGCGGGTGAGCCGCCACACTGACCAGTTCGCGCAACCGTCCGGGTGGCAAGAGGGTATCGCTGTCCAACGTCACGATGTATTGGATATTGCTTGCCAGGCGCGAGGCTTGTCCCAGATCGAAAAAGAAGGTGTTTGCGCCGGTGGCCAATGTCTCGACCAACTGCTCCAATTTGCCCCGCTTGCGCTCCCAACCTATCCACTGCTGTTCCGTGACGCTCAAATGGCGATGGCGGTGCAGCAAAATGAAACGCGGAGTAGGGTTGAATTCCGCATCGGCATCGCTCTGGGGTCGTGGATGGCGACTGTTGAGATCTTCAATCTGCTGCTGCGCCAGCGACAGCAGCGCGCTATCGGTGGCGAGTTGAGCCGTATCTGCATCGGCCCAATCGGTCAACAGCGCAAACTGCGCCTCCTGCTCCGGGTTGGCAAGGTAGTGCAACTCCAGGTGGTGCACCAAATCGTGGGTGGACGCAGCGGCGGTCAGCATTCCGGGAATCACCACCAGCACCCGGTGCTCCGGCGGGATCCCCTCGGCCAGCGCCAGCCGCGGCAAATGGTGCGGACGGGCAGATTCACTGATCATCCGGTTGAACACGGCTACCACGGCCTCGGACGCCGGAAACAGCATCGCCAGCACAGACACAGCTATCAACCAAGCATGGTCTGGTGCGCCGGAGGTCTTCAGACCGTGGTGCAACAGCCACCACACCAGCAGGCACAGCGCTCCCGCCATAACCAACAGGTAGGCCGGCAGGGCCACCCGGCGAACACGGTTCTGCCAAAAAAAGCTCGCCCGGTCTGGCAAACCGATGGAATGCATCAGAGCGGATTGACCCGCACCGCGCAGCCAATGGTGGGCGACCTCGGTGGTTCCACCGTCTGGGCCATCCATGGGGTGCATCAGCTTCAGCAACGCTTGCGCGACGGACACCTCGCTCAGGCCGCTGCGTCGGGCCAGCCTCTCGATTGCATGCAAGGTTTGGTCGCGCGTTGCATCATCCTCTGCGGAAAACAGACTGGATGTCAACATCAATTGCATCAGTGCGCTGGTGCGTGAAATGATGCCCGACCAATCCGCATCGCCGATGGCGCGCAAGGACATTACCGCGTTGCTAACGCTTAAATTTTCCTGCGCCTGTTCGGCTCTTTGCTGGATTTGCGCGGCACCAACATCGGGCAGCACTTCACGCAACCAGGCCTGTATCGGCGTCTGCCCGCCATCTTCGCCCGCCGTGCGACGGTCTTGCAGGCGTTGGGCCATTTGCGCCAGGAAAACCCGCTCCAC
>JBBQBG010000018.1:0-31348 GCA_038317285.1 Burkholderiales bacterium | reverse complement strand
GCGCGCTCTATCGCCCGGTGCACGGCGGCGCGGGCTTCTGGCCCGTCGCGCTGCAGACCGTCGGCGTGCCAGGGTATGTCAGGCTGCAGGAACAGGGTCAGGGCGTAGCGGGCGTGCAGGCTGCGCGCCTGCGGATACATCGATGTATCGGCAAAGACGCAGTCACTGTAGACGGCCGTGAGCAGCGGTGCGGTGTCGCAAAACACCCAGCGCTGCCCCTGCTGGCGTGCCAGGCCCAACGCCTCGGTCTGCGTGCGCAGTTGCTCTTGCAGGATGTGCAACTGCTCCGCGCGATGGGGTGTGCGGCCCTGCAACTGGGTGAAGTGCCGCACATACTCGGGCACCCACAAGCCGCACATCTCCTGTGCCAATTCCTGGGCCAGTGTGGTCTTGCCGGTGCACTCCGCGCCGATCAGGCATATGAGGCGGGGCTCCATAATCAGTTGGGGTCAGAGCACATCGGTGTGCGAGTAGTCTGACCCGCAAGGTCTCAAAATTCGAACGTAACCCGCGCCCGCACGGTGCGCGGCGTGGAAGGGAACAAATAGGTGCCTCCCCAATACTGCGTCGGCGCCTCGCGCCAATAGTTTCGGTCTGTCAGGTTCTCAACATTGAGGCTCCACAGCGTGGACTTGCCAATCCAACGGTTCTGGTAGCGCAGGCCTGCATCGAGTTGCCAGGCAGCAGGCAAGCCCACAGCGCCATCGGATGTAACGGTTTTGCCACTCTCGTGGGTCAGCAACGCGTTGACCGATACGCCACGCATGGTCGTGAACTTGTAGTCCGCAAACAGCGAGGTCTTGGTCTTGGGCACATTGGTGACCTGTTGACCGACCAGCGTAGGGTCAAGGGCTTCGGTGTACTTGGCGTCAATCACCATGAAGCTGGCCTGCACAGACAGTTGTTTGCTGGCCTGCCCCACAGCCATCAACTCCCAGCCGCGGTGCCGTGCCGTCTTGCCGCCCGCAAACCGCAGCGGCACGCCGCTGGCCGTAGCCCGGTCATCCGCATAGGGTTTGCTGATGTTGAAGGCCGCGGCCGTCACCAGCATGCGTGGGAGGGCTTGCCACTTGAGGCCCAGCTCAGTCTGCTCGCTCTTAAGCACGGGCAACACTTCGCCAGCATTGACAAATTTGCTGGGGCGGTTGGGCACGGCTTCGAGCTCGGCGCCTTGGCCCCACGTTGCGTAAAACATGGTGCTGGCCGCGGGCGTCCAAGACAGGCCGGCCCACGGTGTGGTGACGATTTGTTCTATGGCAATGGCGCGTGAGCCGTCGCTGCGTTCGCTGTTGCGGTTCAAACGCGAGGTGCGAAAGCCCAAAAAGCTGCGCACGCTTTCGGTGAGGTCACTGCTCAACGATGCATAGCCGTCGACGGCACTTTCTCGGCTGTTGGTGTTGAGGTCGTTGGCCGTGCCATCGGCTGGTAGCGCGATCGGCGTGTTGATATTGGTCGTGCCGACAAAGTTATACGCCTGCTTTGGCGCAAGGTCGGTGCGTGCATTGCGGCCACTCAAACCCATGGTCAATTGGTGCACTACGCCACCCGCCATCACCTTGCCTTGCATGTTTGCGTCCCACGCCCAAGTGCTACGGCCTTCGTTTTCACTGCGGTAATCGTAAATGTCTACATCGCCGTTGCCACACAACCCGGGGTAGACGTAGTTGGGGCCAGTACTGCAACCATCGGGAAAGGCTAACCGGTCTTGCACGATCGTGCGCTGTGTGCTCAGGCCAAAATGGGACTTCCAGTACTCAGTGATCTGGTGGTCAACCAGTATCTGTGCATGGGTGCTGGTGGCTTCAAATGGTAGCGACCAACTTTGGCTGTTCAGGTTGAGGCGCGAATAGTTGCTGGCTGGTAATGTGTCGCCCACACCGTCTCCATTGGCATCCAACAGCCCCAAGCCCGGCACCGATGGTTGCTTCTTGTGGTGGTATTCCATATCCACAGTGAGCTTGGTTGTGCTGGCGACTTGGGTGGCCAAGACCAAGCTGGCGAACTCGCGTTTACCTTCGGCGCGGTCGAACACCGTGTGCAGGTTTTCGGTCGCCAGGTTGAAACGTACGCCGGTATCGTCCCAATGGGTGTTGTGGTCCAGATGCACCTTGCTGCCGCCCGTGTCATCGCCGCCCAAAAGCACGGTGCTGAAGTTACCCGGCTGCGGTGTCTTGGTCACATAGTTGACGAGGCCACCCGGTGCCGATACACCGGCTTGCAGCCCGGCCACCCCCTTCAATACTTCAATGCGCTCTTTGTTTTCCAACGCGACGGGAGCGTAGTTCGATACGGGCAGACCGTTACGCAAATAGTTGTTGTTTTGGTCCAGCAAAAAGCCACGCACCGAAAGGCCTTCGATGTAGCCCGTGGTGTTGTAGCTGTCCGACAGCGAAGCATCCAATTTGATGGCCTGCGACAGGCTGCTGGATGCAGTGGCGGCCAACAGATCGGCACCCAGCACCGCAATGCTTTGCGGCGTCTGCAGCAGTGTTAAGCTCAAGCCGCCTACGTCCGTGCGGACAATGTCCAGCACGGGTGCCGATTTGCCGGTCACCGTGATGCCCTGCAGACTTTGCGTTTGTTGCGCCCAAACGGGCGCGGCAAATAACACAGCTAACGTGGCGGCACTTGGGGAGAGCTTGAGATTCAGACGGAGCGCCATCGCATATCCTTTTTTTGTTCGATGGCAGGGATGCGAATAGTAGGTGGGCCACTACGCTCCATAGTTGGAGCAATGGCATTTTCTCACCACGCTTCCCTGCGCAAGTATTACCTTGATCAAGTTCCAGGGTGTTATCTCAGCCGACCGTCTCACGACGACCAGCACCCCTAGCGTTTACAGGCTGGCAGTAGCTGTTGGCCTGGTGGGGAGATTGTAAGCGGCGGCATTTAAGTCCGATCGATCTTCCATTCCAGCGCTACCGATGTAGTGGTCTTTACCACGCCATCGAAATTGCCCATTTCGTCCAACAGCGTATTCATGCGCAAGGCAGACTCGGCGCGCAGCAGGACAACGTAATCAAACTCGCCGCTGACCGCGCACAGTTGGCGCACCTCGGGCATGCGCGAGATCTGGCGCACCACTTCTCTGCCGGCCTTGGGCTGCACGGTGATGCCGACGAAAGCTTGCAGACCCTGGTCACGCACGTCCTGACCCAAACGCACCGTATAGCCGGCAATGACACCTTCGCGCTCCATGCGACTCAGTCGTGCCAGCACCGTGGTCCGTGCCGTGCCCAGTTTGCGGGCCAGGTCGGCGGTAGATGCGCGGGCGTTGGCCTGTAGCAGAGCGATCAGATCGCGGTCCAGTTGGTCACTCATGGCAGGCAATCATTCATTGTGACGAAATGATATGTCGATTCGTCTGCAATACCAAACAATTCGTCAAATTGTCTAACTAATTCGTCCGATACCAGACCTAGACTTCTCCTATCAAAGCTTATTACCAGGAGATTTTCATGCGCGTTGTTCTAATGGGTGCGGGCCACATTGGCCAAACAATTGCAACCTTGTTGTCGGGTTCCGGTGACTACCAGGTCAAGGTCGTGGACCGTAGCGAAGAAGCTCTCAAAAAGCTTCGCCATTTGCCTTTGGAAGTAGCAAAGATTGACACCTCAGACGCGACCGCCCTGCGTGCCGCGCTCAAGGGTTACGACGCCGTAGTGAACGCCCTGCCCTACCACCTTGCCACCATGGCTGCGACACAGGCCCTGGAAGCCGGTTGCCACTACTTTGATTTGACCGAAGACGTGGCCGCCACCCGCGACATCATGCGCATGGCCGAAGGCGCCAAGACCGCCTTCATGCCGCAGTGCGGCCTGGCGCCCGGCTTCATCGGTATCGTGGCCCACCACCTGAGCAAAAAGTTCAGCAAACTGCACGAAGTCAAAATGCGCGTGGGCGCCCTGCCAGCCTTTCCTACCAACTCACTGAAATACAACCTGACCTGGAGCGTGGACGGCCTGATCAATGAATACTGCCATCCATGCGAAGCCATTCGCGACGGTGAAATCATCGAAGTGCTGCCGCTGGAAGGCATGGAGCATTTTTCACTGGACGGTACCGAATACGAAGCCTTCAACACCTCCGGCGGTCTGGGCACGCTGTGCGAAACGCTGAAGGGCAAGGTCGAAACGCTGGATTACAAGACTGTGCGCTATCCCGGCCACTGTGACATCATGAAGATGCTGCTGCAAGAGTTGGGCATGAAGTCCGACCAGGAGACCCTCAAAGACATTCTGCGGCGCTCCATTCCTCTGACGATGCAGGACGTCGTATTGGTGTTTGTGACTGTCAGCGGCGAGCGCGACGGCCAACTGGTGCAAGAAGTTTTTGCCCGCAAGATTTTTGCCGACCGCGACGAAAAAGCGCCCTTGAGCGCCATCCAGATCACCACCGCCGCCGGCATCTGCGCGGCTGTTGATTTGTTCCGCGAGGGCAAATTGCCGCAGTCTGGTTTCATCCGCCAGGAACAGGTAGAGTTGCCAGCTTTCCTGGCCAACCGCTTTGGCAAGGCGTACCAACAATCACGCCAAGTCGAGTCCATCGGTTAAGCAAACCACTCTCAACTTGAACACCCCATCGCACGGAGACCCTATGTCTACCTCTACCGACAGCATCCAAGCCCTGCTTACACGCTTGGGCGTGCCCGCCAGCGCCTATACCGGTGGCGCGTTGCCATCCCGCTCACCGATTGACGGCGCTGCAATGGGCCAGGTGCACGAAACGGCTTTGACCGAAGTGGCCGCCACCATCGCCCGCGCCCATGCCGCCCACCAAACGTGGCGCACGGTGCCCGCACCGCAGCGCGGTGAGCTGGTGCGCCTGCTGGGTGAAGAGTTGCGCGAATACAAGCAAGCTCTGGGCACACTGGTATCGCTGGAAGCAGGCAAGGTCCTGTCCGAGGGCCTGGGCGAAGTGCAAGAGATGATCGACATCTGCGACTTTGCCGTGGGCCTGTCGCGCCAGCTGTACGGCCTGACCATTGCGTCCGAGCGCCCCGGCCACCGCATGATGGAAACATGGCATCCGCTGGGCGTGGTGGGTGTTATCACCGCGTTCAACTTTCCGGTCGCCGTGTGGGCGTGGAATGCCGCGTTGGCCCTGGTCTGTGGCGACACCGTGGTGTGGAAACCATCAGAAAAAACCCCGCTGTGTGCGCTGGGTGTCCAAGCCGTGTTTGACCGTGCCTGCGCGCGATTTGGTGCAGACCGCACCGCTGATCTGTCGCAGTTGGTGATGGGCCGCGCGGATGTAGGCCAAGCCCTGGTGGACGACAACAAAGTGGCACTGGTGTCGGCCACCGGCAGCACCCGCATGGGCCAAACCGTAGGCCCCCGCGTAGCCGCACGTTTTGGCCGCAGCCTGCTGGAGCTCGGTGGCAACAACGCCATCATCGTTGCTCCCTCGGCCGACCTGGACATGGCGGTTCGCGCCGTAGCCTTTGCCGCAGCCGGCACCGCCGGTCAGCGTTGCACCACAGCACGCCGCCTGATCGTGCACAAATCGGTGCACGCAGATTTGGTGGCAAAGTTGACCCGTGCCTTTGCCAGCTTCACGATTGGCTCGCCGTTGGAAGAGGGCACGCTGGTCGGCCCGCTGATCGACGGCGCTGCTTTTGATGCCATGCAGTCGGCATTGGAACAAGCCAAGGCGCAAGGTGGTGTGGTGGCGGGTGGCGAGCGCGCGCTGCAAGAGCGCTTTCCCCAAGCCTTCTACGTGCGCCCGGCCCTGGTGCAAATGCCTGCGCAAACCGAAGTAGTGCGCCACGAAACCTTTGTGCCTATCTTGTACGTGATGCAGTACAGCGAACTGGCAGAGGCTATTGCGCTGAACAACGATGTTCCCCAGGGTTTGTCTTCGTCTATCTTCACGACCGACGTGCGTGAGGCCGAACAGTTCATGTCAGCTGCGGGTTCGGACTGTGGCATTTCGAATGTCAATATTGGCACATCAGGAGCAGAAATTGGTGGCGCGTTTGGTGGCGAGAAACAAACCGGCGGTGGCCGTGAATCCGGTTCGGACGCTTGGAAAGCCTACATGCGCCGAGCGACCAATACGGTCAATTACTCGCGGGAATTGCCCCTGGCGCAAGGTGTGCGGTTTGATCTGAACTGACGGTATGCTTGAAGCCTTCCTGTAAACAAAGGTTTTCATGATGGGCTTCAAGTTACTCTTAGGCTTACCGATTGCAGCGCTATGTGCGCTGGCGGGTCACTCTGGTTCGCAGGCTGCTCCGGCCGGGCGTATCAGCCAGGCCGACATCATCAAACAATCAACGCCCAGCGACTGGCGCCGCCTGGACCCCGAGAACACGGTGGTGATGGAGATCAACGGTCAGGCAGTCATCATGGAACTGGCACCGCGCTTTGCACCCAAGCATGCGGCCAACATCCGCACCTTGACGCGTGAGGGCTATTACACCGGCTCCGCCGTCGTGCGCGTGCAAGACAACTACGTCACACAGTGGGCCGATCCGGCGGACGAAGAAAAAGAAAAAGACAAGCTCAAGCCCCTGGGCTCCGCTCTGGCCACGTTGCCAGCTGAGTTTTCCATTCCCTTCAAAGGATTGGCGATCACGCGGTTTACCGATGCTGATGGCTGGGCGCCGGTCAGCGGCTTTATCGATGGCATGCCGGTGGCGGCGGATCCGGCGAAAAACAAGGCATGGTTGGCGCACTGCTATGGTGTGGTGGGGGCGGCACGCGGCACCAAGCCGGACAGCAGCAATGGCACCAGCCTCTACGCCATCAACGGCCAGGCGCCGCGAGCCCTCGACCTGAACATCACCGTGGTGGGCCGCATCGTCAAGGGGATGGACGTGCTGTCCTCCATGCCGCGGGGACCCGGCGCCATGGGCTTTTATGACAAACCTGAGGCCTATATCCCCATCACCCGCGCACGCATGCTGGCCGACATTCCCGTAGCTGATCAGCCCAGCATTGAAATCATGCGCACCGACACCACCACCTGGCGCAAGCTGATTGAAGCCAGCCGCCACGCCATTGGCGGATGGGCCGTGCGCAGCGCGCTGCACAGCAATATCTGCAACCGCAGTGTGCCGACGCGCGCCGTTCCTTAAGACACAACACAGGACACCACCGCCATGACTGCTCCCACGCTGGCCCCATTGAACGCCACGTTCAAACGCCTCCACCACTTCAACCATTTGGCCTCGATCGCCAGTTGGGACCAGGCCGCCATGATGCCGCCAAAAGGCAATGAGGCACGCGCCGAGGCCATGGCCGAGCTGCAAGTGCTGATGCACCAGACATTGACCGACCCTGCCCTGAAAGCGCAATTCGAAGCCGCGCAACAAGGCGATTTGTCAGAGACCGACCAAGCCAGCTTGGTTGAAATGCGCCGTGAATGGGCAACGGTCAATCGCCTGCCGCAGGACTTGGTGGAAGCGCAGAGCCTGGCTGGTGCACGTTGCGAACACGCATGGCGCACGCAACGCAAGGCCAATGACTGGCCAGGCTTCTTAGGCAACTTCCGCGAGGTCGTCAAACTGGCACGCCAGGAAGCCAAGTTTCTGGCCGATGCCACAGGCAGCACGCCCTATGAAGCCCTGATGGACAAGTTTGAGCCGGGCATGACCGAGAGCGCCATTACTGCGCTGTTTGAAGATGTCAAAACCTGGTTGCCCGACCTGATCAGCAAGGTGATCGCCAAGCAAGAGTCCGAAGTGGCAGTTGTTCAGGCCACAGGACCTTTCCCCATCGACAATCAGCGCGCACTTGGGGTGGACGTGATGGGGCTACTGGGCTTTGACTTTGAAGCCGGCCGCTTGGACATCTCCACCCATCCGTTTTGCGGCGGTGTGCCGCAAGATGTGCGCATCACCACGCGCTACAACACAACCGCCTTCGCTCCCAGCTTGATGGGCATCATCCATGAAACCGGCCACGCCCGGTACGAACAACGCTTGCCGCGCGACACGCTGTACCTGCCCGTGGGGCGTGCACGCTCCATGGGCATTCACGAGAGTCAGAGCCTGTCGTTCGAGATGCAACTTGCGCGCAGCCCGGCCTTTCTGCAACTGATTGCGCCGCTGATAAAGAAACATTTGGGCGAGCAAGTGGCCTTTGCTGCCGACAACCTGGCGCGCCTGTTCACCCGCGTGACCCGCGGCTTCATCCGCGTCGACGCCGACGAGCTGACCTATCCGGCCCATGTGATCTTGCGTTTTGAGATTGAACGCGCGCTGATTTCCGGAGAGATCGAAGCAGAGGATATACCCGACCTATGGGCCGCCAAGATGCAAGAGTATCTCGCGATTGATGTGGCGGACAATTTTGACAGCGGTTGTCTGCAAGACATCCACTGGCCAATGGGCATGTTCGGGTATTTCCCCAGCTACACGCTGGGCGCCATGTACGCCGCGCAATACTTCGCCACCATACGCAAACTGCACCCGGATATGGATGACCGCATTGCCAGTGGCGACCTGTCGCCCGTCATGAACTGGCTGGACGCCAACATCTGGAGCCAGGCCAGCCGCTGGTCCACCGATGCACTGGTCACCCGCGCCACCGGCGAACCGCTGAACGCCAAGCACTTCCGCAAACACCTGGAAGCTCGGTACCTCGCGGCATGAGAGAAACATGCCTACCACGCCCTTGGGGTAATGGGCATGGCGCGAAAAAAAGCCCCGCTATGGCGGGGCTTGACCAATCAATCGGTCGATCGCAGTACTTAGGCTGCGAGCGAAGACTTGCGGTTCTTGCGGCGGGTCACAGCACCCAGAATACCCAGACCAGCCAACATCATGGCGTAGGTTTCAGGTTCTGGAACTGCGTTGACAGCGGAGCTCACGCCAGACAGATGCACGCTATAGGCTGAGCCCATATTGCCGTGGTTGGCCGGTTGCGTCCATTGTGCAAGCGGGATCGCTGCCTGATTGTCGAAGCTGAAACCTTGTGCCAAGGTATTGCCATTGGCAAAGTTGTTATACGTGGCAATGGTGAACTTGTAGCTGCCAGCTACCAAGCTGGCAAATGTCAAACCGGAGTCATAACGTGTTTGTCCAGGGGCAATACTTGCGTTGTCATCGTTTTGGCCGAGCAGCGACCAACCGGTGTTGGTCTGCGACCAGACAGCGGTAATGGGGTCAAAATTGAGGCCATCGCGGAAAGAATCCGTCCAGACTTTGACGTTAGTAGCGTCTGACGCCAGTTCAAAATTGATTTGAATGACGTCTTTGTGTGTGGCAATGTTTCCATTGAAGTCAAACTGAGCGGCTTGCGCGCTGACAGCTGCGGTCAAGGCCAAAGCCAAAGCGAGTGGTTTAAGTTTCATAGAAAATTATTATTCAGATAGGGGATAAAAACCGCTCCCCAGAGCAAGGACCGGCATTGAACACCAGTCTTGCACAGGGCAAGAATAGCGTCGAGAGCGAGTGTAGGTGGAGAGAATTCAACCGCCAATAGTCCGAACGGACTATTGGACTTAACGCGGGTCAAGTTTTAACGATGCTAAGAATCCACTTTTCAATCAATGTCACGTGCTATTGAAAAGTGAGTGACTCTCATGCACAATCTAAGCGTCAATAAACGGGATATCAAAATGAAAATTTTAGTCTGCTTAGGGTTGAGTGCTGCATTACTGGCAGGTTGTGGCGGTAGCGGCGAAAATAAAGGCAACGACTGCGGCTCGGGCGTCAATTCGTGCAATGTTCCACCCGTCGCTCGCGTAGCTGCGACACAAGCCGTCTTGGTTGGGTCAATCGTCACGTTGGATGGCAGCAGCAGTTCCGACGCTAACAATGACGCTATCAGCTATAAATGGTCCATTCTGCAAACTCCGAACGGCAGTACGGCCACCCTGACGTCTACGACTTCGGTCAAAACAACATTTATTCCTGAACGTGCCGGCATATATGTGATAACTCTGGTCGCCAGTGACGGTAAGAGCACTAGTGCGTTAGCAACAACCACTGTGACTGCAAGCAATACCAATTTGACTATCAGCTCCACTTCATTTGGAGAAGGCGGCACGATCCCGATGAGAATAGCAGGCCGAATTGTGGGCGGTAACAACATCTCTCCACAACTGAACATATCCGATGTTCCAGTTGGCACCAAACGCTTCGCCATCATCATGGACGATGAAAGCGCGCCGTGCCAGACAGGTCTAAGTGCCTGCCGTCATTGGACCGTATTGAATCTACCACTGTCCAAGACTGCTATCGCTGAAGGCGAAGACCTGTTGCTACAGAGTGGCGTCGTCTATGGCACCAACTATATGGCTGGCACCGGCGGTGTTGATGGCGTCGGCTACGCCGGTCCAGTTGCGACATCGCAACACACCTACAAACTAACCGTTTATGCGCTGACAGACAACGTTACGTGGGTTACAGCCATACCGGAATACAACCGAGCCAAGTTTGAACTGGACTTCAAGGCATTCATTATCGGTAAGGCCACTCTAACAGGTGTCTACCCTTAGAGGCAAACGCACCCAGTCCGCACTATCGTCCGGGGCTGGGTGCCTTTTTAGTCGCCACCGGCGGCGGCAAGCCCTTTGCCAACAACTCGCGTGCCTGCACCACCAGCTTGTTGTGCGCATCCAGAAACGCCGCGGCTATGACTTTGCCCTCGTTGGTATTGCTCCAACCCATGCCGCCCGCGCCACCCATGCCACCGAAGGCCAAACCACCCAGGCCTAAGTCTGTGGTGCGTGCGGAACCGGTAGCGGCTGCAACCTGTTCTGTGGTTTCGTTGTCCGTCAGCAAGAGTGCCACCTGGGCTTCCTTGAACTTGATCTGCTCGACGATGCCGATCAAGGCACCCAGATCGCGCACAATGGGGATATGCGCCAGCACGCCGCCCAGACTGCGTCCGGCATCTTGTTCGCTGAAGGTCAGGTTGGGGATCAAGGTGTATTGCGCCTCGTAGCCCTTGCCTTTTTCAACCGTATTGCCCTGTTTGCGCAAGACACCACTCTCCTTGAGTTGTTGCTCCTGGATGGTTCCACGCAGACCTGCCGAGCGGTCCACCACGCGAAAGCAGCCGCTTTGCTGCGCCAACAAACGCACCAACGGCACCGGAGAACTGGGCAGGTTGTAGCTGCTGCTCATCACATAGCCATTGGGGTTTTCTGCCAGGGCCAAGGTCGCCACGGGCGCATCGCACTTGACCAGTGACTGGTTTGCACCCTTGGCGCCCGCAGGACCAGCCGAGCCGGTGACCTCGGAACTGCCGCCACCCAGTTCGGTTCCTTTTTTGCCACAGCCGGGCAAAACCGCAATAGAGCACAACACTCCGGCAACCACCAAGGGAGCGCACACATAGGGGCGTGGGTAGACACGAAAGATGACAGATAAAAACATGGAAGGGTTCCTTGAAAATGCGGGCGAATGGTAACCGAAGGCCAGTGCAGCATCTAGGTGACAGCAGGGCCGGTCTCAGCACTTCGCATTTGCCTGTCGGCGTGCTATCGTGACCGCTCATATTTAGCGAAAGGCTGTTGCCATGAAACATCTCAGCGGCGTGGATTCTGCGTTTTTGCACCTGGAGTCGCCGGAAATGCCGATGCACATCGGGTCGCTCAACGTGCTGGACTTGCCCGACGGGTACAGCGGTGACTTCTTTGAAGACACCAAGTCCTACATAGAACAGCGCCTGCACCTGGCCGAGGTCTTCACCCGCAAATTGGCCTTGATGCCCTTGGACCTGTCCAACCCGGTGTGGGTAGAAGACGAAGACATAGACCTGGATTACCACATACGCCATGTCACGCTGCCCAAGCCCGGCAGCAACCGCCAGTTACAACAATACGTCGCCCGCCTGCATTCCAGCCTGCTGGACCGCAGTCGGCCCTTGTGGGAGTTCTTTGTTATCGATGGCCTCAAAAGCGGACAAGTGGCGCTGTACAGCAAGCTGCACCATGCCGGCATTGATGGCCAGGCGGGTGTGGCGGTGGCCCAGGCCATCTTTGATTTGGCCGCCACCGGGCGCGTCATCAAGCCGCCTCGCCCCCGCGCGCGGCGCAATCAGTACCAATTGGGCGTCGCAGAGTTGCTGGGGGCGGCCGTACGCAACACCCTCAACCAGTCTGTGGGACTGATCAAGTCGCTACCTCTGATTGCCAAGTCGGCCAAGTCGGCACTGATTCCGGCCAAGGGCGAGAATGGCAAACGCGATTGGTCGTTGCCCAAGGACTTTACGTTGTTTGCGCCCCGAACCTCGCTGAACGTGGCGATTACCAACCAACGCACATTCGCAGGGCGCACGGTGCCACTGGTTGAGGTCAAGTTCATCGCTAAAGCCTTGGGAGTGACTTTGAACGACGTGGTCATGGCCACTGCGGCCGGAGCGCTACGCAGCTACCTCAAGGATAACAACGAACTGCCAGCCCAATCCCTTTCAGCAGCCGTCCCGGTGAGCCTTCGCGCTGAAGGTGACACCACGTCCAACAACCAGGTCAGCATGGTTACCATGAGCCTGGCCACAGACATCAAAGACCCGTTGGTGCGTATCCGCAAGATCAACGAGCTGTCAGCGGGCACCAAAGCCAAGATGAGCCGCTTCAAGGCTGCCATTCCAACGGACTTTCCGCTGCCCGCGGCGCCTTGGCTGATGTCGGCTGTAGCATCCTTGTTTAGCCGATCGCGTCTGGCCAACGTGATGCCACCGCTGGCCAATTTGGTCATCTCCAACGTGGCGGGCATACCTGTGCAACTTTACTTCGCCGGTGCCAAGGTCGTCAGCTACTACCCGGTGTCGATCCCCGCACACAGCATGGCCTTGAATGTGACGGTGCAAAGCTACAACGGGCGGCTGGACTACGGCTTGATCGCCTGCCGCCGCGCCCTGCCCGATGTCAACGATCTCGCCGATGGCTTTTTGGCCGAGCACCGGACGCTGCTGGAATTGGCCCGGGCGCAGACGCCAACATTGGCCCCGTCGGCCGTGCAAGCTTTGGCGGCACCTGCCAAGCCCAAGGCTGTAAAGTCCAAACCAGCACCGACTGCAACTAAACGCCCAGCAGCCAAGCGGGCCAGACGGTTGACTGCCGTAGTCTGAGCCGCCTTTCTAATCAGCCCAGCAATTGGCGCAGCACGTAGGGCAAGATGCCGCCAGCTTGGTAGTAGTCCACTTCGATCGGTGTGTCGATGCGCAGCAACAGCGCATGGTGCGTTTGCGAGCCATCAGCGCGGGTAATAGTGAGCTGGGCTTCGCTTTGTGGCGTGAGCTTGGCATTCGGGATGATCTCTACAGTCTCCGTGCCCGTCAGGCCCAGCCGAGCCCAGCTATCACCCGCCTGGAACTGAAGCGGCAACACCCCCATGCCTACCAGGTTGCTGCGGTGGATCCGTTCAAAACTCTGTGCCACCACGGCCTTGATGCCCAACAGGGCCGTCCCCTTGGCCGCCCAGTCGCGGCTGGAACCCGTGCCGTATTCCTCGCCCGCAAAAACCACGGTGGGCGTACCCGCCTCCTGATAGCGCGTAGCGGCCTCGTAAATGGACACGTGTTCTGAGACGCAGGTCTCGCCCTGTGCGCCTTGATAAAGCGTAAAACCGCCCTCCTCGCGTGAACCATCGGCTGTGGCTGGCAGCATGAGATTCTTGATGCGCACATTGGCGAAAGTGCCACGCACCATGACCTCGTGGTTACCGCGGCGCGCGCCATAAGAGTTGAAGTCGGCCTTTTGCACACCATGCTCAAGCAGCCATTGGCCGGCCGGTGAACTGGCCTTGATGGAGCCAGCGGGTGAAATATGGTCCGTCGTGATGGAATCGCCAAACAGCGCCATGATGCGCGCGCCTTGCACTCCAGGCCCCGCCCCGGTTTTGACCGAAGCCTCTGAACCATTTAGGCCGCTAGCCCTCGTCGGATCAGCGTGAGCAGCTCCTGGTTTGATAGCAAACCCATCAAAGAACGGCGGCTCGGCGATGTAGGTACTGGTTGGCCAAGTATAGGCCTGGCCGGACACGCCTTTGATCTTGTCCCAGAGCTTGCCAGGCTCTGTGCCGACCTTGGCGTAATTTTTGCGGAACGCCTTGCCGTTCATCGCAAACTTCAGCAGCGCATGGATCTCTTCGCTGCTGGGCCAGATATCGCCCAGGTAAACGTCTTTACCCCCCTTGCCCTGGCCCACCGGCTGGGTCATCAGGTCGCGGTTGACCGTGCCTGCGATGGCATAGGCCACGACCAACGGCGGACTGGCCAGGAAATTGGCCTTTAGGTTGGGATGTATGCGCGCCTCGAAGTTGCGGTTGCCCGACAGCACGGCCGCGCAGACCAGGTCGTTCTTGGTGATAACTTCGTTCAGTTCAGGCGTCAAGTCGCCCGCGTTACCAATGCAGGTGGTGCAGCCATAACCTGCCAGCGCAAACCCCAGCTTTTCAAGATACGGCATAAGACCGGTCTCGGTCAAGTATTCGGTGACGATGCGCGAGCCAGGTGCCAGCGAAGTCTTGATGTGCGGCTTGACCTTCAACCCCGCCTCCACTGCCTTTTTGGCCAACAATCCCGCCGCCAGCAGCACACTGGGGTTGGAGGTGTTGGTGCAACTGGTGATGGCGGCAATCAGCACATCGCCATGGCCTACCGTGATGTCGGTGCGACCGCCGCCCGCCGCTGTAACCGACACCGAGGCTGATGCCGCACCAGGGGCGTCGTGTTCGGCCGCTAGTGTGGGCTTGTTACCCACCATTTCCTCCACCTGGCGCTGAGCCCCCAACGCAGTCGGAGGGGCCTGCGGAACGCGTGCCGCGTCTGCATCGCCAAACGGCCGGACCAGATAACGGGTGTGGAACACGGCTGCTTGCTGATTGAAGCCATTTTCACTATTGGGTTTGGAGAATAGCGATTCGAACTGGCTAGCCACATTGCCCAGTTCAATGCGGTCTTGCGGGCGTTTGGGGCCCGCTAGGCTGGGGGTAACCGTGCCCAGGTCCAAAGTCACCACCTGCGAATAGTCAATGTCACCCGCCACCGGCACACCAAACAGGCCCTGCGCCTTGAAGTAGGCCTCAAACGCCTGCATCTCGGCCTGCGTGCGGCCTGTGCCTTCAAAGTATTCCATGGTCTTCTCATCGACCGGAAAAAAGCCCATCGTTGCGCCGTATTCAGGCGCCATATTGGCAATCGTTGCGCGGTCCGGCAGGCTGAGCGTGCGCGTACCCTCGCCAAAGAATTCGACAAACTTGCCCACCACTTTGTGCTGGCGCAGAATCTCGGTCACGGTCAACACCAGGTCGGTGGCGGTGACGCCTTCACGCAGGCGACCACGCAGCTCGAAGCCGACGACGTCGGGTGTCAAAAAGTAGACCGGCTGGCCCAACATGGCGGCCTCGGCCTCGATGCCGCCCACACCCCATCCCACCACGCCGATGCCATTAATCATTGTCGTGTGGCTATCGGTGCCCACCAGCGTGTCGGGGTAGTACAGCGCGTCCGTCTTCTTGCCCTTGACGCTGGGTTGCTTGGCCTTGTGCACACCGCGCGCCAGGTACTCCAGATTGACCTGGTGCACGATGCCGAAGCCGGGCGGCACCACGCTAAAGGTGTCAAAAGCCTGCATGCCCCATTTCATGAACTCGTAGCGCTCGCGGTTGCGGTGGAACTCCAGCTTCATGTTCAGGTCCAGCGAGTTTTTCTTGCCGTAATGGTCCACCATCACCGAATGGTCCACCACCAGGTCCACCGGCACCAGCGGCTCAATGCGGGTCGGGTCTTTGCCCAGTCGCTTGGCGGCGCTGCGCATGGCGGCCAGATCCGCCAGCAGCGGGATGCCGGTAAAGTCTTGCAGGACGACGCGCGACACCACAAAAGGGATTTCCGCAGTGCGTGGCGCATTGGGCTGCCAATTGGCCAACTGCGCCACATGTTCGGTTGTCACCTTTTTGCCATCGCAATGACGTACAACGCTCTCCAGCACGATGCGCAGCGACATCGGCAAGCGCTTGACGTTGGGAAAGCGCTTGGCCAGCGCTGGCAATGAATGAAATGCCCCGGTCTTGCCAGCGGCGGTGGTGAACGACTTGACGGTGTAAGAAAAACTGTGGGGCATCGACTACTCCTGGTCTATTGGCTATGCAACACATTCTGGCAGCATGCTGTTAATCTGTCCTTGCGCTATGCGATGTCCGCAGTTTTTAGCCCATTCCAATAAAGGAGGTTTGCAATGCCCCAGTTTGATTTGATCGTGGTGGGCGGCGGCTCCGGCGGGGTGCGTGCCGCACGTATCGCGGCCAGCCACGGCGCCCGTGTCGCCCTCGTGGAGGAATACCGGCTGGGAGGCACCTGTGTGATCCGCGGCTGCGTGCCCAAAAAACTAATGGTGTACGCCTCACGCTTTGCCCAGGAGTTTGAAGAGGCCGCCGGTTATGGCTGGACCCTGGGTGAAGCACGCTTTGATTGGGCCACGCTGAAGGCCCGGCGCGATGCCGAAGTGACGCGCCTGGAGGGGGTCTACCGCAACAACCTGGTGGCATCTGGCGTGCAACTATTTGACGGCCGTGCGCACCTGGTCGACCGCAACACCGTGGGACTGGCCGATGGCAGAACGCTGCAGGCAAGTCACATTTTGATAGCAACAGGTGCAGCACCGACGAGGGGTCCGGCCATTTCCGGCCATGAACTTGCGATAGATTCCAATGGCTTCTTCGAACTGAATACCTTGCCCAAGCGGGTGGTGGTGCAAGGCGCAGGCTATATCGCGCTAGAGCTGGCCTGTGTGCTGCAGCGCCTGGGTGCCAGCGTGCGCGTAGTGGTGCGCGGCGATCAGATCCTGCGGGGTTTTGACAACGACGTGCGCGCCCACCTGACCCATGAACTGGTGGAGAGCGGCCTGCGGTTTGACTTTAACCGCCACGTCACTCGCATTGCCAAAGTCGACGATGGTCTGGAGGTAGAACTGGACCACGGGACAACAGTATCTGCAGACTGCGTGCTGCGTGCACTGGGCCGTGTTCCCAACACCCACAGCCTTGGGCTTGAGGCGTTGGGCATTGCGCTGGATGCGCACGGCGCCATCCCCGTAGACGAATTCAGCCAAACCACGCTCAGCAACATTTACGCAGTGGGCGATGTAACCAACCGCGTCAACCTGACGCCCATGGCCATACGCGAAGGCCACGCCTTTGCCGACACTGTGTTTGGTGCGACCCCGCGCAGCGTGGACCATACGCTGGTGCCGACCGCCGTGTTCACGACGCCCGAGCTCGGCGTAGTGGGCCTTACCGAAGAGGCGGCTTTGCAACGCTACCCGCGTCTGGACGTCTACTGCACCCGCTTTCGTCCCATGAAGGCCACGCTCTCGGGCCATACGAGCAGGATGCTGTTGAAGCTGCTGGTGGACCGGGATACCGACCGTGTGTTGGGGTTTCACGGCGTTGGGCCGGACACGGGCGAGATGGCGCAACTGGTTGGCGTAGCCCTGCAGTTAAAGGCCACCAAAAGCGCGCTGGATGCTACGTTGGCTGTGCACCCGACAGCGGCGGAAGAATTGGTTACCATGCGCAATCCCACAGTGCGGCACGCACTGTAAAACCCTTGCCTAGCCCTACATGCTATCCAATCCCCTGCCGTCCGCGCCATACACCCTGGCCAGCCCCCGCGCCAATTTGATCCACCGATTCAATGCGGTGAGAGCCCGCACGGTGGCGCTGGCCGCGCCTCTGTCAGCAGAAGACCAATGCGTGCAGTCCATGCCTGATACCAGCCCCACCAAGTGGCACTTGGCCCATACGAGCTGGTTTTTTGAGACTGTGGTACTGCAGGCCTTTGAGGAGGGATACCAGGTTTTTGATCCCCGCTACCAGTACCTGTTCAACTCATATTACGAAGCCCTCGGTCCTCGCCACCCGCGGCCGCAACGGGGCTTGTTGACGCGGCCCGCCCTGGAAGACATTCACACGTACCGCCAGCATGTCAGTGGCGCCATGGTGCACTTCATGACTATGGCGGACGCAGCCAGTTGGCAAGCTGCTGCCAGTCTGATCGAATTGGGTTTGCACCATGAGGAGCAGCACCAGGAGTTGATCCAGGCCGACGTCCTACACCTGTTGTCATGCAACCCACTGTTACCGCCTTATCTGGACGCGTCGTATGCTCGCCCAACCGTGCGCGCGTCGCCTCTTCAATGGTTGCCGGTGAGCGGTGGCGTGCACTTCATTGGCCATGGTCATACTGAGGTTTTTTCGTTTGACAACGAAACACCCCAACACCAGGTCCTTTTGCAACCCTTTCATGTTGCCAACCGACTGGTTACCTGCGGTGAGTACCTCGGCTTTATCGCAGACGGCGGCTACGGGCAGGCCCAGTGGTGGTTGTCCGATGGATGGTCGGCGGTGCAGAGCCAAGGGCTCAGCGCCCCGGCATATTGGCTGGCGCCAGGGGACCCACGGGCACCCTCTGACCAATGGCAGGTATTTGGCTTGAACGGCGTGCAGCCCATGGACCGACAGGCCCCGGTCAACCACGTCAGCTTTTACGAGGCTGCTGCTTTTGCAGAATGGTACGGGGCACGCCTACCCACGGAGTTTGAATGGGAAGCGGCCTACGAACTGCCGCAAATCCAGCAGATGATGGGGCATGGCTGGCAATGGACCCGCTCTTCCTACGACCCCTACCCTGGCTTTCGGCCACGGACAGGCGCCGTGCGCGAGTACAACGGTAAGTTCATGGTGAGCCAGCAGATACTGCGCGGCTCAAGCGCCGCCACGCCGGCGGGGCACAGCCGTAAGACCTACCGCAATTTTTTCCCCCCAGCCGCCCGCTGGCAGTTTTCAGGCATTCGCCTGGCAAAGGACCATGCATGATGAATGACAACCTGGCTTATGCCGGGGCCGATGAGACGCAGGATGCAACCGACAACGACAACGCGTCCGACCTGCACCCATCTGAATTTCTACTGGACCTCAAACAGGGCTTGGCACGCCCGCGCAAGGGCATCTCGCCCAAGTATTTTTATGACGCCCCAGGGTCCGCACTCTTCGACCGCATTTGCGCATTGCCGGAGTACTACCCGACGCGAACCGAACTGTCTATCCTGCAAAAGCACGCATGCGAAATAGCACTCCACTTTGGGCCACAAGCCGAGATACTCGAATTTGGCGCTGGCTCCATGCAAAAAGTTCGAGTCCTGCTGGACGCAATGGACCGACCGGCACGCTACATTCCCATCGATATCTCCGGGGAGCACATGCAAGAGGCGGCCTTGAAGATGGCCATCTCCTACCCCCATCTGCAAGTTGAACCATTGGTTGCAGACTACACGCAAGATATGGTCTTGCCACCCGACATGCCCCCAGATGGGCGCCGGGTAGGTTTTTTCCCCGGATCTACCTTGGGTAATTTCGAACCGCTAGACGCGCTGCGTTTCATGCGCATGTGCGCTAAGACGCTACAAGGCGGCGCCTTGATTTTGGGTGCAGACCTCGTCAAGGCCCCTGATCTGCTGCACGCTGCGTACAACGACAGCCAGGGTGTCACGGCCGCCTTCAACCGCAACGTGCTTGCGCGTGCTAACCGCGAACTGGATGCGGATTTTCATCTGAACCAGTTTGCCCACAGCGCGTTTTACAACGCGCCATTGCAGCGCATAGAAATGCACCTGATGAGCACGTGCCAACAAGTCGTGCATATCGGCGGCACACCGTTTGCTTTTGCACAGGGAGAGACCTTGCACACAGAGAACTCCTACAAGTTCACGATAGATGGCTTGCACCAATTGGCGCAGCGGGCTGGATTTACGCCAAGGCAGGTCTGGACAGATCCCGAGAACAAGTTCTGCCTATTGTGGCTGGACGCACCCACACCCAGGAGTCACCTATGAAAGCTGTTTGGAAAGATACCGTCATCGCCGAAAGCAACGACACCGTCATAGTAGAAGGCAACCACTATTTCCCCGAGTCCTCATTGAACCGGGCCTATGTGACCTTTAGCAACCATAAGACCATGTGCGCGTGGAAGGGTCAGGCCAGCTACTACTCGTTGATTGTCGGCGGTGAACTCAATGCCGATGCCGTGTGGTACTACCCTGACCCTAAGCCCGAAGCTGCCAACATCAAGGGCCACGTGGCCTTTTGGAAGGGTGTCGTCGTCAGTTAAAGATCAAGCGCAGGACGTTTAAAAAACCAAGCGCGCGCCGCAGATTTCAGTAACATCCGCAGGCACATATTAGACCGACGCGCGCGCCGCACGGTTTTGACATCTTCTGGGAGAAACTATGCCAACAGTGATCGTTATCGGGGGGGGCGTTGCCGGCATGAGCGCGGCACATGAATTGGTAGAACGCGGCTTTAAAGTCGACGTCTACGAGCGCAATCCCAAGTACGTCGGTGGCAAGGCCCGCAGCGTTGATGCACCGGGAACCAATAAAATTGACCCACAACTGTTTCTCCCCGGCGAGCATGGGTTCCGGTTCTTCCCAGGCTTCTACAAGCACGTGACCGACACGATGAAGCGCATACCGGTGGGTGATGAACAATCCGCCCTAGACAACCTGGTAGTGACAGATACGATGATGATGGCGCAAAGCGATGCCAAGCCCATCGTTTTGCCGGTGGACTTTCCAACGTCTTTGAAGGAAATCGAAGAGTTCTTCAAAGGGTTCCAGGCTTTCAGCTCCGAACTGACGACCGAGGAGATTGAGTTCTTCTCCGGCAAGATCTGGCAACTCATGACCAGCTGCAGCAAGCGCTTCGCAGAAGAGTATGACAGCATCAGTTGGTGGGACTACACCGAGTCCGCCACCAAGAGCGCCGCATACCAGAGGTTGTTGTCCGGCGGGTTGACCCGCAGCCTGGTGGCTTGCCAGGCGCAGCTGGCTAGTACGCGCACCTGTGGTTCCATCTTGCTACAAATGTTTTACATGATGATGGACCCGTTCACCCGCGATACCGACCGGGTATTCAACGCCCCGACAAACCTGGCCTGGCTGAATCCTTGGCATGACTACCTGGTCGGCAAGGGCGTTAACTACCACCGTGGCACAAGCGTCACAGCTCTCCAAACCGCAAACGGCAAAATCTCGGGTATCCGTTTTGAGAAAGAAGGCGTGCCCGGCAGCGTGCATGTATCCGCCGACTATTACCTGTTGGCAGTGCCTGTGGAGCGAGCCGCTAATCTAATCAGCGAAGAGATGCTCAAAGTCGATCCCTCTTTGAAAAATATCATCAAACTGGCGCCCAATGTGGAGTGGATGAACGGTATCCAGTTCTACCTCAACCAGGAAGTCAATCTCAACCGCGGCCACACGATGTATACCGGCAGCAACTGGGCCTTGACCAGCGTTTCGCAAATCCAGTTCTGGCCGCATTACGACCTCAAGCGACGCGGTAATGGCAAAATCGTATCCATCCTATCGGTTGATATCTCTAGTTGGTCTGCGCTGGGCAACTTCAACAACAAAGCAGCCCGCGACTGCACCAAGGAGGAAATCAAAAAGGAAGTTTGGGAGCAGCTCAAACAGGAGCTCAACTTCGGCAGTGAAAAGGTGTTGAGCGACGAGATGGTCGAGGACTACTACTTGGACGAAGACATCGTGCCAATGGACGCGCCCATGAGCGATGTGATGACGTCAAGGCTTAGCCCCGTCAAACAGGAGAGCTTGAACAAGGTCTTCAATCTGGAGCCGCTACTGGTCAACCAGTGCAACACCTGGGCGATCCGCCCCAACGCCCACACGGGTATAAAAAATCTGTTTCTGGCCAGCGATTACGTCAAAACCAACACCGACCTGGCCACCATGGAAGGTGCCAATGAAGCAGCGCGCAGAGCCGTGAACAGCATCCTGCTGGCCAGTGCATCAGACGAAGAGTATTGTGAAATTTGGGAGATGCACACGCCTTTCTTATTGAAGCCTTTGCAGATGATTGACCATCTGAACTTTGAAAAAGGCTTGCCCTGGGCGAAGGTTCTATAGCGTCGCTATCGGAATGGTGACGGTAAAGGACGTGCCGTCGCCCGATTGGCTGGTCACCGTGATGGCCCCACCATGGCTCTCCACCGCGCGCTTGACGATGGCCAACCCTAAGCCCGTGCCCGGTATGCTGCCCACATTGCTGGCGCGGTAAAAGTCGCCGAACAAGCGTGGCAGGTCTTCAACAGGAATGCCAATGCCCTGGTCGCGCACTTCGAAGCACACATCCAGCCCATTGCGGCGTACCTTGAACAGCGCTTCTGTAGCGCCTGGTGAATATTTGAGGGCGTTGGACAACAAGTTGCCCAGAATATGGCGCAGCAGCTTTTCATCTGCGAAAACGTCCCTGTCGTCCAGCTCCGCATCCAGGGCCACGCGCGCTGACTCGGTTTTTCCATCGATTTGACTGTGGCCATTGCTGACAACGGCTTCGTCCCGCAGTTGCTGGCAAAGCGCCAACAGGTTAACGGGCTTGGGATTGAAGGACAGCAATTGTGCGTCCGAACGGCCAATGGTCAGCACTTGATCCAGCATCAACACCATGCGTCTGACGGCCGATTCAATGCTGTCAAGCAATCCATTGCGTTCGGCAACCGGCAGTCGGTCGCAGTAGTTGCGCAGCAAGCTTTGTGACACCAGTATCGAGGTAAGCGGCGTGCGGAATTCGTGCGAGGTCATTGCCACAAAGGTTGACTTCAACTGGTTTAACTCGACCTGCTGGGCCAGTGCTGCATCAAAGCGTAGCTTGTCCTCGCGATTGCGCCGCTCTAACGCATCGCGCGCTTGCTTGAACAGCAGATGCGCCTTCACCCGCGCCAACACAATGGGCGGGCTGATAGGTTTTGTAATGTAATCGGCCGCTCCCAGCGCAAAGCCCATCTGCTCGTCCTGCGTCTCCGTCTTGGCTGTGAAGAAGATTACAGGTACGTCAGCGGTCAAGGGCGATGCTTTCAGCCGGCGGCACACCTCGTAGCCATCAATGTCCGGCATCATGATGTCCAGCAGGATCAGGTCCAAGGGCCGAATTTGCGCGATTTTCAGCGCGCGTTCACCGCTGGGAGCCAATTTGACGGTGTAGTCCCCGTCCAACAGATCCCGCATCAAGGCAAGGTTTTGCGGGGTGTCATCGACCACCAGGATGACAGGACGTACGGTCGGGTCTGGTGTTGCGTGCATGACATCCACTCAGTTGGCGCCTTCGGCAACGGCTTGTTGCAATATGGCCAAAGCGCGCTCACTATCGAAGGCTTGGACAGCAGCTTGCAACGAGAGGAAATGTTTCGGATAGGCCATGTTGAACATAATCGCATATTCTGCGAGCAACCGCTCTGCATTTCCGTCGTCATTGGCCAACAAAATCTGGAGTTGCTGGCATACCGTCGCCAGTTGATGCGCGTCTGGCGCACTATGCGTCTTCACAGGCACCGCAACATGGCCGTTACTGGCCAAAGCATCTTGAATTGACACTATCTGCGCCCTCAATGTGCCTTCCAACTGCGCAAGCAGCGGTGTCAGCCCGCCAAGCTCAGGCGACGTGCGCAAAGCTTGCTCCACGGCGATCGCTTCTTGCACAAGCTGGGGCGCTGCGATATTGCCTGCCAAGCCTTTGAGGGTGTGCGCCAGGCGGACAGCGGTTTGAACGTCCCCCCTTGCCACGGCCTCGCGGATATCTGCAACGCAGTCAGCCTGTGCATCGACAAAGCCGCGCAGCATCGTGTTGTAGCGCTGCGGTCTTCCCAATACCCTGCGCATGCCCGCTTCTTGGTCCAATCCGGCAATGCTTTTGGATAGACCCTCAACCGTCGCGACTGGATCCGAGATACCAAGCCGAGCAGGGGTCTCTGATGGATGCACTGACCTGCTGCCTTTGGGCGCTATCCAGCGCAACAGAGCGCGAAACAGCTCATCGGGATCTATGGGTTTTGCAACAAAATCTACCATGCCAGCCGCCAGACATTGCTCCCGGTGGGAGGTCATCGCGTTGGCTGTCATTGCAACGATGGGTGAGGCGACACCCTGCGGGCTTGCAAGGATTTGCCTCGTGGCCTCCAAGCCATCCATTTGGGGCATTTGCAAGTCCATTAGGATCAGGGCGTACGGGTGACCAGCGGCCATTGCGTTTGCAACCATGGTGCAGGCTATGCAACCGTCATCCGCGATATCAACCGTCAACCCGGCATCGCGCAGCAGTTCGCTGGCCACCTGCTGGTTTAGCGCATTGTCTTCTGCAAGCAAGATGCGTGCGCCTTGTATGCCCTGCAAAGCCTGGGGTATGGCATCTGGCGCCATAGACCGGCGCGTGCGCGCTCCGCTTGTGACCCCGACGAGCAAATCGACCATTGTGTCGAACAAATACGAGGGCACTACCGGTTTATCCAGCACTGCAGTTATGCCGCACCCTGGCGCACTCGCCAAGGCGGCAGCAAGGGCACCGCGGCCAAGTGCGGACAGCATGGCCAGCTTGGGTTGCTGTTGCAAGGTTAGGCTGCGCAGGCATTGCGCGGTCTCGACGCCATTCATCCCCGGCATTTGCCAATCGAGCAACACAATATCGTAGGGCAGGCCTGCTGCGTCGGCCCGCTTTACCGCGGTCACAGCCAGTTCACCGTTCTGTACGGTGTCCACCTTGAAGCCCATGCCGGCCAACATCTCCCCGAGGACCTGGCGCGCGCTGTTCAGATCGTCCACGACGAGCACGCGTTTGCCGTTTAGTTCACTCTGCAAAAGGAGCCTGCGCGATATTTCACTGCCCAGCCCCAGCCTGACGGTGAACCAAAAATTCGACCCCACACCCGTAGCACTGTCAACACCTACCTCGCCACCCATCTGCTGGGCCAGGATTTTGGTGATGGAAAGCCCAAGGCCCGTCCCCCCATACTTGCGGGTCGTGGAAGTGTCGGCCTGCTGAAAATTCTGAAACAATTTGGCGGCCTGCTCAGGTGAAAGACCGATGCCGCTGTCACGCACGATAAACCGTAACAGGACAGAATCGCCAGAGTGCTCCAGCACCCGCACTACGATGTCAATCTCACCCTGATCCGTAAACTTTATCGCATTATTGGCGTAATTGATGATCATCTGGCTGAGCCGCAAAGCATCGCCCTTGAGGGCATCTGGAACATCCCGCGCAATATCGAACAACAGTTCCAGGCCTTTTCCTGTGGCCTTTTCTTCAATCAGATTGGCGATCTTTTCCAACACCTGCTCGAGGCTGAACTCACTGATTTCCAGATCCAGCTTGCCAGCTTCGACCTTGGAGAGATCGAGAATGTCATTGATGATGCCCAGGAGGTGCTGGCCAGACTGCTGCACCTTTTGCATGTAGTCGCGCTGTTGGGGCTCAAGCCTCGTTTTCAATGCCAAGTGACTCATACCAATAATGGCGTTCATGGGCGTGCGGATTTCATGGCTCATATTGGCCAGAAAGGCCGACTTGGATGCAGTCGCTTCTTCAGCCTTTTGGCGCGCTTGTGCTGTCGCATGCAAGGCGGCTTTCAACTCCATGTTTCTGGCCTCCGATTGGATGAGGGCTCTGTTTTTTGCGGAGTCAAAAATCTTCGTGTGAACCAGCAAGGTTAGTACTAACCCGATTTGACTGGTGCCAAAAAAGAAACCTGCGTGTCGCCTGTCGTACAAAAATGGCAGATCTATCCCCAGCCAACCAGCGACCCCAAAGGCCAACACCAGCGCGAAGTTGATGCCCAACCAGATAACGGCATTTCGGTTGAACCCCAACAACAGCGTAGCCGTCACCGGACCCGTGGCGAACCAGGAAATGACTGGCGAATAGATTCCACCAGAGAAATACGTGCATCCCAATATGGCAACAAAGCAATTGCAAAAAAGGTAAATGTTTGCCGCTACAGCGTAGCTGCATCCTTGCCGGATAAACAGCAGGTTTGCAAGCAGCATCAACGCCAGAGTCAACATGACGTAGACACCCGGTTGGAAGCTGATCGCGAGACTCACCCCCACATAGCAAAACGCAAACGCCACGACGGCCCAATTGAAGCGGACGAGCAATACGAACTTTTCATCGGCCTGCACGGTGGTTGCGTCTTCCATGGCTTTTCTGGATGGGAGCCTCAAGTTGGGCCTTTGCCAGTCTACTGCACGCATTGAGCACAGGAAATTGACCGTTAGCATGCGCTACAGCGCGCCGGTCTTACAACATGACCTTACTGATCAGTAAGCTCGTCGACCCTGCGCCGGGCCGCATCCGCGTCCTTGCCGTATTCGGTCAAGTAGCGCTGCCGCTCTTCACTGCTCCACTCCGCTGGGGAAAACCGACTCTTCGGATAGATGGCACTCACATGTACCACGCCTGGCTGGCGAGCCATCGTGGCACGGTCAGGAAACCGGTCCGGTACCAGCAAAAATCCATCCACGTCACGCACGCGCAGCGGGAAGGCGGGCCTCTTGTCCAGGATCAATGCGCCAAACACTTGTAGCTTGAACTCACGACTGCCAGTTGCCACTTCGTCGTTGTACTGCAACAGCGCAAACGGAACGCCGTTGGCATCATCAACCCGTGCACTTACAACATAGCGCCCAGCCAGCCGGACATTGGCTTTTAGGTAGAAGTTCAGCGACCCGGCTTCCAACGCCTCCCGTACACCCGCCCAGGTGGCAGGCACATCCGGTGTGTAAACCACGTCAAAGTGGACCACCCCCTGTTGTCCATCCGCCGCCACTTCAACCAACAGGCGAATGGTTCCACCATAGTTCTGAAAGCCTTGGGTCGCCGGTGTCAGGCGACCGGAGTAGAGGCCGTCGCCGGGTACATCATCCGCACCTGCGCCATCGTCTGAAAACACCACACTGGTTTGAACCAACTTGATCGGTGTCCGCGAATCGGGGATGGTCTGTGCCTGTGCGCTTCGTATGATCAAAGGGAGCGTTCGATCACTGTCATCCACCGCTAAAACCGAGAACTTCACACTTTCGTTCCCGCTCAGAAAAACACGCTCCTGGCTGGTACGCAGTCGAATCCCCTTGACTACATCGCCATTGGCGTTTCGCATCTTCAATTCTTCCGATATGGCTGCAAACGGACGCACCTGGTCAGGATGTTCTGCCATCGGGCGGGATTCATAGGGATAGCGTGTGGCGTCTCGGTAGCTGGCATACGTTTGTTCCGCCCGCTCATAGCGGCCACGCCAGAGCACCAATTGCTCCTGGCGCGCCTGCAAGCCGGCCGCGCTGTAGGGGCCGCCATTGCCGCCGACACCCGATGGTCCCGAACCGGCGTTGGCTGCACGGGGTGATAGTGCCGTCGGCCCAGCACCGCCCGCAGAACTGTTGTATGCCGCAGATGCCGTGCCGTCTGTACCAAATACATACCATCCGACCAGTACCAGCGCGATTAGCGCACCTCCCAGCCAAACCGCCTTAGCCCGGGTCAAAGTTCAAACCAGTTTTGTACAAGCGGGATAGGCCGAAATCAATTGGCGTTGGCCGCCATGTCGGCGCGCACCTTGGACACAACTCCACCCCATGCACCATTGGTGTAGTGGTTGTAGGCCTCGGCATCGTCCCGAAAGGCTACAGTATGGTGGCTCCATTTGGCCGCCCCGCCTTCATTCACAGCGGTCCCCAGAGTCAGGTCATTGCAAAACCAGTCGGAGGGGTTGCAAAATCCGGCACCTCCGCTGCCCGATACCCCGCCCGACGAGTGGTAGGCCACGGCTTCATCGTCTTGCCCAGGCAGCGCGCCAGAGTACAGGGTTCCCTTGGCACCGGCATACATATAGAACCACTTGGCCCGGGTTTGGTTATGGTCGTACATGGCACGCGCAGTAGCCGTTTTTAAATCAGCGGTCAGAGGGTCCGATACGGCCCAGCTACCCAAATTCGCCAATTCGCTACCGCCACCAGCGCCAGCCGCCACATCCACCCATTTAATATTCCAGCCGGTCTGGGTTGTGCCATCGGAGTTGCCGCATACACCTGAGCCATTCGGCGAAGCGTTCTTCTTGCTGCGTGTGGTGCCACCATAGAGCGACAAGGCGTAGCCAATCTGCAAGTTGCCGGCGCTGTGGGCGGCGATGTAACACCAGTTGCTGCCCGTGCAGTAGCAATCCAGCGCATCGCGCACCCGATAGTTCTGGTCGGCCACGTGGCTGAAACCATCCCAATTGACCGATTTTTTGTTGACGCCGGCAACCGTGCTGGCGGGCCCCCAGTAGGTGAAGTCCGCGTGATTACCCGCTTGGGCCGAATTGTTGCGACCGTTTATCCACAGAGAGTAGTTGGTGGCATAAACCCCACCCGCAAGAAAAAGCAGAAATACCAGCAACGATTTAGCACAACGCATGGAAAGCTCCTTGAATCTGGATTCAACTCATTCGGGGTGCGCAAGTGTCTCCAAAGCACCCGCGCCCAACAACTGGGGAATACCCGCGCCTTCAATTTTCCTACTTCACACAGGCTTCACCGCCCGCGCACCGTGGCTTCGTGCGCATTTCACCGGCATTGCAAATACTGGCCATCGTTTCATACGACGGAGTACACCCATGAAAAATCCCATTCTTTTGAAGTGCGCGTTACTCGCACTGGTGGGAGCCTCCCTATTGCTACCACTGGCGATGGTGGAGCACACCATAGACGAACGCACGGCCTATCGGGCCGAGGCCATCCAGGCCATTGCATCGAGTACTGCCGGAGAGCAGTCCATCATCGGCCCGGTTTTGACGGTCGACGTCGAGGAAGAGTTTGACGAGGAAAAAAGCTACGAATACCAAGGAGAGCCTCGCAAGAAATTCGTGCGCAGTAAACGTTCGCACACGCTCACCGTAGTTCCGAAGGACTTGCACTTTGACGGCTCCCTTGCCGTTGAAAAGCGCGCATACGGGCTGCATGAGACCGCAGTGTTCGAGCTGCAGAGCACGATCAGCGGAACGGTTGAGACCCCCAGCGTCGCGTCCCTTCCTGCCCTGGGCAACAACGCCCGCTTGAGCTGGGGTACGCCCACGCTTTCAGTTGGCATCGCCGATCCCAGAGGGTTGAGCGGCGCGCCCAAACTGGGACTCGATGGCAAGCTCCTGGAATTGCGCCGCTCGGCCCACATCAAGGGCATGGAGACGGGATTTCACGGCATCTCCCTTGCCGCACTGGATGGCAAGACCGCGCGCCTGCCATTTCGCATTGAGTTGCGCTTGGCCGGGACCGGCAAGCTGGGTTTTATCCCGCTGGGTGATGTCACCACCGCAGAGTTGCGCGGCAATTGGCCGCACCCTAGCTTCGGTGGCGATTTTTTACCACGCACACGCGAAACCAGTAACGACGGTTTCGTCGCACATTGGTCCACGACCGGCCTGGCGTCCACCATGGATGCAGGCCAGATCCACGAGAAAGCCAGAGGGTTTGAAGTGCGTCTGATTGACCCTGTGGATGTCTACCGACAGGCTTTGCGGGCCGTGAAGTACGGCGTGCTGTTTATCGTGCTCACTTTTGCGGCCTTCTTCTTGTTTGAAAACGTCAAATCGCTGCCGATCCACCCGATACAGTACGCCTTCGTCGGGCTGGCACAGGCGCTATTTTTTTTGTTGTTGACCAGCTTGTCAGAGCACATCGCATTTTCCTTCGCCTATTTGCTCGCGGCAAGCGCATGCATCACGCTGATAGGTGTCTATCTAGCGGCTATCTTGCGCGGCTGGCGCCGTGGGGTCGGATTCAGTTTCGCCTTGGCGACTCTGTATGCAGCGCTGTTCGGCATCTTGCGCTCCGAGCAAAGCGCATTGCTGTTGGGCACATTGCTGCTGTTCTTCGCATTGTCAGGCTTGATGCTGGGTACCCGACGCATCAACTGGTATGGCCTGAACAGCAGCAGCTCATTGGCCGACAGGGCAAGCAGCCTATGAACCGGCGCACGTCTTACCAAGCCTTGCTCGGATGCGGCGCGCTGGTGGCTTTGCCATTGGCCTGTGTGTTGCGAAACCCGCTTCCGCTCCAGTTGCGACCGGTGGCCCTGCCGCTGGTATGCATGCTGGCGGTCGCCGCACTTTCGAGTCTGTGCGCACCGTGGGGACGGTCGACACCGAGCCCGCGGCTGGATAGCTGTGTCTTTGGATTGTGGCTATTCACGCTCGTCTTGGTGGGAGCGCAGGAAACTGCGTTTCATTGGCACAAGCACCAGGCGTTGCACAGCAGAACTACCGAGGCACAGGCTCTGGGTGCCCACATCATCATTGGCTACAGCCACCCTGATGAGGTTAAAGTGCTGGCGCAAAAAGGTTTGGTGGGAAGGATCTTTATAGGTACGAACACCATGCATGGCAAGACCACGGAAGCCATAGCCGAAGAGGTTTCAGAGCTGCGACGGTTGCGCCAAGACGCAGGCTTGCCGCCACTCATCGTCAGCACCCACCAGGAAGGCAGAATCGTTGCGCGCATGTCGCCCCCTCTAGCGGTTTGCGCACTAGGCTTGATCTGCACAGCCTGATCGCCCAGCGCGCTATTTCCGCAGATCCGCACCGCGTCAGTGCGGCCGTCATTGGTTTCGCTCACGGCCTAGAAGACCAAGGCGTACTTGCTACGCTCAAACACCTTCCAGGCTTGCGACGGGTTATACCGCAGACACCCACCTGTTTCGCGCAGCCTTGGCCAGCAGCGAGCGCACGTTAGAAGGCAGTGACTGGGTACCCTTTCGAGAGGGGTTGCAATCGACACACGCGTTGCTGATGGTGGGTCAAGCAGCGTTGAGCGCGGTGGATGCGGAAAATTCGGCATCGTTCTCCAACCAAGTTGTCCAAGGAATTGTGCGCACCCAATAGGGACACGAACGAGTCTTGGTGACTGACGGCATGGCATCTGCATGGCAGGAGTCGACGCCCTGCATGCCGGTATCGACCAGCTACACATCTCCTATGACACCGAGCAGTACTACACCGTGATGCACTGCCTACTGCAAGCCCAGCGCCATGGTCTCTTGCAAAGCAAGTCACTCAATGACCGTGAAGTACGACTGCACAAGGCCTATAGGCCGGGGAATGCTGGGGCAATTGAAGCCCTGCTCGGCAACTGTGTGCGCTGGCCAACGGAGTCCCCACTGACAAAGTCTTACATTCAGAAAAATGCATGCGGTGGTCCTTGGTAGTCGACCACACGTTGGACACACATCAACCGCTTGGAGAAAAGTGATGAAAAAATTTTGGCTTCTGGCACTTGCCGCATGCGCAGTTGCTCCCACCTTTGCACAGACCAACGTCGGTGTGTCGATTGGCCTCAGTCAACCCGGCGTTTACGGGCGCATCGACATTGGCAATTACCCGCAGCCGCGCTTGATTTACGCGCAGCCGATAGTGATCGTACAGTCACCCGTTGCAGGGCATCAACAACCGATCTACCTTTATGTTCCGCCTGGCCATCAGAAGAACTGGAGCAAGCATTGTGGTCGCTACAACGCCTGCGGCCAACCAGTCTATTTTGTACAGGAAGACTGGGTGCGTGAGCGCTATGAAGAACGCCA
>JBBQBG010000017.1:0-31653 GCA_038317285.1 Burkholderiales bacterium | reverse complement strand
GGCACTGGTGCGCGGCTTTGACTATGGCCCGGTTTACCAGGAGCTGATGGCTGCGCTGGGCAAACAGGGCCGGCTGATTCTGGAGGTTGACGCGGTATCCGTGGCGCGGCTGCTGAAGGCAGGTACGGCCGACGTGACCATCATGGCCCCAACTATTCTGGCCGGCGCCGTGCAAGGCGATGAGCGCGTGCAGAACATCCTGGACAAGCTGCGCATAGAGCCTTTGGACGACCTGCCCTGGGGCGACAGCGGCGTCTATATTTCCAACACCTCGCTCAATCCGCAGGACAAGGCTGCACTGCTAGACGCGCTGGAACGCGTGGCGCGTTCGGGCGAAGTATGGAAGGGTTTTTTGCGCTACTACAACCCGGCCATATTGAAGGGCAGCATACGCCCGCTGTAGCGCCACACATGCACCAGCCCATTGCTCTCATCACCGGCGGCTCACGCGGCATTGGTGCGGCCACGGCTCTGCTGGCCGCGCAAAAAGGCTATGCTGTCGCGGTGAACTACAGCAGCAATTCGCTGGCCGCCGATGAAGTGGTGCGGCAAATCCGGGAGGGTGGTGGTACCGCCATCACCGTGCAGGCCGATGTGGCCGTTGAATTGCAAGTGCTGGCGATGTTCGACAGGATCGACGCCAAGCTGGGGCCTCTATCCAGTCTGGTCAATAACGCCGGTGTGGTCGATGTGGCCTGCCGTGTCGACGCGATGGACATGGCGCGGCTGCAGCGCATGTTCGCGACCAATGTGATCGGCTGCTTTGTGTGTGCGCGCGAGGCCGTCAAGCGCATGAGCACTCGCCATGGCGGCACGGGCGGCAGCATTGTCAACGTATCGAGCGCGGCAGCGCGCCTGGGCGGCTCTGGCCAGTATGTGGACTATGCGGCCAGCAAGGGCGCCATCGACACTTTCACCATCGGCCTGGCGCGTGAAGTGGCCCAAGAGGGCATACGCGTCAATGCCGTGCGTCCGGGCATCATAGATACCGACATCCACGCCAGCGGCGGCCAGCCCGACCGGGCGCGGCAATTGGCGCCCCAGGTTCCCATGCAACGTGCGGGCACCGCGCTGGAAGTGGCCCAGGCCATCGTCTGGCTGATGGGCAATGAATCCAGCTACAGCAGCGGCGCCTTGGTCGACGTGGCCGGTGGGCGCTGACTCAAATACATTCAACTACAAGATGGAGCGCACGCCCATGGACTTCAAGCCCCTCATCACCCTGCTGGCGATAGTGAACCCGCTGGCCATCGTGCCGTTTTTTATCCACTACACGCACGGCTTCTCGCGTGAGCAGCGCCGCCGCACGATTGTGATTTCGTCCTTCAGTTGCTTTGTAGTAATTGCCGTCAGCGCGCTGGCGGGCTTGCATATTCTGGATTTTTTCGGCATCTCGCTGGCCAGTTTCCAGGTAGGTGGTGGCATGCTGCTGTTGACTTCGGCGCTGAATATGCTGAACGCCCAACCGGCCGAAGCCAAGACCAACACCCACGAGATGGAAGACGGTGCCGAGAAGGCTGCGCGCGGCGCCAGCATCGCCGTAGTGCCACTGACCATTCCGCTGCTGACCGGCCCGGCGTCGATGTCCACCGTCGTGATTTACGCAGAAAAAGCCAAGACCTTTTTGCAACTGGGCACGCTGGTTGGCTACGGTGTGGTGATCGCGCTGGCCACGGCCGCCTGCTTTTCGCTGGCGCAACCGATTGCCCGCGTGTTGGGCAAAACCGGCATCAACGTGATGACGCGGTTGATGGGCTTGATCTTGGCGGCGCTGGCGGTGGAGGTGATGTCGGATGGGTTGGTGAAGCTGTTTCCGGTGCTGGGAGGGCATTGAGTCAACGAGCAGCCCCCTCCACCTGCTGAACCCACTGCTCAATCTCCGCAATCGCCGCATCGGTCGCCTCTGTCAGTGCGCGCACGCCACCGGACGCATCGGCGGTAGCTGCAGGGCGCTGCACGATAAAACTGCGCTGGGCCAGCAGGCGCTCGGCGCCCTGCCCGCCTTGCCCCAAGGTCGCGCGCATGCGAACCAGGCCGCTACTGCGCTCGGGCGTTTCAAACAGTTGGCTGAACTCGTCCAGCTCCAGGTGCAGAATCATGGCGGGCTTGCCGACGACGACCCCTTGCGTGGCGCTAAGTACCGATCGGCGCTGACCCAGTTGTTCGCGCAGGCGCTGGCGCAGCAATTGGGCGGGCGGCATGCTCCAGCGGGTTTGGGCATAGGGGCGCGGCTGCTGGGCGTCGCTGTAAGCCAGCCGGTACAGCACGGCGGGGCTATCCAGCGCGGTATTGGCCTCTACCTCGGCCAACACCAGCGTGGGCAATGGAGCCATCCGCGTGGCGGGCACAGCGGCAACGGGGCCTGGGCCAAAGTCATACACCGTGGCGCGGGCTTGTGGTTTGAGCGATGAACAGCCCACCAGGCCAACGGCCAATAAGCAAATAAGCGCTCCAGCCCTCGTGGAATAAGCGTAAGCAGCTACTGATTTCATAGCAATCTCCCAATCATATGTTGTGTTCCACCGCCATCACCGTGCAGCGGGTGCCACAAAGCCGGGCTCCCCCGGGCCTGGCACGGCCGCGCCATTGCCCAGCAGCAACGACTGGGGGTTGTCGCTCACCGCCTCTGCGGCGCGACCAATGTTGCGCACCGTGCGCGCAGCGTCGTCCACCGTGCGGTTTAAGCGCGGTACCAGCGTGGTGTTGAGTGTTTGGCCACTAGCCAGCAGCGCGTCGGCGCCCTGCGAGATGTTGTCCAGCGTGCCCCCCGCGTCACTCATGCGGTTGGACATGACTTTGAACGCATCAGCCGATGTGCGCACGGCATCGGCACTGTCGCCGAGACGAGACGAGGTTTCGCGCAAACCTTTCAACGTGGCAGAGGCTTCATGCGACAGAGCAGGCAGATTGGCTTGTTCGGCGTGTGCCGTCAGTTTGCTGATGCTGGCGGCGGCCTGGCCCAGGCTATCGACGGCGTCCAACAGCTTTTTCTGATTGGCGGGCGCCATCAACTCGTTGGCATGCTGCGTCGCTTCGTCCAACTTGGTTAGCAGACCCACGCCCTGGTCTGACAAACGCGATATCAAACCAGGCCGCATCGGAATGCGGGCTAACTTGTCATCGTTCTGGACCAAGGGCTCTTTGGATTCACCTGCATCGTCCAACTGGATAAAGGCCAGACCGGTGACACCCTGAAAACCCAGGCTGGCAAATGTGGACTTGGTGATGGGCGCTGTCTCGTCCACCGCAATGCGTATGCGAATATTGCCGCTGGTCTCAGGGTCCAGCGCAATGGACTGCACCCGCCCCACGGTGACGCCCTTGAAGCGCACGCCCGCCTGGCGCTGTAAGCCGGTCACACTTTCGCGGCTGGAGATTTCGAAGAAACGGTTCTCGCCGGTGTCGCGCGTCAGCCATGCCGCCAGCGCCACCAGGAGGGCGGCTACCACCAGTACGAAGGCACCGGCGCCGATGGCGTGGGATTTGTTTTCCATAAAGTTCTCTTTCTACACGTCTTGCGGGTGAAGGCGCAACAGTTCCATGGCACGCAGCCCGCGCCCACCCAAGAAAAAGGTTCGCACAAAAGGGTGGTCAAAGGCGATGACCTCGCGCGTCGGTGCATCGACAATCACATGCTTTTCGGCAACCACCGCAACCCGTGTGCTGATCTCGTAAATGGTGTCCAGGTCGTGCGTGACCATGACCACGGTCAGGCCCAGCTCCTTGTGCAAGGAGCTGACCAACGCGCAAAAGGCGTCGGAGCGGTCGGGGTCTAAACCGGCGGTGGGCTCATCCAGCAACAAAAGCGGCGGGTCCATGATCAGCGCACGTGCCAGCGCCACGCGCTTGATCATGCCGCCGGACAAATCGGCCGGCATCTTGTGCGCATGGGCCGGGTCCAACCCCACCATTTGCAGCTTGACCATCACCGCATCGCGCACCAGGTCCTCGGGCAGGGCCTTAAGTTCCCGCAGCGGAAATGCAATGTTCTCCAACACGGTAAATGCGGAGTACAACGCCCCATGCTGGAACAGCATCCCCACTCGGCTTGCAGCACCTGCATGGGTCAGCTCAGCGGCCGGGCGGCCCAGCACAGTAATGCTGCCGCGCATGGGCGTCTCCAGCCCCAGAATCTGGCGCAGCAGCACAGTTTTCCCGCTGCCCGATCCGCCGACGATGGACAACAGCTCTCCTTTTGCGATGGTCAGGTTCAGGTCTTTGTGGATCAGCGTCTCGACACCGCCTGCGCGAAACCCCGACCACAAGCCCTTGATCTCCACCACCGGGGGTGCCGCGCTCAAACGACCTGCCGCCGGGCCGCCCCAATGGAGGTCAGACCCAGGCCCTGGTAAATCCGGGTCCCCTTCCCCGGATGGGGGCAGCGACCCGTGTAACGGTGGAGCGTGGGGGCTCATATTCCCACGCTCTTGAAGACCACAGCAAACAACGCGTCCACCAAGATCACCATCGTGATGGATGTCACGACCGATGCGGTCGTGCCTTCGCCCAGGCTCTGGGTATTGGGTTTGATGCGCAGACCGTAGTGGCAGCCAATCAGCGCGATCATCAAGCCGAAGACGGCCGATTTACCCACGGCCAGCCACAGGTTTGCCACTTGCACAGCCTTGGCCAACGCGTTTACAAAATACGCCGGCGTCAGTCCCATCACCAGATCCGACGCCAGCATACCGCCCAGCAAGGCGGCCAGGGTGGTCCAGACCGCCAGCAGCGGCATGGCCACCACCAGGGCCATGGCACGCGGCAGCACCAGCCGGAAGCCTTTGGGAATACCCATGACCTTCATCGCATCCAGCTCTTCGGTGACCCGCATCACGCCGATCTGCGCGGTGATGGCTGAACCCGAACGCCCGGCGATCAAGATGGCGGCCAGCACCGGCCCCAACTCGCGGATCAGTGCCACACCCAAAATATTGACGATGAAGGCATCGGCGCCAAACTGGCGCAACTGCTGCGACATCAAATAAGCCAGCACCACGCCAATCAAAAAACCTACCAGTGCGGTGATGGGCAGTGCCGTCGCGCCAATGCGGTAAAGATGGCCCGACACATCGCGCCACGGGCCAGCGCGCGGGGCGCGCAACAGTTGGATGGCATCCAGCAGCAACTGGCCCAACAGGCGCACTGCCCCCACCACATGTTCTTCGACCCGGACCACGACCGCACCCATGCGCAAAAAATGGTCCAACGCGGTGTTCGGTCTACGCGGCGGCAATACGGACGAGAATTGGGCCACGCGTTCCAGCATGGCGCGCTGGGCCGGTTGGGTATGCAGATGATCCGGCCACTGGCGGTACCACGCGTTCCACAGCAATTGGGCGCCGGTATGGTCCAGGCGTTGCAGCTGGCGCAAATCCCATTGCCATTCGCGCCATGCCTTGGGCAGTTTGCCCAAGGCTGCGTCCAGCGCATCCCAATGCTCGGGCTCGGCCAGATTCTCCGCAGTCCACAACCCCAGTAGCCGCGCGTGCAGTCCATCGGCTGCCTGCTCAAATGCAATGCGGGGCTGGGTGTCCGGCATAGTGGGGTGGTATTGGGGTGTTGATTGGGGTGTTGACGGGCGGCCCCAGCATGGTACAGGCTGGCGCGGCTGCGCAATGAGAAAATGCAGAAACACTACAACGATTTGGAGACATCCACCATGCAAACCACGACTAGCACCACCGCGTACACATCCACTCCCGAACTGATGGCAGAGTTGCACGGCCCCGTGCTGTGGCTGACCATCACCCGCGAAGAGCGGCGCAACGCCATGAGCCACGGCGTGCTGGCCGCCATGGCGCAGGCTATTCAAACGGCGCAGTCAGACCGCAGCGTGCGCGCCATCGTCATTACCGGCGCCGGCAGCAAAGCGTTTTGCGCGGGCGCCGATCTGCAATCGGCCAATGCCTTTACCACCGACTATTCCGAACCCCACGGCCACCTGGCCCAACTGCTGCGCGTTGCCAAGGCCAGCACCATCCCACTGATCGCCCGCGTCAATGGCGCCTGCATGGCCGGCGGCATGGGACTGATGAGCATGTGCGACATGGCCGTAGCGGCGAGCCACGCCGTGTTTGGTTTGCCCGAAGTGAAAGTAGGCGTGTTCCCCGCCCAGGTTTTAAGTGTGCTGCAGCATTTGATTCCGAGGCGCAAGCTGGCCGAGATGTGCCTGACCGGCGAGCCCATCACCTCGGCCCAGGCGCTGGAGTACCACTTGGTGAACTACGTCAGTGACGCCGGCAGTGATGTGGACGCCAAGCTGCAGTGGCTACTCGACCGGCTGCTGGACAAATCACCCGCCGCGATTCGCCGCGGCCTTTACACCATGAAGAAGGTAGAGGCCATGGCGTTCGAAGAAAGCATGGCGTTTACCGAAAGCCAGATCGCGCTGTTCACGCTGACCGATGACGCAAAAGAAGGGCAGAAGGCGTTTCAGGAGAAACGTAAGCCGGTTTGGAAAGGGCAGTAGCGCTTCTCTAATTGCTACTGTGTTGATAGCTGCATCTGCAGTATTTACGAGGGACAGAGGCCTTCTTGTCCAGGATGCAACGGCCCAAATCCGAAACACTCTTGCGTTCGCCTTCGAACGTCCGCCTCACCGAAGGCAACTGCGCTCTGGAGAGACTAAAACCATGGACAAGCAACTCTTTTTCATCTGCTTCCTGACGTTCATCATCCACTTGATCGGCACGCTTGCATATTCGGTCCGAATCGCTGGCGTGCGAACGCGACGCGTCGCTGTTTCTCTGGCGCTATTCAGCATTCTCGTTCTCGTGTCTCGGACGTCCAACTCATTTTTAGGGCCCTTTTTGGCGAAGCGTGTGGAGACAAACTTGTCCGGCCAGGACATGACGGGGCTGCTGATGGATTTTCGATGGTTGTTAATCTCGGCAAGTATTGCGACCGTGGCGGGTGCTTTGCTCATACCGACATTTCAGCGGGTCTTTTGCCGTGCGGTCTTGCATTTTCAAGCGCACCGCTCCATACCGAAGCTAATTCTCCACGGGTTTTTTAAGGGCGGAGTTTCGTACATTAAAGACGCAGCCAGCATTCCGGCGGCAGCAAACGTGACCCAACTGCATAAAGGCAGCGGAGTCTCCATTCGGATAACGCTGCTCAACGTGGGCGCAACAGCGCTTTGGACTGTGGGCGTATTTGCATCCCTATATGCCGGCGTACTGGACCCATCGGTTCGCGTTACGTCTAGCACACTCTCGTCCATCATCAACGGCGGCGCAACCATCATGATGGCTCTGTTCATTGATCCACATATGTCAGGGATGACTGACGATGTTGTTGAGGGGAAAGTGAGCGATACGCAATTCAGAAGAGCGATAGTCTGGCTTGTGGGAAGCAGACTAGCCGGAACAATCTTGGCCCAGGCACTTCTGCTGCCAGCCGCGCTGCTGGTGGTCTACGTGGCACATGCAGTTTGAAAGATTGCCGGGGCATCATTTCGCCGAAGCCATTGCGGTTACCTATAGCCGGATGGGGTGGGGTTGTTCACGCTGACCGATGACGCAAAAGTAGGGCAAAAGTCGTTTCAGGAGAAACGCAAGCCGGTTTGGAAGGGGCAACAAATTGAGGCAAAAAAAGGGCACCCAAAGGTGCCGCTTTTCAGTCCTTGCCAAAGTTTGGCGATCGCTGGCCGAACAAGAGTCCCCCGGGTTGCCCCGCAGACAACAAGCGTGTGGTCGTAACGCCCGCGATTTGATGGCTTTGGTCTAGAGCGTTCCCAAGTACCTGCTTCACAATGGCAGTGATGAGTAATGCCGCCAAACCACCTTGTTGGCTCTCGCCTTCGTTGCTCGAAGCGGTCGCCTTGCCGCTCCAGATTACCTTACCAGTTTTCAGATCCATGAGCTTGGCATCTGCCGTAACTATCGAAGCGCTGTTGATCACCTGGTAAACCGTCCCATATTTTGAAATGGTGACATAAAGCGCAGCATCGGCTCCAAAAATCTGGCGCAGCTTCTCCGCCGAAGTTGCATGCATATCGGTGGGCTCTGTCATCCCATTTTCCTTAAAGGCTTCAGCCACCAAGGTCACTGGCATAACGTAGTACCCAGACTCGGCCAGCGGCCGAGTTGCATGGGACAGCACACTGAGAGAAGCCTGAACTTCAGGCGTGTTGTTGATAGGCGGCAAAACCAAAATGGAACGTGGGCGGCTCTCTTTGAACGCGGCGTAGTCATATGGCACTCTAGTGGCACACCCCGTAGTGATCAATGCGCAGACCGCCAAACCCAAGATTTTCAACGAATTTTTCCAGTTCATGGCTTCGCCTCACTCTTCTTAAAATTGCGTAATAGAAATTCCATGAATGTTTCCGACTCTGGAAATTGTTGTTTTTCGGCTTGCATCTGTTGTGCAAATTTGTCCAGATTTCCTTGCTGACCGTAGAGCAAGCCCAGATGGGCTTGGTATCCGGGTGGAACTGGCTTTCCGCTAGCGCGAATCTTCTGCAAATCGGCTTCCATCAACTGGGTTTGCGCTTCAGGACTTAACTTGTCCGTACGAAAATGCGCGTCTACATTACTTTGATAGCTCTCCCATTGGTACAGCGCGTTGGGCTTAGTTGCACAGCCCCCTAAAATCGCGACTGCCACCAACAGCATGGGGACACTGAGTCGAGTATTTGACATGTTTTATTTGATGAGTACGTTGAAAATCACTGCGCTGGGCGCCATGCACCACTGTCTATACCGGACACGAGGTTATTCACCGCATCGCGGATGGCCAAGTCAAGGACCTTGCCATTTAGGGTTGAGTCGTACCCTGCAGTGCCACCAAAACCGATCACTTCACGCTCCGACAAACTGTATTCGCCCGCGCCTTGCGATGAAAAAACCACTTCCGACGTCTGTGTATTAACAATATTCAAATTGACCTTCGCATATGCAATTTGCGTTGAGCCCCGCCCAAGCAATCCGAAGAGCTGTTTATCACCCACGTTTTTCCGGCCAAATTCCGTGACGTCGCCAGTAACGACATAGTCAGCACCCTTCAATGTCTGAGTCTTCTTCTGCAGTGCGGCCTCTTCGCGGATCTCTGCCATGTTGGTGCGATCCAGCACACTAAAACGTTGGCTTTGCTGCAAATGCGTCACCAAAACAGTTTGGGCTTGGCTGCCCAAACGATCCACATTGTCAGAAAAAACGCCTCGTAAAAAGGACGAGCGATTCTCAAATTTTCCAATGGAAATCGACGTGCGAGGACCTTTATATGACTGCCCCGCAGACTCGACTTTTGGAATTGCGAGCGTTCTCGACTCCTCTTGGTGCGCGCACCCGGCGAGCGCCAGATAGATGGTTGCCACCAATGGCAAATAGATCCTGTTCTTCATGAAACCCCTTGAAAGTGACAATATTTATGATCTTGTACTAAAGCTTTGACCTGATCGCAAAACACGGATAGGCAACCGACCGTGTCGGATAGCTCAACACTTTTACAAAAAAAGCGTAACAAATGTAATCGATCTTTGCAGTGGCCAAAAACCTGTTGACCAAGTCAAATCAGATCGGTTTTGTCTTGGCCTACCGACGCTGGGCAAATGTTCCGGTGCCGAGAGCTTCGTCTACCAAGCCGGATGCTTTGTGGTCCAAATGATTTCGCGAGTGCAAATACGGTGATCGCGACCGACCTTCGGAGTTCCACCTAATTGTCAGCGCGGGAAAAGTACACCATCGTCATCAATGCATTCTGGGTCGGCGTCGATCAGCAATCCACCAAAGCACTTACCACCGACCCTTCCGAAACCCACGGTCACCTGGCCCAACTGCTGCGCGTGGCCAAGGCCAACACCATCCCACTTATCGCCCGCGTCAACGGCACCTGCATGGCCGGCGGCATGGGACTGATGTGCCTGACCGGCGAGCCCATCACCGCGGCACAGGCGCTCGAATGCAACTTGGTGAACGACGGCAGTGACGAAGACAGTGATGTGGACGCCAAGCTGCAGTGGCTGCTGGACCGGCTGCTGGACAAATCGCCCGCCGCGATTCGCCGCGGCCTTTACACCATGAAGAAAGTAGAGGCTCTGTCATTTGAAGAAAGCATGGCGTTTACCGAAAGCCAGATCGCGCTGTTCACGCTGACCGATGACGCAAAAGTAGGGCAGAAGGCATTTCAGGAGAGACGCAAGCCGGTTTGGAAGGGGCAGTAGGCGCCCAGTGTTGAGTTGTATCGTGATGTAAGCACCGTCAACTGCGCACAACGGGCTGGCGTTGACTACTCAGTTGCAACGAATTCATCGTCTCAACAAACTCTTCCCATAGGACCTTACATGAACAAATTACTCGCCTCCTTGCTCGCCACACTGTTTGTCAGCGCCGCATTTGCACAAGCACCGGTTGCCACGATGGCACCAGCGACGCCCGCAGTGATGAAGGCAGAGGTCAAAGCTGACAAGGCCAATGCCGCTGCCAGCAAAGCCGAAGCAAAGGTGGACATGAAAGCTGACGCCAAGGTCGAAAAGGCCGAAGCAAAAGCCGGTGAAGCAAAAGCTGATGCCCATCAAGATGCAGCCAAGACAAAGTCCAAAGCGCACGCAAAGACCGCAAAGGCAAAGCCTGAAGCCCATGCCAAAGCCGTCAAATCCGAAGCCAATGAGACCGTAAAGGCAGATGCCAAGACCGACAAAACCGTCGCCAACGCTGACGCCAAAGTTGAAAAGGCCAAGGTCGAGGCATCTGGTGACAAAGCTGTCGCCAAAATCGAAACCAAGACCACCAAGGCCGAAGGCAAGGCCGATGTGAAAGCATCCACCGGCAAGTAATCAGCCCAAACGGGCTCAAAAAAAGACAGGCATTGCCTGTCTTTTTTTTGCTCTCGGCTGAAGCCCATTGCGGGACCATCGAAAAAATGTCCGTGTCATGAAAATTTACCCCTTCTTAGCGCTATTGCTTGCGCCGGCGTTGACGGTCGCTCAAAGCCTGGCTCTGGTCTCTGGAAATGACTACCAGCCATACTCTGACAGCCAGCTTCCTGGGGGTGGATTGAGCACAGAACTGGTAAAGGAGTCTTTTGCAGCCATGCATCAAGATATCACCGTGCAGTGGCGGCCCTGGGCGCGCGGTCAGGTGGAGGCCCTCAAAGGTGCGTTCGCCGGAACTTTTCCGTATGCAAAAAACGCAGAACGAGAACAGAGATTTTTGTTCTCAGATCCCATTCAAAATATCAAAAGTCACGCGTTCATTAAGGCGGGCACCAGCAAGCTGAACTTTGCCGATCTCACGGGACTTGAGGGCACAACCTACTGTGTACCCTTGGGCTGGCAGGTCAATCGCAAACTCGCCGCCATGGTTGATTCCGGCCAAATCAGGTTGGAACGACCACAGAGGTTGGACAACTGCATCAAAATGCTGGCCGCGGGTCGTGTGGACTTCTTTACCACCAATGAAAGTGGCGCTTGGCAAACCATCAGAACGAGCAGAGTACCCGAGGGCTCAGTGGTCATGGCCAGTGGTCCGCCGCTAGACGAGATCGCACTCTTTTTCATCGCTGCCAAGAATGTGGCCACCAGCGCAGACGTCATTCAGACGTTCAACGCTGGTTTGAAAAGTATCAAGAAAAGCGGCGTGTACGACAGAGTCGTCAAGTCGCATTTGAATCTTTGAAACTGGGGAGTGAATTGACTTTGGAGTGCGATTCCGGAGTAGACACCGATGTCAGAAGTCAATACTTGACGGGTGCAGGCAACCCAGCCGATCAAGCCCAGGCGGGATGTTTATCGACGAGATGTATGCAACGCAATCTGAAGGTGAAGAATTCGCACTGGCGCGCGAGTTGTTCTCTTCCTGTTTATTGGCCAACAACAAGCCGCTTTATTTCTGTCGGCGAAACCAACTGCCTTTCCCCGACGGGGGTAGCCCAAACCCCATCGCACTCAAACCGCGTCACCTAGGCAACTACCCCGTCAGCTTTGCGCAGGTAGCGTGGTTTACGATGCAGCATGAACGAAACCACGTTTGACTACATCATCATCGGCGCGGGCACAGCCGGCTGCCTGCTGGCCAACCGCCTGAGTGCTGACGCCTCCAAGCGTGTGCTTCTGATCGAGGCGGGCCGCAAGGACGACTACCACTGGATCCACATCCCCGTGGGCTACCTCTACTGCATTGGCAACCCGCGCACCGACTGGCTCTACAACACCGAGCCCGACGCCGGGCTCAATGGCCGCTCGCTGCGATACCCGCGTGGCAAGACGCTGGGGGGCTGCAGCAGCATCAACGGCATGATCTACATGCGCGGCCAGGCCCGCGACTACGACCATTGGGGCAAACTGGTGGGCGATGCCAATTGGAGCTGGGAACACTGTCTGCCCTACTTCATGCTGCACGAAGACCACCACAAGGGCGGCGATGCGCTGCACGGGGCACGCGGCGTGGCATCGTCGCTGCTACAGAAGAACGGAAGCCAGTATCGCGACCTGCTGCGCCACCACAAGGCCGGTGGCGAATGGCGGGTCGAGAAGCAGCGCCTGCGCTGGGACGTGCTCGATGCCTTTGCGCAAGCCGCCGTACAAGCCGGCATACCGGCCACTGGCGATTTCAACCGCGGTGACAACGAGGGCGTGGGCTACTTCTAGGTCAACCAAAAGGCCGGTTGGCGCTGGAACACGGCCAAGGCTTTTCTGCGCCCCACGTGCTATGGCCGCCCCAACTTCGAGTTGTGGAGCAGCGCGCAGGTCTCCAAGTTACTCCTAGAACCTGCCACCGCGACCACCCCCCTGCGCTGCACCGGTGTGCAGGTGTGGGATGGGCAGAGCATGGTGGACGCCACGGCCACGACGGAAGTGATCTTGTGTGCGGGCGCGGTGGGCTCTCCACAGATCCTGCAACTGTCAGGCCTTGGCCCCGCACAGCGGTTGCAGGCCTTGGACATTGCGGTGCTTAAAGACATGCCCGGGGTCGGCGAAAACCTGCAAGACCATTTGCAGATTCGCGCCGTGTTCAAGGTACACAACACCAAGACGCTCAACACACAGGCCAATACGCTGTGGGGCAAGGCCAAGATCGGTCTGGAGTACGCCTTTAGGCGCACCGGCCCGATGAGCATGGCGCCCAGCCAGTTGGGCGCCTTCACCCGCAGTGACCCAGCCCAGCCCTACCCCAATCTGGAATACCACGTGCAGCCGTTGAGCCTGGATGCCTTTGGGCAACCATTGCATGGCTTCAATGCCATCACCGCCAGCGTGTGCAACCTCAACCCCACCAGCCGCGGCAGCGTGCATATCCGCAGTGCCCAGTTTGCCGATGCTCCGGCCATCGCGCCCAACTACCTCAGCACCGATCAAGACCGCAAGATTGCAGCAGACTCACTGCGCCTTACACGGCGCATCGTTGCACAACCGGCCTTGAAAAAATACCTGCCCGAAGAATTCAAGCCCGGCGTGCAGTTCCAGACCGATGCCGAGTTGGCCAAGCTGGCGGGCGACATCGCCACCACCATCTTCCACCCTGTCGGCACCACCAAAATGGGCCGTGAGGATGACGCCATGGCGGTGGTGGATGCGCGCCTCAAGGTGCATGGCGTAGCAGGCCTGCGCGTTGTCGATGCAGGTGTCATGCCGCTGATCACCAGTGGCAATACCAACTCGCCAACATTGATGATTGCCGAGAAGGCTGCGCAGTGGATCATGGAAGACAATTCGTTACAGCGAATGAAGGGTTAATCCCAATGCACATGTGCACTGCGGTTGCTACATTTGCAGCACTCAAAGGTTAGACGGCAACTGCGAAGAGTTTGATGGAAGAAGCGAGCCGAGGAGATGGCAAGCAACAAGCAATAATTTCTGCACCCACCTTGAGGTGCAGCTCACAAAAGCACTGACTAGTCAGTGCTTTTTTTTCGCCTCTTCTCAAGCTGTGCAACATGCGATTCGCAGCGACACCTTAAGAGAAATCGGTCTGCAGCCCTCGTGCGACAAGCTTAAGCAGCTATGTTTTTAATAGCAATTTGTTAGGCAACGGTAATGCGAGAATCCATGCATGGAAATGCTAATTGTCTCGTTGGCCTCGTTGCTGGCTGGTTTTGTGGATTCAATCGTCGGCGGCGGCGGTCTGGTTTTGGTGCCCGCACTGTTCGCAACTTTTCCCAATGCACATCCAGCCACGCTGTTCGGCACCAACAAGGGCGCGTCGGTCTGGGGTACGGCTATTGCCACTGTGCAATACAGCAAACGCGTGCAGATGCGCTGGCACGCGCTGGCCCCTGCGGCCATCGTTTGCTTTGCGGCGTCGCTGGGCGGTGCCTGGCTGGTCACGGTGGTGTCGCCCCAGTATTTGCGCAAAGCCTTGCCCGCAGTGCTGGTCATGGTGCTGGCCTACACGTTGGCGAAGAAGCAATTGGGCCGCGACCATGCGCCGCGCTTTGTCGGCCAGCGTGAGGCGTTTGTCGCAAGTGCGATCGGCGCGGTCATCGGTTTTTATGATGGGTTCTTCGGCCCTGGCACCGGCAGCTTTTTCGTGTTCCTGATGGTGCGCGTGTTGGGCTACGATTTTCTGAATGCATCGGCCAGCGCCAAGCTGCTCAACACCGCATCCAACCTCGCGGCCATCATCCTGTTTGCCGTCAAGGGATATGTGTGGTGGCACTTTGTGTTGGCCATGGCCATTGCCAATGTGCTGGGCAGCGTGGCGGGCACGCACCTTGCTCTAAAGCACGGCACAGGTTTTGTGCGCGGCGTCTTCATCGCGGTAGTGTCCGCATTGATCCTCAAGACCAGCTACGACGCATTCCTGCGGTAGGTAAAAGGATCAGCGGCGCGGTGCCGGTTTTTTCGGTTTCAATGCGGGTGCGCTGGTGACCTCTGCTGGGCTGGCGGCGGCTTCCGCGTTGCGGGGCCACGGTACCGTCGACGCCACCAACGGCTTGCCTTTGGGCGCAGTAGCTTGGCCCTTGCTCACGGCTGCCAGATCTTCTGCATTGGGGTACTGGTCCAGCAACCAATAGTCAAACGCGCGGCGGGCAATGGGCGCTGCCGACGTAGAGCCGAAGCCGGCATTCTCGACGATCACAGCCAAGGCAATCTTTGGGTCATCGGCCGGTGCAAAAGCAATGTAAAGCGAATGGTCGCGTTGACGTTCTTCCATCTTGGCGGCGTTGTATCTTTCCTTGGTGCCCAGAGAAACGGCTTGCGCGGTGCCAGTCTTACCTGCGCTCAGGTAACCCGCACCCGCAAAGACACCAGCCGATGTTCCCCCTTGCGTCACAGCCACCATGGCATTGCGCACGACTTCAATGTTCTCAGGTTTGAAGCCCAGCACTTGCGCGGGCTCGGGCGCGACCGGCGTACGCACACGCGTGCTGGCATCCTGGGTGGCAATCACCAATTGCGGTTTGTGCTTGACACCGCCATTTGCCATCGTGGATACGGCCTGGGCTATTTGCAACATGGTGAAGCTGTTGTAGCCTTGGCCAATGCCCAGGGAGATGGTTTCACCGGCATACCATTTCTTTTGCTCAGGCCGCTTGTAATAGTTGCGCTTCCACTCGGTGCTCGGCAATACGCCGCGCACTTCACCATTGATGTCAATACCGGTGATCTGGCCGAAGCCCAGTGGCTTCATGAAGTCGTGCATGGTGTCCACGCCCATCTCGTTGGCCAGCGAATAGAAATAGGCGTTACTGGAATAGACAATGGCCGCACGCATATCAAAGACGCCCTTGCGGTCCGACTCCGGGCTGCCAAAACGGTGGCCACCAAACATGTAGAAGCCCGGGTCGTTAACCAGCGCGCTGGGTGAACGCTTGCCGGTCTCCAGTGCAGCCAGGGCCATGAAAGGTTTATAGGTCGAGCCCGGCGGGTACGTGCCGCGCAGCGCACGGTTGAGCAGCGGTTTGTCCAGCGACTCGTTGAGCATGGCCCAGTTTTCCTGGTCAATGCCCTCCACAAACAAATTGGAATCGAAGGTGGGTTTGCTGACAAAGGCCAACACTTCGCCGGTCTTGGGATCGATGGCCACCAGGGCGCCTCGGCGTTCACCAAACATGTCTTCAATCAGCTTTTGCAGCTTGATGTCGATCGACAACACGACCATATTGCCCGGGGTTGAAGGGTTGCTGGCCAGCTTGCGCATGGCGCGCCCGCCGGCAGAGGTCTCGACGCGCTCTACGCCGGTGATGCCATGCAGCTGGCTTTCAAAACTTTGCTCGACGCCAAGCTTGCCCATGTACTCGGTGCCGCGGTAGTTGGCCTGATCTTCGTCGTCTTCGATCTTGGCTTTTTCGGTCTGGTTGATACGCCCGATGTAGCCGATGACGTGGCTGGCCAGTTCGCCATAGGGGTAGCTTCGGAACAGACGAGCTTTGATCTCGACACCGGGAAAACGGAAACGCTGCGCCGCAAAGCGAGCCACTTCGGTGTCGGTCAAGCGGGTTCGGATCGGCAGTGATTCAAAGCTCCTGGACTCCTCCATCAGCTTCTTGAAACGCCTGCGGTCGCGCACCGTGACGTCCATGACCTTGCTCAACTCATCAATGGTCTGCTCCAGACCATTGGTCTTTGACGGCGTGATTTCCAGCGTATAGGCCGAGTAATTGCTGGCCAGCACTACGCCGTTGCGGTCGACGATCAAGCCGCGGTTCGGTACGATGGGCACGATGGAGGTGCGGTTGCTTTCCGCCTGCGCGCGCAGGTCATCGTGGCGTACCACCTGCAGATAGAACAGTCGTATCGTCAACAACGCGAAGCACAGCAGCACCATGGCGCTGACCGCGAACACCCGGGTGCGAAAGCGCGCCAGGTCCGCTTCGACGTTGCGGATTTCGGTCATTGACGACGCAGCACGGGGGTCATGGTTACAACGGCCGGTTGGCGTCCGGGTTAGGGGCGCGGAGTTGCGGAGCCAGCAGGACTAGGTTGGCGACCGGCCACAGCAGCGCTTCGGCCAGCGGAGCCAACAACAATGAGAACCCCGGAAACGTACCCCCACTGAGCAACCCCAGGGCCAGTTCCACGGCATGCGCCAAGGCAAACAGAGGCAAGACTTGGGCGGCCTGCGAGGGCACCGAAAACCACAGCAGGCGGCGGTGGATGGTGATGGCAGAAAAGCTCAACACGGTATACGCCAAGGCATGCTGACCGAGCAGGCCGCCCTGGTGCACATCCATCAGCAAACCAAACACGAAGGCAGCGCCTATGCTGACGCGCAGCGGCTGGTGCACAGTCCAAAACACCAGCACCACGGCCAGCACGTCCGGCGTCCAGGCGACACGCCCCATCAGGCCCATGTTTTGCAGCATGTTGATCAACATCGCGGCAATCAAGCTACTCCAGATGAAGAAAGGGTTGGCGGGCAACAACAACTGTTGGCCAGGGCGCATGATCATGGCTGCGGCTCCTTCGCTTTGACCGCACTACGGCGGGATGGCGTAACCAGCGCCTCCGGCATGGGGCGTGGCGGGATTTGTGCGCTCACGGCATCCAGCACCACCACGTGGCCTGCGCCAGACACCAGCGCCAAGGGCACGCAATAGATGCGGGCAAAGGCCGCGTCTACACGGCGTTCCACCTTTTCCACCCGGGCGACCGGCAGGCCGGGTGGGTAGACGCCATCAACACCACTGGTGGTTAACAAATCGCCCTCGGTCACGTCGGCGTTGGCCGCCATGAAGCGCAGCTCCATCGCGTCCACATGCAACGACACGTCACCAAAGGCCACGCCGCGCGCACCGGTGCGTGTGTTCAGGACGGGGATGGCGTGGTCGCGGTCGGTGATCAATGTGACCTCGCTGACCAGTGGGTAGACGCGGGTGACCTGTCCCAGAACGCCCATTTCGTCCAGCACCGGCGAGCCCAATCCGACATGATCCGCCATACCTTTGTCGATGATGACTTTGCGGCTGTAGGGGTCGGCCGCGTCGTAGATGACCTGGGCGGCCATGGAGGGCGACTGCAGGCGTTCGCGCAGGCCCATCAGTTTGCGCAGCCGCGCGTTCTCTATCGACAACTGCTCCACCTGGTTGGCGCGTTGCGACTGCAGGTTGTGCTTTTTGATGACCTCTTGCTGCGCAGACTGCGCCGCGGTCAGCGACGCAAAATACTGACTGCTGTTCTTGTACAGCAGCACCGGGCGCAAGGCCAGCCATTGCGCCGGGTACAGCACGGCAGCCAGCACCACGCGCAGCGGCTGCATAACCTTGAAGCGCGCGTCGGCAACCATGAGGAAGAAGGCCAGTGCACTACACACAGCCAATTTCGACAAGGCCGATGGGCCCTGTCGAAAGAAGGGAGGGGGATCTCTGTCCAGCGTACCGAGCGGCATCGCTGTGCTCGACGCTTATTCGCTGGTGAAAATGGAGCCCAGACGCTCCATCTGCTCCAGCGCGATGCCGCAGCCGCGCACCACACAGGTCAGTGGGTCTTCGGCTACCAGCACGGGCAGGCCCGTTTCTTCAGCCAGCAGGCGGTCCAGGTCGCGCAAAAGCGCGCCACCACCGGTCAGCATCATGCCGCGGTCGGCAATGTCCGCACCCAGTTCAGGTGGCGTTTGCTCCAGCGCGTTTTTGACGGCGGAGACGATGTTGTTCAGCGGGTCGGTCAGCGCTTCGAGGATTTCGTTGCTGGAAATGGTGAAGCTGCGGGGTACACCTTCGGACAGATTGCGTCCGCGCACTTCCATTTCCTTGACTTCCGAACCGGGGAAGGCCGAGCCGATTTTTTTCTTGATAGATTCAGCAGTGGGTTCACCGATCAACATACCGTAGTTGCGGCGGATGTAGTTGATGATGGCCTCATCAAACTTGTCGCCACCGACGCGCACCGAGCCTTTGTAGACCATGCCACCCAGCGAGATGACGCCGACTTCGGTAGTGCCGCCGCCAATGTCCACCACCATGGAGCCGCTGGCCTCACTGACGGGCAAACCGGCGCCGATGGCCGCCGCCATGGGCTCTTCGATCAAATACACATCGCTGGCGCCGGCGCCCAACGCGGATTCGCGGATGGCGCGGCGCTCGACCTGGGTGGAGCCGCAGGGCACGCAAATGATGATGCGCGGGCTGGGGCGGAAAATGCCGCGTGGATGGACCATCTTGATGAACTGCTTGAGCATCTGCTCCGTGACCGTGAAGTCGGCGATCACGCCGTCTTTCATGGGGCGAATGGCTTCGATATTGCCCGGGACCTTGCCCAGCATGGCCTTGGCTTCCTTGCCGACGGCCTGGATGGTCTTCTTGCCTTGCGGGCCGCCTTCGTGGCGAATGGCGACAACGGAAGGTTCGTCTAGAACAATCCCCTGACCGCGTACAAAAATCAGGGTGTTGGCCGTACCTAGGTCAATGGCCAGGTCGGTAGAGAAGTACCGACGGAAAGATCCAAACATCACACATCCTCTCGGGCACGCAAGGCACTTCGGCCCCCCGTCACCACGGTTTATCGTTGAAAAATCGTAAGTTTGGCGTCAATTCGGGTGACTTTGCAGCACCTTCACCAAAGGCAGGATAATAACCGATTGCCTTTGAACACCCCTCTCTAAACGGAGCCATTGGCAGCGAATTACCTTTGGTTTCATCTCAATACGCACCATGTCACTGACATCTACCGATATCGCACGCATCGCCAACCTGGCGCGCCTGGAACTTGCACCCGCAGAGAGTGAGCGCATGCTGACGCAAATGAACGGTTTTTTTGACATCGTGGAGCAAATGCGCGCCGTGGACACCACCGGCATTGAGCCACTGGCACACCCCGTGGTGGTGTTATCGGACTTTGCGCTGCGCCTGCGAGAGGACGCAGTCAGCGAGCCGAACCAGCGTGAGGCCAACCAGCGCAGCGCACCCGCCGTCGAGAACGGGCTGTTTTTGGTGCCCAAGGTGATTGAATAGAAAATACCTTGTGGGTCAGACCACTCGCTTGAGCGTGTGCTCTGACCCCAACTGATTGAGCAAACCACGATGACGACGTCTACCCCCACCCCCTCCTCTACGGACCTGCACGACCAAAGTGTGCACGCATTGGCTCAGAAACTGCGCGACAAAAAAGTATCCGCAGTTGAACTGGCCCAACACTTTCTGGACCGCGCCCACGCCCATGCAGACCTGGGCGCCTTTGTCGCCGTTGAGCCCGAAACCACGCTGACCCAGGCTCGCGCGTCCGACGCCCGCCTCGCCAATGGCACGGCAGGCGCTCTGGAAGGCGTGCCCATCGCGCACAAAGATATTTTTGTGACCAGGGATTTCGTCACAACCGCGGGCTCGCGCATGCTCAAAAACTACCGCTCGCCATTTGACGCGACGGTAGTGGCGAAGCTGGCGGCCCAAGGCGTAGTCACCCTGGGCAAGCTCAACTGCGACGAATTCGCGATGGGCTCCAGCAACGAAAACTCGGCCATCTGCGCCGTGGGCCACACCGCGGTGGAGCCAGTCCGCAACCCGTGGGACACCACGCGCATTCCGGGTGGCTCATCAGGTGGAAGCGCCACCGCTGTGGCCGCACGCCTGGCACCTGCGGCTACCGGTACGGACACCGGTGGATCGATCCGGCAACCAGCTTCCTTTTGCGGCATCACCGGCATTAAGCCCACCTATGGCCGGGCTTCGCGCTACGGTATGGTGGCCTTTGCATCCAGCCTGGACCAGGCCGGGCCCATGGCCCGTTCGGCGCAAGACTGCGCCCTGCTACTGTCCGCCATGTGCGGGCCGGATCTGGACCGCGACTCAACATCGTTGGACGTGCCAGCCGAAGACTATTCCTTGAAATTGAACGAATCCATCGAAGGCCTGCGCATCGGCATTCCCAAGGAGTTTTTTGGCGAAGGTTTGTCTTCCGATGTGCGTATTGCAGTGGATGCAGCGCTGAAGGAATACGAGAAGCTGGGCGCAAAGCTGGTCCCCATCACCCTGCCGCGCACCGAGCTGTCCATACCGGTGTATTACATCATTGCGCCTGCCGAGGCCAGCTCGAATCTGAGCCGTTTTGACGGTGTGAAGTTTGGTCACCGCAGCGCAAAACCCTATGACCCGCAAGATCTGAAAAAGCGTCCTGCCCTTGACCAGATGTATTGCCACACCCGTGCCGAAGGCTTTGGCGACGAGGTTAAACGCCGCATCATGATCGGCGCCTATGTACTGTCCCACGGCTACTACGATGCCTACTACCTGCAGGCGCAAAAAATTCGCCGCATGATTGCTGACGATTTCCAGAACGCGTTCAAGGACTGCGATGTGATTGCCGGCCCGGTCGCCCCCACCGTGGCGTGGAAGCTTGGCGAAAAGTCCGATGACCCGGTTGCCAACTACTTGGCCGACATCTTCACCCTGCCCGGCTCGTTGGCGGGACTGCCCGGCATGAGCATCCCCGTGGGCTTTGGTGCTGGCGGCATGCCGGTGGGCATGCAGTTGCTGGGCAATTACTTCCAGGAGGCGCGCCTGCTCAATGCGGCCCACCGCTTCCAGCAAGCCACCGACTGGCACGCACAAACGCCGAAGGGCTTCTGACATGAGCGAGACCGTGAACACATTTGAAGCACAGCAACAGGGCCGCCCGACCGGCCCGCTGGTGAGCGGGTACGAAGTCATCATCGGCTTCGAGACGCACGCCCAACTATCCACCGCGAGCAAGATCTTCAGCCGCGCCTCCACCGCCTTTGGTGCGGAGCCCAACACCCAGGCCTGCGCCGTGGACCTGGCCCTCCCCGGCACGCTGCCGGTGATGAACAAGGGAGCCGTGCAGCGGGCCATTGAGTTCGGCCTGGCTATTGGCTCACACATCGCGCCCAAGAGCATTTTTGCCCGCAAGAATTATTTCTACCCCGACCTGCCCAAGGGCTACCAGATCAGCCAGTTTGAGATCCCGGTGGTGCAAGGCGGCGCGGTGGAATTCTTCATGCCCGAGGTGAAGGGTGTGGCCGAGAAAAAAACCGTACGCCTGGTGCGCGCCCACCTGGAAGAAGACGCTGGAAAATCGCTGCACGAAGACTTCATCGGTCAGACCGGCATCGACCTGAACCGCGCGGGCACCCCGCTGCTGGAGATCGTCACCGAGCCCGACATGCGCTCCAGTGTGGAGGCGGTGGCCTACGCCAAGGAGCTGCACAAGATCGTGACGTGGATCGGCATTTGCGACGGCAACATGCAAGAAGGCTCGTTCCGTTGCGACGCCAACGTGTCGGTGCGCAAGCCCGGCCAGCCGCTGGGTACGCGCCGCGAGATCAAGAACCTGAACAGCTTCAAGTTCATGCAGCAGGCCATTGACTACGAGATACGGTGGCAAATCGAGCAGATTGAAGATGGCCACGCGATTGAACAAGCCACCGTGATGTTCAACCCGGACACCGGCGAGACCCGCGCCATGCGCACCAAGGAAGACGCAGCGGACTACCGCTATTTCCCCGACCCTGACCTGCCTCCGCTATACATTTCGGAGCAATGGATTGAGGAAGTGCGAGAGCTGATGGCCGAATTGCCTCGAGTGATGGCGGAGCGTTTTGTGCGTGACTATGGGTTGCCTGCCTACGACGCTACGACCTTGACCCAAAGCAAGGTGATGGCCAATTACTTCGAAGAAACCGCTAAGGCCTGTGGTCACGCCAAACTGGCGAGCAACTGGATCATGGGCGAAGTTTCGAAGTGGCTGAATGCAGTTGAAGACTACTCTTTCGAAGAGTTCACAGAATTTGTTCCAGCACGCAATTTGGCAGCCTTGATTTCACGCATCGCCGACAGCACAATTTCAAGTTCGGCGGGAAAAAAGGTGTTCACCGAGTTGAGGCACTCGCCGGGTACACAGTTCGACACCGCGCTGGAATACGTTGATTCAATCATCGAAATCCATGGCCTCAAACAGATGAACGACACCGGCGCGCTGGAAGCGATCGTCGACGAAGTCATCGCCGCCAACACCAAGAACGTGACCGAGTTCAAGGCCGGCAATGAAAAGGCGCTCAACGCCCTCGTGGGTCAGATCATGAAAGCCAGCAAGGGCAAGGCCAATCCACAACAGGTGAACGATCTGTTGCGCGGCAAGCTGACCTAACGGCTAGCAGCGGCGGCAGGTGCGCTCAACGTCCACAACTGGCGCAGACGCACCAGTTCTTCGTCAAAGCGCGCGTTCACGCGCTTGATTTCATTGTCTTGCTCGCCAATGAAATGGCGCTGTACGGCCTGGCTTTGGATATTTTCTTCGAGCTGGCGGCGCAAGTAGGCTGGTGCCTTGTTGGGGTCCTTTTTATAAAACTCCATCTCTTGGTCGATCACTATCCGTTGCTTGGTTACTTCATCCAGCCGGGTTTTCGCCGCCTGTACGACCACACCGATTTGGGTTACGGCTTGGGCCCGCTCCTGGTCGTGCACAGCTTTGTTGGGGTAGCGCGTCAGCAGGGCACGGTCGCGCCGCTTTTCGTCCACGCTTCGGTTGCGCTCTTCGATCTCGCGCTTTTCTTTTTTCTCAATCTCTACGAGTTCCTGGGCGGTCAGCGTAGGGCCGACCTTGACTTTGACCGTGCCACTAGGATTCAACACCTTTTGCTCGCGGTCGGTGCATTCAGGAATGGGGCGGTCAGCCGTCAGCTTGCGCCCTTTTGCATCCACACAGGTGTAGACCCCCGAAATCACCGGTGAGGTCTGCGCCCAGGCACTGGCGCCTGCAACCGCACCGACGCCGGCCACTACCGCCACGAGCGCCCACTTGCACATTGTCATTTTTATCCTCCGTCTACACCGTAACGCTCCCGGTACGCCTGCACCTGCTGGTGCGCTTTGGCCAAACCTGCGCCATTGTGACCTGCCAGATACTGCATCAAATCGCCGAGCTTCGCAATCGAACAAACCTGTAGCCCTAACTGGCGCTGTACAAACTGCACCGCGCTATAAGGCACATCCTGGCCGTTTTCGGTGGCTTTCTCCTGCCGGTCCAGCGCAATCATCACTGCATGGGGCGTCGCTCCAGCAGCCTGGATGATGGCGATGGACTCGCGCGTGGCGGTGCCGGCCGACATCACATCGTCCACGATCAGCACGCGGCCCTTGAGCGGTGCGCCGACCAAGGTTCCGCCCTCGCCGTGGTCCTTGGCCTCTTTGCGGTTATAGGCAAAGGGCACGTTGTGGCCCAGGCGGGCCAGCTCTACCGACAGCGCCGCTCCCAGTGGAATGCCCTTGTAGGCGGGGCCAAAGACCATGTCGAATTCAATGCCGCTGGTCAGCAGGCGCTGGGCATAGAATCCAGCCAAACGCCCCAGTTTGGCACCGTCGTCAAACAGGCCCGCGTTGAAGAAGTAGGGGCTCATGCGGCCGGCCTTGGTTTTGAATTCACCAAAGCGCAGCACCCCGCACTCCACTGCAAACTGCACAAACTCTTGGGCCAATGGGTCGTGATTTGCCATGAAAAATTCCTTGTTTAAATTAACCAGCCTCAACCTCAATGGCATTCGCTCGGCCACCAGCAAGGGGCTGGAAGCCTGGCTCCACCAGGCCGCGCCCGATTGTATTTGCGTGCAAGAAGTGAAGGCCCAGGCTAACGATGTGGCGGATAAGTTCGAGTCTTTGGCGGGGCTCAAGGGCTACTTCCATTTTGCTGAAAAGAAGGGCTATTCGGGCGTTGCTGCATACACCCGCCTTGAGCCCAGCGATGTGGTGGTGGGTTTTGACGGCGGTGAATTTGATGGCGAGGGCCGCTATGTGGAGCTGCGCTTTGACACGCCAAGCCTCAAGCATTCGATCATCAGCGCTTATTTCCCCAGCGGCTCCGCGGGCGAGCACCGCCAAAGCGCGAAATTCCGCTTTCTCGATGCCATGTATCCGCACTTGCAGGCCCTCAAGGCTGAGCGCGATTTCATTCTGTGCGGCGACATCAACATCGCCCACCGCGAAGCGGATTTGAAGAACTGGCGCAGCAACCAGAAAAACAGCGGCTTCACTCCGCCAGAGCGGGCCTGGGTGAGCAAACTCACAGGAGAAGGTGGCATCGTCGACGTCTACCGCCAACTGGAGCCCGACACCACCGACGCCTGCTACACCTGGTGGAGCAACCGCGGCCAGGCCTACGCCAACAACGTCGGGTGGCGCTTGGACTACCACTTGGCGACGCCCGCATTGGCGGCCGCCGCGCGCTCGGTGGATATCTACAAACACGAGAAATTTTCCGACCACGCGCCCGTTACCATCACTTACGATTTTTCCGCGTAAGTTAGAACGCTATACTTTTTATAGCAGCCTATGGACTATCGACGAGGGCTGCCGGCCATCTTCCAAAAATATTCCTCAGAAAGTGGCCCTCTTGGTATCGCATCACGGCACAGCCGCCCGCGCTGCCGCATGGTCTGCCTTCAGCGGGCTTAGCGCGGCTGCTTGGTCGTAGGCCGCGCGCGCCTGGTCGCGCAGCAGTGTGGCATTTGCGGGCTCCAGTGGGGCCAGCTAGGCCAAGGCATCGCCCATGCCACCCGAACCCAGACGACCGGTGATTTACCAATCGCCCAGGCGCTGCCCGAGGCGATCGCCGTCTGTGTCCTCCCAGGGTGCTGCAGGAGGAGTCAAAAACGGATCGCCTGTTTCATCGGCGCTGCCGGGTGGGGCGTGGGCCAGCAGCGAGCGCACTTCGTCCAACACCTCGGGTGATGCCCGTTGCGCCTGCAGCCAGGTTTCGCGTTGTTCAGCCGCTTGCTGGCGCGCCTGCGCATACAGTTCGCGCACCTGCGCCCAGGAGTTGGAGGGTTCAGTCATTTGGCGGTTAGTTTACGGGACCGAGTGCCGCCACCAAGCTTTCTACCGCTTCATGGATCAGGGCTTGGTAGGTGCTGCGGTACGCATCCTCACTGCTGGCGGTCACTTCGGCGGTACCCGTGCGCGAGCTGTTACCCCCGACCATGCTGCTCAGGAAATTGATGGCGGTCTGCTTGTCTTTTTCCCCGTCCGTCTGCGTGTCGCGCATCTCGAAAATATTGCTTGTGGCAACCAGGGGTTCCTTCAGATACACCGCACCCGAGTGGCCCATGCGATGGCTGACGCCAAAGGTACGCCAGCCGCCAGAGTTGATGATCTGGATCTGCGTTTCCTCAGGAAACAGCACGGGCTGCGCGTCAATTCCCGCCTTGGCACCCACACGGGCAAAGGTGCGCAGAAAACCGTTCTTGGAAGATGACACCGTGCCAAAGCTGGCCAACACATGCACCTGGAGCAGCGTCGCGTTCACGGCTTTTGCCAACTCCCCCTGCTTGGCACCAATGGCGGTGTTTTGCACCTCCATGCGCTGCGACAAATCGCCGCGCGCGGTGCCCGACTGAAAGAATGACTTCATGCCTTCCGGAGCGACGATGTGGCTGATCTGCTTGCCGCCTTCCATCATCTTTTCGTCTTCCACCACATAGGGGGACGGCTTGCCGTACTTGTCGTCCAGCTCGCGAAACAGGGGTTGGGCCGCCAGCGTGGCCTGGTCCACCACCTCGTAGCCGGCCTTTTGCAGGGCCAGCACGGTGTCGGCGTAAGCCTGTTGGGTAATGGCTTGGCGCGTTTGCTCTGAGATGCCTTTGAGCTCAGCGCTCATGCGTGCCGTGCTGCGGCCCGAGCGGCCTTCGCCAAAGAGCTGCGTGTAGAACTCAATACAGAAGCGATCAATCGCTACCCTCTTGTTTTCCTTGATCGCTTCTACGTTGTCCGTGCCAATGGCCGGGGCTGCCATGGCGGGAGCCACGTGGAATGCGGCAGCGGTCAGCAGGCCCGCGAGCAAGCCTGTCAGCGTTTGTTTGAATGGATGGCGCGTCATGTTAGGCCTTCACGCAGGTCAAGTTGGTTAAATTGCCGCCGACCGGTTTAAAACCACCAACGACTCCGTCCACCCCACCATTGCTGAATGAAATGTCGATGGAGTGGTAGTCCGTCTTGAAGTCATACGCCCGCATCGAACTCAGGACGCCATTTTTAAAGCCCATACTGTCTTCATTGGTGTAGTTCATGGTGGCCGTGATGGTTTGCGTGCCGCCAGTCAGGGTGAACAGGCCCGAAACGATGCTCACGGAGCACGGCGTTGAAGTACCGAGGACTTTGAGTGCGCTGTTGCTCCAATCGGCGACCGCAGACGCACCGCACTGCCCCATGCCCGTGATCAAGCCCACCCCAGGTATCGAGACCGACTCGGTGGTCAGGGTGCATTTGCTGCTATCGACGGTAGGCAGCCCGCTGACGCCGCTGACTGGTGGAGTAACTGGGGGAACCACCGGCGCAACCACAGCGGCCGGCAGGTTGATGCTGGCGCTTGAGCCCCCCGCCAGCACGCTGGCGAGCAACTCCGGGTAGGTCTTGCCGCTGGCGGCCAGCCCCTTCGCAAAGGCTTCGAGCAAGCCGTCGTATGTGTCACCCATGGCAGCGTTAAAGCCGGTGCTGAACAGGTTGAAGCCCGCGGTGGCCGGTACGGTGTAGTGGGCCGTTCCGAGGGCTTGTATCACGGTCGTCTGGGCGGCAGCCAGACGGGTGCCGATGGCGGGTGGGTGGGTGGCATCCAGCGCGCCAAACCACGACGTGGGCTGTGCGGCGGCTGCCATCGCCACGATCATGTCGGTCAACGGGGTGACATTGACCACGCCTGCTGCTTGCGCGTAGGAGTGCAGTACCTGTGTGTTGGCCGCACCCGATACGGTGCCTCCGGTGATCTCTACCGCGCAGGGCAGCATGGCCACAGAACCCAGGTTCAGCGTCCACTGACCCGTAGCACTGGTGATGGCCGGTGTGACCGCAGTGCCAGTCGTGCAACGGGCGCTGACGGTGCTGTTGACCAAGGGCGCGCCTACGGCGGCGGTACCCGTCAACGTGACGGGTACCGGGGTGGGCGTGCTGGCCACGGGGGTCACGGTGCTATCGCCTCCGCCGCAGGCGGTCAGGCCAAGGGCCAAACTGATGATCAATGGCGACAGGGGCTGGCGACGAAGCTGAGCAAAACGGTGCATGGTGGATATCCTTAAGGGTGTCCTCCGGCCACAGCGGCTGGGGGCTTACTGGTTTACGCAATAAAAAGTCACCAAATGGCTCACCCGATGCGAAATATTTTTTCGTCATACTTGCGCTTGCCATGATTCCTAACTACAACGACGTGACCGCTTGGCTCAACGCCCAGTCCGACCAGGCGACGGGAGCGACCGACGCGGTGTTCCAGGTGCTGTACAGCGACTTGCGCCGCTTGGCACGCAACCACATGCGCCGGGAAAACCCGAGCCATACCCTGAGCGCTACATCCCTACTGCACGAGGCCTGGTTTCGGCTGGACGGGCAGCACGCACCGCAGTGGAAGAATCGTGCGCACTTTTTGGCGATGGCGTCGACGATGATGCGGCGCATTCTGGTAACCCACGCCGTGGCCAAGCAGGCCGAAAAGCGCGAGGCCGAGTTGGTGTCACTCACCCTGTCAGAGTTGGAAGTTCTGGACGCGCATGAGCCTGCCGACGTGCTGGCGGTGCACGAAGCCCTGTTGGCGTTTGCCGTCATGGACCCGCGCGCTGCGCGAATGGTGGAGTTGCGTTTTTTTGGTGGCCTGTCCAATGACGAGATTGCCGAGGTGCTGGAGGTCTCGCTGGCTACCGTTAAGCGCGACTGGGATTTGGCGCGCGCCTGGCTGCGCCGCGAGTTGGGGCGCACCTAAACGCCTGGGCAACCACTACTCTTTTAATAGCTGGTCAGGCAGCCAGCACGAGGGCTGCGGCACGGTTTTACATAACTGCAGTCGTCAGCGAGCGCTCGCGGCCTTGCGCGCACGCTCATACAACGGCATCACCTTAGGCAGATTGGCCTCGATATCGGCAATGCGCCGCGTGCCGGCCGGGTGGGTGGACAGCCACTGCGGCGGCGCGCCCTTGTTGGCGGCGCCCATCTTCTGCCACAGCGTCACGCCGGAGCGGGGGTCAAAGCCAGCGCGGGCCGCCAGTTCCATACCCACCAGATCGGCCTCAGACTCGTCTTCACGGCTGAACTCCAGCGTCAGCAGGTTGGCACCACCGCGGGCCACGCCGTCGGTGATGCGCGAGTCAATACCGAAGTAACTGGCGGCCAGTGCTCCGCCGATCCGCGCAATCACATTGGTCGCGGTGCCTTTGGCCATGCGTTCACGCGCGTGCTCGCGCAACGCATGGGCGACTTCATGGCCCATGACCATGGCCACTTCGTCGTCGGTCAGTTGCAGTTTCTCCAAAATGCCCTTGTAAAAGGCGATCTTGCCGCCGGGCATGCAAAAGGCATTGATCTGGCTGGAGCCAATCAGATTCACCTCCCACTGCCAGTTGCGGGCGCGCGGGTTCCAATCGAGTGCAAAGGGGATCAGCCTTTGGGCGATGGCACGCAGGCGCACCACCTGGGCGTTGTCTTTGGGCGCCAAGGCCCGCTTGTCACTGGCTTGCGCCAGCATTTGACCGTATTGCTGCGCAGCCGAGCGCTCCACCGTCTCGGCCGGTACCAGGTTTGCCAGAACGGAGTTGCCGCCTACCTCTACCCCTTCACGCGCGTGGGCTAGAGGCAGGGTACAGGTGAGGGCCACCGCCATTGTTGCAGCGCGCGTCAAGGGCCGCAACTGCTGCCAGCCAGACAGGTATTTAGAACTGAATTTCATGACGGTATTATTCCTCCATGACCAAACCAACGCCCCGCGCGACCCTATTGACCCACATGCCGACCGGACTTGACAGCTTGGCGGTCTACCTGCGCTTTGGCCGCGGGGTCCGTCGATGACCGAGGTCGCAGCCCCCGCGCGCCGCAAGCGCACGGCACTGGAAGTGCTGCGAGAGCTCCGACAACCCAAGGTCATGGTCATGTTGGCGTTGGGCTTCGCCTCGGGTCTGCCCTTCCTGCTGACCGCCAACACCTTCGGCTATTGGCTCAGAGACGACGGCACGAGCCTCGTTGCTATTGGGTTCATCTCTTGGGTTGGCTTCGCCTACGCCTTCAAGGTCTACTGGTCGCCGTTGGTGGACCGTATCGACGTACCGCTGCTGGGCCGTCTCGGCCGGCGCCGCGGCTGGATGCTGTTGTGCCAGATTCTGGTCTCCATCGGTTTGCTCGGCATGGCCCTGGTGGGTACCACGGGCGGGCTCGCGGCCATCGGTGCCTTTGCCTTGTTGACAGCCTTTGCCTCAGCCACGCAAGACATTGCCATCGACGCCTGGCGCATCGAAGCAGCGGCAGACGCTGACGAAGTGGGCCTGATGACGTCGGCGGCGCAACTGGGGTACCGCATCGCCCTGCTCGTCACGGACGCCTTGGTCATTGCCGCAGCGGCACGCGTCGGCTGGTCTATTTCTTATATGGGTATGGCGGCGCTGATGGCGTTGTGCACGATTGCGACGTTGTGTGCCGCAGAGCCGACGCGTGCCGATATCGTGCTGCACCAGAAGCCTCCGCTTTGGACGCTGCGCGGCCTTGCCGATGCCATTGTTGGCCCGTTTGTGGACTTCTTTGCCAAGCACAAGCGCGCCGGGCTGGTCATGTTGCTCATGGTAGCGCTTTACCGCCTGCCCGATTTCGTCATGGGGCCAATGTACAACCCGTTCTACCATGACCTCGGGCTCTCTAAAGACACGGTGGCCTTGGTGCGAGGCTCCTCAGGACTATTCGCTACCTTCATCGGAATCGCCGCCGCTGGCATCAGCGCGGTGCGGCTTGGCTTTTTGCCAACGTTGGTTATTGGGTTAGTGCTCGAAGGGGTTGGCACCGCGGCATTCGCCTTACTCACCATCAACCCCAGCACCGAAGTTTTTGTAGCAGTGATGACGCTCGACGCGTTTGCCCAGGCCTTCGCAGGCGTAGCCCTGGTGACCTATATGTCGAGCCTGACGAGCCTGGGCTACACCGCCACACAGTACGCCATGCTGTCGTCGACCTACGCTTTGCTCGGCAAGTTTCTGAAGGGATTCTCCGGGATTGCGATTGAAACACTCACGCCCACCCATGGGCTGCTCGGTGCCTATGCCACTGCTTTCGTGGCCACGGGCCTGACTGCAATCCCACCGTTGTTGCTATTGCTGCTGCTTTGGCGTATGCAGAGAATAGAGCGCTAGCCCTCGTCAAACATGCGTTAGCAGCTCTCTATTTGATAGCAAATGAATGGCCGGTCCGGGCCGACCATTACCCGCGCAGCCGTGGAGCCAAGGGGACCACGATTTACAGAACTTTACAGCCACTTCAGACGCTGCGTATACGCCATCGGACACCGGGAGATAGACTCAGCCGATGAGCCAACACCTGCTAATGATCGAAGACGACTCCCGCCTGGCCGCCATGGTGGCACAGTATCTGGAGCAGTCGGGTTTTACCGTGAGTTGTGCGGGCGACGGGGCCACCGGTTTGGCCCAGCTTAACAACCCCACCAAGGGCGTCTCCACCGATCTGGTGATTCTGGATTTGATGCTGCCCGATTTCGATGGCCTGGAGGTCTGTCGGCGCATTCGTTCGCTGCCATCCAACCTGGCCCAGGTGCCGGTGCTGATGCTGACCGCCAAGGGCGATGCGATGGACCGCATCATCGGCCTGGAGATTGGCGCTGACGACTATTTGCCCAAGCCCTTTGAACCCCGCGAACTGCTGGCCCGCATACGTGCCGTATTGCGCCGCAGGGGAGAGAGCCCTTCCTCCGACCAACTGACATTGCGCTTCGGGGGCCTCGAGATTGACCGCGACGCGCGCACGGTGTCGGTAGGCGGCGCTGTTTGCGACCTCACCTCGTACCAATTTGATCTGCTGGTG
>JBBQBG010000016.1:0-31731 GCA_038317285.1 Burkholderiales bacterium | reverse complement strand
ACCGGCCATGTGCAAATGCATGTGCGCTCCCGCAAGCCGCTGCACGATGTGATCACCGCCGTGCGCCTGGGGCAACCGGTGGCGCAGTGCGGTTTTGCGCTGCAGCCCAATGCCGAGCGGCATCTGCGGTCGCGGGCGCGGTTGGCGGCGCTCTACCCCGCAGAGTGGCTGGCCAACACCTTGGTGGTTGCCAACCGCTGCACATTTGATTTGAAGGAAATCGCCTTCCAGTACCCGATGGAGGCCTTGCTGCCAGGCTCCACGCCGGCCAAGACGTTGCGCTACCACTGCGACAAGGGCGCGCTTGAACGTTATCCCCTGGGTGTGCCAGACAAAGTGGTGCAGTTGCTGGCGCGTGAGCTGGCCCTGATCGCTGATCTGCAGTACGAGATGTATTTCCTGACCGTGCACGACATCGTGCGCTTTGCGCGCAGCGAAGGCATCTTGTGCCAGGGGCGCGGGTCGGCAGCCAATTCGGTGGTGTGCTACTGCCTGCACATCACCGAGGTCAACCCGATTGGCGGCAACATGATGTTCGAGCGCTTTGTCAGCCGCGAGCGCAACGAGCCGCCCGATATTGATGTGGACTTTGAACACCAGCGGCGCGAGCAGGTGATCCAGTACATCTACGCCAAGTACGGCCGCGAGCGCGCAGCCATCACCGCTACCGTCATCAGCTACCGCCCGCGCAGTGCACTGCGCGACGTGGGCCACGCGCTGGAAATCCCTGAGGCGCTGATCACCGAGCTGTCCAAAGAGCACCCCGGCATGTATGACCGCAAGGTCTTGGTGGAGCGACTGCAAACTGCCGTGGACAACCTGGGCCCAGACTGCGTGCCGCCGCCGCAGGATCGCCTTGAATTGTGGATGTCGCTGGCCGTCCAACTGCAAGGCTTCCCACGCCACCTGAGCCAGCATGTGGGCGGTTTTGTGCTCACGCAGGGGCCGCTGACCCGCCTGGTCCCGGTCGAAAACGCGGCCATGAAAGACCGCTCCATCATCCAGTGGGACAAGGACGACCTGGACGCCGTGGGTCTGATGAAGGTAGACGTGCTGGCCCTGGGCATGCTCAGCGCCATACGCCGTTGCCTGGAGCTGGTGACGCAATGGCGGTGCCTGCCTACCCCCATGCGCATGCAAGACGTGCCGCGTGAAGACGAAGCGACCTACGACATGATCTGCAAGGCCGACACGGTGGGCGTGTTCCAGATCGAGAGCCGGGCGCAGATGAGCATGCTGCCGCGCCTGCGGCCCCGCGAGTTCTATGACCTGGTGGTGCAAGTTGCCATTGTGCGGCCGGGCCCCATTCAGGGCGGCATGGTGCACCCGTATCTGAAGGCGCGCAAAAACCCTGAGGATGCCAAGTCGCCCTACCCCGCGTTGCAGGAGGCGCTGGGGCGCACCCACGGCGTGCCGATTTTTCAGGAACAGGTGATGCAGATTGCGGTGCTGGCCGCAGACTTTAGCCCCGGCGAGGCAGATGGCTTGCGCCGCTCCATGGCCGCCTGGAAGCGCCACGGCAGTGTGCACAAATACCATGACCGGCTGGTCAACGGCATGGTGAAGAATGGCTATCCGCTGGATTTTTCTGAGGCCATCTTCCGGCAGATGGAGGGCTTTGGTGAATACGGTTTTCCAGAGAGCCATGCCGCCAGCTTTGCCATCTTGGTGTACATCAGTTGCTGGTTCAAGTGGCACGAGCCTGCCTGCTTTCTGGCTGCCATGCTCAACAGCCAGCCGCTGGGTTTTTATGGGCCCTCGCAACTGGTGCAAGACGCACAACGCCACTGCGTGGAGGTGCGCGCCGCCGATGTGTCGCACAGCGATTGGGATTGCACCCTGGAGCGCACGCCAGCTGACCAACCCGCCATTCGCTTGGGTCTACGTCTGGTAAGCGGTCTGCATTCGGAAGTCGGCCATCGCGTCGCTGCGGAACGCGCAACAGCACCCTTCACCAGTACCCAGGCATTGGCCTTGCGCTGCGCGCTAAACGAAGGCGACCTCAAGGCCCTGGCCAGTGCCGATGCCTTGCTATCGCTTTCTGGCCACCGCCGCCAGCAGGTGTGGGACGCCTCGGCACTCAAGCCCGCACCCGCGTTGCTCAAAGGGGTGCCGATCGACGAAGACGAACTGTTGTTACCCGCAGCCGACGAAGGGGAGGAGGTGGTGTTTGACTATGCCGCGTTGGGACTGACTTTGCGCAGCCACCCGCTGGCGCTGATGCGCAACGCGCTGGCCAAAAAACGCTTGCTCACCGCTGCACAAATGGCCGACATGCCCCACGGTCGCCTCGTGCGCGCCTGCGGCCTGGTCACCATGCGCCAACGCCCGCAGACCGCCAAGGGCGTGGTGTTCATTACCTTGGAAGACGAGACCGGTAGCGTCAACGTGATCGTGTGGAAATCGGTCCGAGAGCAGTTCCGCCATGAGGTCTATCGCTCGCGGCTGTTGGCGGTGTACGGCGTATGGCAGCGCGATGAAGAAAGCGGTGGCCAGGTCCGCCATGTGATTGCCAAGCGGCTGGTTGACATGACGCCGCAGTTGGGGGCGCTCAGCACGTCGAGCCGGGATTTCCATTGAATCCATCCAAGTGAGTCTCCAACGCGACTAGAAACCCAATACCTGTCGCATTAGTCAGGATGCCATGTCAGATTTTTGCAGCAAAAACTGCTACTGTGGTTGCCATTACAACAGCTTGGATGCGGGCCAAATCGGTCTGCCCCTTTTTTCGAAATGGCAACTCAGAGCAACAGTCAGACCGCACATTCGTCCCATCCATCCGCACCCAGTGCGTTGCTGATGGCTATGGAGTTTCGGGCGCCTTGGGAATTTGGTGCCTTGATTCCGGCATGGCCCATGCTGCAGCGCGCACCCACAGGTGACGGGCATCCCGTCATCGTGTTCCCTGGATTGTCTGCCAGCGATACCTCTACCGTGCCCTTGCGCGGTTACCTGCAAGGCCTGGGCTATTCGGTCGCCGGCTGGAAGCAAAGCCATAACTTCGGGCCCCGTGCCGGTGTGCTGCAAGAAGCAAAGCGTCAGGTGCAAGCTGCCTATGACGAGAGCGGCCGCAAGGTCAGTCTGATTGGTTGGAGTTTGGGTGGTGTTTACGCTCGCGAACTGGCCAAGATGTTGCCCGACTGTGTGCGTAGCGTCATCACGCTGGGTACACCGTTTGCAGGCTCGCACAAGAGTACCAATGCCTGGCGCATTTACGAGTTGACCAGTGGCCGCAAGATTGAAAGCGCTGCTGAAGTATTTGACTTGCCCACAGCGCCGTCGATGCCGACTACATCCATCTATACCCGTACCGATGGGGTAGTGGCTTGGCGTGCCAGCCTGCAGGCACCCTGCAAGGTCAACCCGCATACCGAAAATGTAGAGGTCTATGCCAGCCACATCGGCCTGGGCCTGAACCCGACCACGTGGTGGGCGGTGGCAGATCGCCTGGCGCAGGCCGAGGGGCAATGGAAGCCTTTCGAACGCAAGGGCGGGCTGCACGGCTTGGTATTCCCCAATCCTTCCCGTTGAACCATTCCAAGGAGTCTGGGCGGCACAGCGTTTTGCGTAGGTAAAGGAGGAGCCCGTAGGGCGGGGGACACGGAGCAAACCGCTGTGCCGCCCAGACTCCTGGCGCTAGCGGGCCGCCCAGGCTTGCGTGGCGGTTAGCAACGCGCAGACCATCAACATGGAGCCCATCATGCGCGCCATCACGCTTTGGCGCGCCTGTATGAATGCGCGGGACCGCAGTGCCACTGCTGCCACTGCGCCATAGACGGCTATTTGCGTGCCCACTGTGATCAGGCACAGCGCCAACGTCTGCGCCAACAATGAACGTGTATCGGCACGCACAAAGGCTGGAAACAATGCGAAGGTAAAGGCATAGGCCTTGGGATTGAGCAGGCAGGTCGTAACTGCACGGCGGTAGATGGTGACGCCAGAAACCGGCGCCACATCGGCTCGCGTAGTTGTCGTAGCATGGGCCGCGCTGCGGTAAATCCTCCAGCCTACCCACAGCAGGTAAAGCGTTCCCAGCACCAGCATGGCGCGAAACAATTGGGGAAACAGCACCATCAGTGCCGCCATGCCGGTCGCACCGACTATGACGTGGATGGCACCGCCGGTTGCAATGCCCAGCACTGCGCTAACGGCGCCCGCGCGTCCGGCACTGAGGCTGCTGGCCATCACATAGGCCATGTCCATGCCGGGCAGCAAAATGACTGCCAGCACGGCCAAGAAGTAAAGCCAGAGATCGGGTGCCATGGGTGTGTTCCTATCGAGTCAAGTTGTGGATTAACTGCAGTCTAAGATTCATATAGGTCACTATGCGTCCTATATGCGGCGTACCATTTGCCCCATGGAAAAACCCTTGCAACGCGTGCTCAGCGCGCTTGAACTGCTGCAATCCCACGCCAGCCTGAGCGGAGCGCAACTCGCCGACCTGATCGGTGTGGACCGCCGCACCGTCCGCCGCTACATCGTCGAGCTGGAAAACTTTGGCGTACCCATACGCAGCACACGCGGGCGCGACGGAAGTTATGCGCTGATGCCCGGCTACAAGCTGCCGCCCATGCTATTCAGCAACGACGAGACCTTGGCGCTGTCGGTCGGGCTGCGTGTGGCGCGTGACCTGGGCCTGACCGACCTGACGCCCGCCGTGGCCAGTGCGCAGGCCAAGCTGGACCGCGTGATGCCCAAGGCGCTGAAGCGAAAAATTGGCGATCTGAATGCCGTTGTCGCGCTGGACCTGTTGCCACCCCAAGCGCACAGTGGCAGTGAATTTTTTGCGCTGATTACCCAAAGCGCCAGCGCCGCACAAACCGTATTGCTGCGCTATGCCGCGCTGGATGGCCGCACGACCGAACGTGAGGTTGACACCTATGGCGTTGGCTACCTCAATGGTGCCTGGTACGTGGTGGGCTACTGCCACCTGCGCAAGGGCCTGCGCTCGTTCCGACTGGACCGGGTGCGCGCGGTGAGCGCGTGCCCGAAATCTTTTGGCATGCCACCCGGCTTCAACGTGTTGGAGTATCTGCGCGAGTCAATTGCCGCCGTGCAGCGCACACACGCGATCGTGGTGCGGTTTGCACAGGCGGATATGGCAACCGTGCGGCGTGCCATTCCGCCCTACATCGGCAAGCTCACACAGGAACGGGGTCGCATACGGCTGGATGCGCAGGCAGACGACCTCGATTGGTTTGCGCGTGAGCTTGCGCGCTTGCGTCTGAACTTTGAAATTGCCACGCCCAAGGCGTTGAGATTGGTCTTGGTAACGCATTTGCAGAATTTACTCGCACGCAATAGTTGATGCGGTGTTGGCGCAGACCGCTTGGTTTTGCTGAAAATGCCTGGGTGGGCAGTGCCCGACACGTGAAGCTGCGTGTCAAGTGCGGCCCCTCACGATCGCAAAGGTAAAATCCGCCAAAAATTCTTCAAAAAGGGCGGTTGCATGGGACTTCTTATTGAGCTTTTGGGCCTTTTGCTCGCGGTGGCTCTGGCCTTGGGTGCGCTCAAGCGCAACGGTGTCGACATCGGGTGGCTAAACCCCTTTACGTTCTTCCACCGCCTGCGCTGGAAGCAGAAGTCCCGCATCCCCCCGCTCTACGCGTTGGACCACCCCATCGACGTGGTGGGCGTCATGGCATTGGCTGCGGTGCAGACTTCGGGCATTGTCACCAGCAAGCAAAAGGAAGGCGTGTTGGCCCTGCTGTGCCAGCACTTGAGCATGGACGAAGCCGAGGCCAACAAGCTGTGGATACTCAGCTCCCACCTGCTGCGTCACCGGGCACTGGATGCGCTTGAAGTGCCGGCGGTGTTGGAAAAATCTGCTGACAAATTCAGCGACTACCACCAGCAAACCCTGATGAACATCGTCAAGGCGGCGGTTGCCATCGAGCCGCCGCAGAATGCCGCGCAGTCCGAACTGCTGGCCGCGCTAGAGGCGTTCTTTAGCAAAGCCAAGGCGGCGCCAGCTGCTTGGTAGTGCCGATATTGGGTTTCCGCAGGTCCGTGTAACCCAGGGGGGTGATACTCACACCAAGGGTGCGCTACCGCGTGCCTCATTGGAGTCCGCATGCGCGACAATTCTGCAACCCCTAAGACGCCGGGCCGCGCCGCGCCCACGCGCCCTGACTGGCTGACCCGCCTGTACCGCAACCCACAACCCGGACTCAACTTGGCGCTCCAAGGCGGCGGTGCCCACGGCGCCTTTACCTGGGGCGTGTTAGATGCCTTGTTGGACCAACCGGGCCTGGGGTTTGAAGGTATCAGCGGTAGCAGTGCAGGGGCGATGAATGCCGTGGTGTTTGCCCATGGCTGGATGCAGAGTGGTGCGCCAGATCGACTTTGCGGGTATGCGCAGCAGCAGCCCATTCAAACTCTTTATAGGAGCGACCCAGGCCAACACCGGAAAGCTGCGCATCTTCAGAGAGACCGAGCTGACGGTGGACATGCTGCTGGCCTCGGCCTGTCTGCCCAAGATCCACCACCCGGTCGAGATTGACGGCGAGCCCTATTGGGACGGCGGCTACAGCGCCAACCCGACGGTGTTTCCGCTGTTCTACGAGTGCGTGTCGCGTGACATTTTGTTGGTGCTGCTGAGCCCGCTACAGCACGACAACACCCCGCACAGGGTCCAGGAGATTGAAGACCGCGTCTCGCAGCTGGCATTCACAACGCACTTCATGCGCGAGATGCGCATGTTGGCCCAGGCCACGGCATTTGCAGGTCGCTCGTGGCTCAACTGGGGTCGCCTGGACCGACGACTGCGCAGCATGCGCTTCCACATGGTCGACTCCAGTCAACTGGCGCCGTTGCAGCGCCCAGAGACCAAGCTGTTGGCGCATGGACCGTTTCTGGAATTGCTCAAGGAGCATGGCAGGCAGCGTGCTGGGCAATGGTTCGCTGAACATGGGGATAGCTTGGGGCAGCGGTCGTCGATGGATTTGCAGCAACTCTTCATGTGAAGAAATGGCCTATAGCCCTCGTGCAATATAGATACCTTGCTACAAAATCAATAGTGATTCATTCTATGCGGGGTGGATTGAACTTCTCTTGCAGAAATTGCGAATGGTTCAGAAACGCCTGCGCATCTTGCGTGGCGAGGTCTTCGCTCAGCTCCAGAACCTTGGCGTTGAGGTCATCCAGCGTGGCGGTGAAGGTCTCTTGCGCGGTGTGGCCGTTGGCCAGCCGCTTGGTCATCGCAAACTGCTGCGGGATGGATAAATAGGTCTTCAGCGCATCGGGCAGATAGGTCAGCGCAATGTGGCGTGCATGGAAGCCTTCTTCCAGCGACAGTTGGCCCTTGCTGCGCTCCCATTGCTCTAGCAGTTGGTTCAATTGTTTGCACAGGTCCAACACCTTGGCCTGCAGACTGGCAGGAAGACGGCTCTGGGGGTTGTAGTCCACCAACTGGCGTACGGCGTTCAGGGCCGTCAACATGCTGGTGCGGGCATCGCCCTGGTCTTCAAACTCCAGCGCATCCCAGGCATCACCTGACCATTTCGGAAAACCGAACCACATGCCTCCAACGCCAAATCCCGCCCCATAGCCCAACAAGGCCAGCGCGCCCGCGCCCACCTGGGTCAGGCCCAGGCTGCTGAGCACCAGCGCCAAGGTCGCCAGGCCAATGCCACCCCAGTTGGCAGGCGATTGCAGGAAGTTGCTGATTTTGTTCATGCGGGTGCGAAAAGCGGCTGCGGTGGGTTGGCTATTGGTAGGCTCTGATGTCCTTGAACACGTTGTACAGCGACCCCTTGCGTGCGTCGAACACCCGCCCGCCGGTGGTGGCGACCAGGTCTTTCAAGGCTGCTTCGTTGGCCTCGCCAAACAACACCATGAACACCGGGATGGCGCGCACGTCTTCGGGCAGGGCAGCGTACGCGGCCTTGAACTGCGCCATGTCGCGGCCCTTGTTGACTTCACCGTCGGTAAACGCCACGACTGAGTATTGGTAGCCGGGATTCTTTTGGCGCTCTTCGTTCATGTTGACCAGGGCTTGCAGCACCGCGTCGTACAGCGCGGTGCCACCGTTCATCTGCAGGCTGTCGGCAAAATCACGCACCTGGCCGAGCACCTTTTGCTTGCCTTCGGTGTCCGCCTGCACCGCCAGGCCTTTGCGTGCGGCGTCGGTCTTGGGCACGCCGGGCAACTGGAAGAACACCGGTGCATAAACCTGCTCCGAGAAGGGCAGCATCCACACCTTCTCGCGGCTGGTCAGGCGGGCGATGCGGCCAGTCAGCGACGCATCGTCACCGGCGATGTACTGCAGGGCTTCCACCAACTGCTGGCGTCTGCCGTTTTGGTTCATGCTGCCGCTGATGTCCAGCACAAAGGTGGAGGCGATGGGTGTGCGGAATTCGTTGAGGTAGGCATTGATCAGGCCATCGGCCAGCGTGCGGTCGGTAGAGAAGGGCAGCTCTACCAGCATGCTGTTCTGCGGGAACAGGCTGGCCTGGGCCTTAGCCACTTCCCCATTGACGGGCCTGCGCAGTGTGGTCTTGGCCAGCCAGGTCTGGGCCGTATCGCCTTTGAGATAGGCGACGACCTTGAGGTATTGCTCGCGCTTGGCGTCATCCAGCAGCATCAGCGGGTAGTCGGCCGTGGCAACGCCCTCAAACGGGTAGATCAGTGTCAGTGGCTCCTTGAGCTTGCCCGACTGGTTGAGTGACAGCAGCCAGCTCTCGTAGTTGATGAAGGCGTTGACGCGGGTGTTTTGTTGCTCGATGAATTTCTCGCTTAGGTAGCTGCTGTTGTCACCCACCAGCTTGTAGCCTTTGATAAAGCCGCTGATGGCGGCGCGGTCGACATCGGCGGCCGTTAGCGCCTCAGACTTTTGCGCGGCCGAGGCCACCACACCCATCAAGGCCATGAAGCCCTGGTTGCTGGAGGCAGGGTTGGACAGGGCGTATTTGAGTTGGCCACTCTGTGCGGCGCGGGCGATGGTGTTCCAGGTGACCTTGCTGGCTACCTCGGGCTTGTCCCAGCCCAGCACCTTGGCTTGGCTTTCGCTAACACCCACCACCACCGGCGACAGCATGATCTTTTCTTGCAGCTTGACGCGGGCCTGGCCTTGCGGGTCCGACAGCAAATACTTGGCATTGGCAAACCAGGCGGCATCGGCCTTGGCCTGGCCGGTCTGCACGGCCTCGGTGCTCTCCATGGTGCCGCCAAACTTGAAGCGCAGCTTGACGCCGGTGGCGTCCTCCACCATCTTCTCCAGCGGCTGCGCGTCTTTCAAATCACTGGTGGCCAGCACGGTGAAGGTGCCGACTGCCGCAACCGGTGCCACTGCTGGCTTGGCGGGCTCTTGTGTTTGCTTGTTGCAGGCCACCAGGCCCAACGCCAGCAGCAGCGCTGCGCTCCAGCGTGTCATGTGTTGTGTCGTATTCATTGGCACTCCCATTGTTTTGCTATTGCGCCATCTCGCGCGTGATGGTGTCGATCATCTCGGCCATCAGGTCGAAACTGGGCGGGTCTATCACTTGGGTCAGGCGCTCTTCTACGGCCAAGTTGGCAGCCTTGGCGGCTTGTACGAAGTAAGCGCTGTCTGAGATGCGAAAGCCAAAGTCGACCGCCAGGCGTTGCAGCTCGGGGTTAGTGCTCAGCAAATCGCCCAGCTTCTTGGCGCGGTCGTTGGTGGCCACAAACACCACCTTGTTGAACAGTGTGGGTTGGGGGTAGAGCAAAACCATGCCGGGGCTCAATCCTTTTTTGGCCATGGCGTAACTGACGACCTGGTTCTCGTAGATAAAGGCCATGGGCGTTTTGCCGATGCCGATGGATAAGTAGTCGTCGAAGTTGCCGTTGACGTAGTTCTCTTGGTAGCCCTGGCGCTTGAACAGTCCAGCCACACCCATCGCAGCCTTGCGGGCCGATTCGCGGTCCGTGACCAGCTCGCCGCCGTTGAAGGCGTAGCTGGTCAGGGCCAGGTACATGGCGGCCGAGTTGCTCTTGCGCACATCGGTAGTAGAGACCAGCACGCTCTTGTTCACCTCGTAGGCCGCAGCGCCCTTCAAATCCTTCCAGCGCTTCTTGTCCAGCATGAGCTGGGTCAGCTTGGCCAGGTCCACATGCCAGACACCGGGGCTGGCCTCGGTTGCCATGCCATTGGTGCCCAAAATCTGCGCGATGGGAGCCCACGACGCGATCACCATCGGCGTGTAAATGGGGGAGTAGGCCGTGGTGCCGATGTTGGCCTTCTTGGCGGCGTCCGCAATTTGGTTGGCTGCTACCACGCCGGACGAAAAGAAGAAGTCCGGCGTTTGACCGGGCACTACGCGTGCGGCCATGTCGCGCGAGCCAATGCGTTGCACATTAAGCTTGAAGCCACTCTCTTGCAAAGCCTTCTGCACCCTGGGGTCTTGGAAATAGGGCTCCACGTCCACGGCAATCAAACCCGTTACCTCTTGGGTCTGTACCGCACCGGTGAGCTTGCCAGCCAGGCCCGACAAAACGCCGGGAGAATCTGGCGCAGGCAGTCGCCCCGTCTGGTACACAGAAAAGTAAGCCGCGGCGCCGAATACCGCCAGCAGCCCCACTGTCACAATTGCCTTGCCTGCTTTGTTCATCGGCGCAGTATCGCGCAAAATGCAGAGCGGCCCTGAGACGTAGCAATGATTTTCCGCACAACAGTCTATGTGAAACATGAATGACTTAAACAAGAGCAAAAACTACGTTGTCGCCAAGGGACCAGTGAACCGGCGGACAACGACCCCGGCCCCATCTGCAAAACCGCCGGTGGCGCAGACTGTTTTGGAGCGTGTCGGTAAGGCGCAGGCAAAGCGACGATTAGGGGCACCGCTGTCACAACGTGTGGCTGCGACGAGGCAAGCGACAGGCCAGGGCAGCTTGCCCACGGCGACCACCATCCTGCAGGCCATCAGCGGCACCGTTTGTGCAACCGGCCTGGGTCTGGGTTTGATTCAAAGCTCGGCCCTTGTCATGGGCAGCAGTGCCGCAGCGCTGGCGGGCATTGCGGCATGGGCCGCATTCAGCCGCCGTTCTAAACCCACGGCGCAAAGAGTTTCAACTGGCGCTGCAACACCCGATGTGGCCGATGTAGATGCCCTTGCAGAGCTCGACGCGGTGATGGAAAAGATGGCGACCCAGGCACCGCAGGCAACCGTCAACAGCCTGGCCGAGTTGAAAGAATCCATTGTGCGTTGCATGGCACTGTTGGGCAGTACCCAGGCAGATGCGGGTCTGGCCAGCGAAGAGAGTTTGTACCTGCGCGAAGCTGTGCGCCGCTACATACCGGATTCCATCAACAGTTGCCTGCAGGTGCCACAGAAAGACAGGGCCCATGTGGTAATCGATGGCAGCAAACCCGCGCTGGATTTGTTGCAGGACCAGTTGCAGATGGTTCAGCTGCAACTGGACGCACGTGAGGCCAAGTTGACGCAGATTGCTGGTGAATCGCTGTTGCGGCAACAACGCTTTTTGGCGGCCAAGGCAAACGGCAAGGCGTAGGTCTGCGGCAGGGTCGCCCCAATTAAATGTGTCGCGACGCACGGCGAATTTTTCTTGGACGGGGATTTTTCCTCCTCGACGCACATTCAAAAAAATTATGGATCGATAACGATAGTCTTCGTCGGCCGGGCCAGTACCCTTTGATCAGCAGATTTGTCCGTTGCCCGGTAGTATCTGCCCGGTTTTTCAACTTCTATTAAAGGATATATCCCATGAAACTTACTGTCCGTTCCACTCTTGCGGCCGTGTTGATGGCCACCATGGGTTACAGCGCCGCTGTTTTTGCCGATGCGCCTATGGTTAAAACGCAGGCACCGGGTTACTACCGCACCATGCTGGGTGATTTCGAAGTCACTGCCCTCTCTGACGGCACGGTGAAACTGCCCATGTTGAAGTTGCTGACCAACACCAAGCCGGCGACCGTCGCCGCGGCACTGAAGGCCGGCTTCCTGAAAGAGATGGTCGAAACTTCCGTGAACAGCTACCTGATCAACACCGGCACCAAGCTCGTCTTGATTGATACCGGTGCCGCCGGACTATTCGGCCCCACTCTGGGCAATCTACTAACCAACTTGCAGGCAGCTGGCTACAAACCCGAGCAAGTGGATGAAATCTATATCACCCACATGCACTCAGACCATGTCGGCGGGTTGCTGGACAAGGGCGTCGCAGCATTTCCCAACGCGACACTGCGTATCAACAAGTTGGACACCGACTACTGGTTGAGTGAATCCAATATGAATGCAGCGCCAGAAGGCGCCAAAGGCTTCTTCAAAGGTGCCATCACATCCGCCAAGCCTTATGTAGATTCCGGGAAGTTGAAGCCCTTTGAAGGCGACACGGAATTGGTACCTGGCGTGCGCGCCATGGCCACCTACGGGCACACACCCGGCCATAGCGCCTATGTTGTGGAAAGCAAAGGCGAAAAGCTGGTTCTGTGGGGAGACTTGATGCATTTGGCTGCGCTCCAGTTTGCCAACCCCAGCGTTACCATCCAGTTCGACTCCAACAGCAAGGCTGCTGAAAAAGCGCGCAAGATGGCCTACGCGGATGCCGCCAAGAATGGCTACTTGGTGGGCATCACCCACGTGTCCTTCCCGGGTCTGGGCCATGTGGTGTCTGCCCCAGGTGGTAAGGGTTACACATGGGTTCCGCTGAATTATTCGTCCTTGAAATAGGCTGTTATCTCAAAGACGGGGTGAGGCGGTAGCGGCGCGGTTATTGCATTGCGGGGACTCTAAACCCGCGCTGACACCGTGCCGAAAGCCTCTTTTTTCAGCCCAATGAACCGGTGCCAACGTGGGCCAGCACAAACGCCCACCTCGGCGTTGGAACCGCCGCTAACGCGCCTTCGCGCTACAGCGTAACAGCGCGTACATTTGCCCGAAGGCTAGAGCGTTCCAGGCTTGGTATCCGGGCTATTGTGGGCCGCACGGTCCATCAATTCGGCCTCATGCTTGTCGCGCACCGTCTTGGCCACTGTGAATGTGCTACTGACCAAAAATAGCCAGCTCACCACCATAAAGCCCTTTTGCCAATCGCCAATATTCATGCGCCACAAGCCCCAGGCCGTCAGGCTGAAGGCCGCTGCGAAGGCGATCCACACGGTCATGACCCACGATGCGGTGTCGACCTGGCCGTCGCGGTTGTCGCGAATGGTCTTGGCCACAGCAAACGAGGCAAACAGGCAGAAGACCAGACCGATGGCCAAGAACGCGCGGTCCAGTTCCTGGCCCGGCAGCATCAGCACGCCAATGGCGCTGGCAACCAAAGCCAGGCCAAAGGAGAGCCAGACTTGGGTGCGCCAGCCGGCGGTGTCGCGCTGCATCACATATTGTGTAGCCATAGATATCCCTTTTTAGAAATAAGAAAAATAATCAAAGAGCCACCGGACCGCTCAGTGCCTGTTTGCTGGCTTCTCGCGCTTGCTGTTGTCGGGTGCGGTCTATGTATTGATCGGCGCGGGCCAACTGCTCTTTCATCATCGCGTTGTTTTGTCCCATGACTTCGATGGACTTGGCGCGGAAGTTGTCCATCGCGTCCATGGCGTGGAATGTCTGGTCGAACATTTCCTTGAGCTTCTCGATACCCAGCAAGGGGTTTTGCGAGAACTCACCGGTCTTCTGGACATGGTTGCCCAGCTGCTTTCCGGTTTCTGCGACCAAGTTGTTGATCGAGGTATTGACGCCCGACAGCATTTCCATCACCTGGATCTGGTTGCCAGTAGCGCGTGCCACGGTCTGGGCAACCGCCAGGGCACTCATGCCCGTAGTGGCGACGCGGGAGCAGCCGTTCATCATCTCGCGACCGGTTTTCTTGAGTACATCCAGCGCCAAATAGCCGTTGGTGCAGACCGCCTGTTGGGTCATCATGTCCTGCAGGTTTTGCCGTGCGTAGAACAAGACCTCTTGTTGCAGCGCCTTGGCCTTGATGGGGTCGGTAGCTTGCAGTGCGTCTACCTTGGAGGCCAGCTTGGCGTCTAGTGTTTCGGCAAAGTAGATGGCGGCGGACAGCTTTTGCATGGCGTCCCACAGCTTGGTGCGGGTAGCTTCGATGTCGACCACGTCGCGCTGCATGTCGTCACGAGCTGCATAGATTTGCTGCATGCTCTTTTGCAACTGAGTGCCGGCACTTTGGTATTTGCGAAAGTAGGCCTGCAGCTTGTTGCCAAAGGGGATGATGCCCAGAAACTTTTGCGGCTGGAACAGGTCACCCTCTTTGCCCGGGTTGAGCTCGTCCAGGTGGCCACGCATGTCTTGGATGGCTTTGAATGCACTGCTGTCTTCCACGCCGGCGAAGTTGCGTTGCATCAAACGGCTCTGCATCAGGCTGGAGGCTACAGACACCTCTTCGCGGCCCAACGCAAATGCGCTGTCCAGCTTGGCCTTGAAGGCTTCGCTTTGAACGTCCTCCTTCAGTAGGCCATCCATGAAACGGTCCACCTGGTCGTCTACGGCGGCCTGCGTTTCTTTGGCCAGGGGCACAGCGGCCTTTGCGACCTCTGTCGGCAAAGCGGTTAGAACCTCAGGCGGTGCCAAGGTGAAGTTGGATAAGCTGGTTTGTGTAGTCTCGGCCATGGTGTCCTCCTGCCAATCAGTTGCTGTGGTCGCGTTTATACCAAACCGGTTGTTCCGTGAGGCCGGCGCGGGTCATCCATTCGAATAGGGAGTCCACGGTGACCGTCGCTATTTGGTCTGAAAAGCGTTGGGCATTGGGGTGGTCGTCAAACGCAATGTTGGCGGAACCCATGCGCCCCCCTAGCCGGCTGAGGGCACCAATGTGCAGTACGGTGGGCTGGTAGCCGTGGGACCGCATCCAGTTTTGGGCTTGCGCCCGGTCCGCAGTTCCATAGGCATTGCCGTTGTCGTCGATTGCCATCGCCAGCGTCTCAGCGGCCCATTGGTTGGATTGCTGGTAGCGCAGGCCCCAAGCGTAGCTCACCATGCTGTAGGGCTTGTGGTGCAGTTGCACGGCGCGGTAAGGGCTATTGAGCACGCGCATCAGCTTCGTTTGCACCTCGGGGGTGGGCACGACCCACGCGGCCTCGTAACGCCACAGGTCGTCCATAAAGAATTCGCCCAGGCCTTGGCGGTAGATGGCGGACACGGCGGTACCGCATTGGTTGAGCTTGTGCAGCACGCGCCACACATGGCCGCCTTGGGCATCGGATTGTTGGTAGGCAAAGCCCAGGTGTGAGTAGCGCACGCCGTATTTGCTCAGGTCTTGTCCGGCACGGGCCAGTATCACGACGTCGGCACCGCTGGCGTCCAGCGCCTGGGCTGTCTGCTCAGCAAGCGCCAACCCGCGTTCCAGGGTGCCGGTTTTCAAGGGGTGCGGCGCATCGCAGTTGCGCCCGGCAAGGGCCGACGCGCCAGTGGCTACCAGAAAGGACGTGAGCATGACCCGAATGACGGTACGCGCAAGGGCCTGGTACATGGCGGTGCGCATCACGACGTCACCCGCTCGTTATGCAGCAAGGCGCGGCCTCGCGCGTTGGGGATGAAGGCCAGCACTTCCCCGGCGGCGGAAATCACGGTGCCTGCGCCGATCACGCTGACGGTGGCCAGGGCACCCACGCCTGCCGATGCCGCTGCGGCCCCGCCGGAAAGCACTGCCACGCTGACCTGCGCGCCGTCCGAAGCGCGTTCCAGCAAATAGACCGTGCGGCTGGCGGTGACTTCTACTACCTTGACCACCAAAACCGTGCCTGCGGTTGACAACACAAGCGGCAGCGCCACAACGGCGCTGCCGCCCACCACGACCGATGCCAACGGCATGGCGGAGAGGGCGCTCAGGGTCGAGGCTTCGCTCTGGGCACTTGCATTGAAACTGGCTGTAGCCCCGGTACAGATTGCGCAAGCAGCTATCAAAATAGTAGTAATTGGGTATTTCATGCGGATCTCCGATGGATGGTGGTGGCTGGCGTCGTGGTCTGTGCCCGGGGGCTAAACATGGCGCGAGTCTAGGTAGCCGGCCACGCTGCGCTGTTAGGGAGTTGGACCAGTCTTGGCTATCAGGCTGCCAAGTATCAAAATACAATACTCTCGCTATGACTACGCTACACCTTTGCAGCCCCGCCCTTGCAGACGCCGAACAACTGCTGGCGTTTGAAGGTGACAATCGCGCTTTTTTTGAACAGTTTGTCCAGGCGCGTGACCCCGCCTACTACTCCCTGGAAGCGGTACAGCGCGCCATTCTGGATGCCCAGGCCGACCGCAGCAAGGACGTCGCCTACCAGTACCTGGTCAAGCTGGCCGACAGCATTGTGGGCCGCGTCAATTTCACGGCCGTGGCGCGGCCTTACTTCAACAAGGCGGTGATTGGTTACCGCATGGGGCAGAGTTTCACCGGGCGGGGCTTGGCAAGCCAGGCGGTGGGGCTTGCCTTGGAAGAGGCCTTCGGTGTGTTGGACCTGTGGCGCGTAGAAGCGGTTGCGCGGCCAGAAAATACTGGTTCCATCCGCGTGCTGGAGCGCAATGGTTTTGTGCAATATGGCTTGGCCAAACGCAGCATGTTGTTCCACGGGGTGTGCTACGACCTGGCCCACTTTGAGCGCCACACGCAGCCCGCCTAGGACCGCAGACCTCGTGTGCTGCCGGGCCCGCCAGCACCGTGGCACCTATCAATCCAGGTCGTCCACCGTATCAGGGTCGGGCACTTCGCCAATCGCAGTGCGGGTGAGTTTCGCTTGGGCCTGCAGCCAATCGCAAAACGCCACAATTTCAGGCCGTGCCGTTGAGCGGGGCCCGATGATCAGCCAATAGACCATGGGTGAGTCCAGCCGCATGTGGGGCAATATCTCGACCAAAGCACCGCTGGCGAGGCTATCTGCCACGAGTGGCATACGTGCCAGTGCCAACCCTTGGCCGGTCAACGCGGCCTGGGCGATTTGGTGGGCGTAGTTGAAGTAAAGCCAACGCTTGGGCTCCAGCGTCTTGAAGTGGTGCGTGTCCAGCCAGCGCCGCCAGGTCAACCATTCCAGGTTTTGCGTACGGTGCGAATCGCTGGCTTCGATCAAACCAAAGTGTGCGAGGTCTGCACCTTTTTTGAGGGGATGGCCGCTCTTCAGTAGCCAAGGGCTGGCTACTGGCGTCAGTTGCTCGCCAAACAGGCGTATGGCCCCAATGGGGGCCTGCGCGGGGCGCACATAGCGCAGGGCCACATCAATGTCAGCAGTCTCCATGTCAACCGGCACGTCGCTGGCGTCGATGCGAATGTCGATGTCAGGGTGTGCGTTTTGAAAATCTTCAAGACGCGGGATCAGCCACATCGACGCAAACGAAGCCCAGGTGCTGATGGTGACGCTGCGCCTACCCGCGCTGCGGCGTATGAGGCGCACGGCGCTGTCCATGCGCTCCAGCGAGGGCAACACGGCGCGTAGCAACTCGGCGCCCGCGCCAGTCAGCTCCACCGCCCGCGTATGGCGCAGAAAAAGGGGCACACCCACTTCTTCTTCCATGGCCTGAATCTGTCGGCTCACGGCACTTTGGGTCAACGACAGTTCTTCTGCCGCAGCGCGAAAGTTCAGGTGCCGGGCTACTGCCTCAAATGCGCGCAAATGTCCGACGGAGATGGGGCGGGTGCGCAGATGGTTTTCGGAGTGGTGCATGGCGGAGCGCGCACGGTGCGCATGTCGATTGATGCGAAGAAGGAATGAATAGCTTACCTCGATTTCATTGGACGATCAAGGGTTTTCCCGCGATCATTAAGGCATTAAACGCAGCAAAGGAGCTCACTATGTCAAGCAGCAATTTCCTGGAATTCCAAACCTCCCAACACCGGGACACCGTACCTGGTCTCTGGAAGTTGGCGCCCGGGCGGGCGCTCAGCTTGCAGCCACGCCAGAATGGTGTGCTGAGGGTTGCACAAGGCCAAGTCTGGGTGACGACAGATGAACATCGCCATGGTGCGGGAAATGAATTGGGAGATTATTTCTTGCAGGCTGGAGAGCGGTTGACGGTCAGCCCGGGGCAACATCTTGTGTTGGAACCCATTGCTCAGACTGGCCAGGCGCCGGTGTTCTTTGAATGGACGCCGACGCATGAATCCTTGGGCACCCAGACAACCAGGAATGCCAACGCGGTGACACAACCGCTGCGGGACTTGGTTCTGGCACTGGGCATGGTGGGGTCAGCCCTGACAAACCTGTCCGCTGGTGTGGTGGTCTATGGTCGGCAATTGGTTAAGGGCCGCCCAATGGCAATCCAGGCGCAACATTGCAGTTAATGCGCTATAGCTTCTATCGCGGTGGCCATTGCGGTGCATGGGTGCCAGGTGGCACCGAAGGGCGGCTCCAATGCGCGGGTGTACGCGACAACTGCGGTGTGGGACGCACCGCCACCAGGCTGCCAAAACCCGAGGCATAGCTTTCAAGATAGGCTTGTCTGTCTGGCGCAGCAGCGGTAAAACCTGAAGGTACGCGGCCCAAACTGCGCAGCCAGCGCGCAGTCTGTGCCAATGACACGCGCACGTGCCAACTTCCACCTTCTTGCAGTTGCCGCACTTTGGCCGATGCTGCACCAAAAGCCATCAGATAGCCACTGGCGTGGTCCAGAATTTGCATCGGCAATGCCCTGGGTTGCGCCGAGCCAGCGGCTTGCGCCTCGGCAAGATTGAAGCCTGTAGCAGCTTGCACCAAAGAATCGAAGCCGCGCCGTTGGGCCCACGGCCCTTGTGTTCCATATGCTGTGAGTGACACGACGATGATGCCGGGCCGTTGCGCGGCCAGTGCCGGGGCACCGAAGCCCAGAGCTTCCATGCCGCCTGGGCGGTAGCCTTGCACAAAGACATCGGCGTTTGCCACCATCGTCTCTAGAGCCCGCTTTTGCTCGTTCGCATGCAAGTCTAAGTGGCAGGACAGTTTTCCTCGGCTGCTCTCGGCGATCACGCTGATATTGGGCAATTGCGGTCCATTGACAAGCATCACATCTGCACCCAATGCAGCCAACGTGCGGCCCGCCACGGGCCCGGCCACGATCCGCGTCAGGTCCAGTACGCGCAAACCGGTCAAGGGAAGTCCATCCGCGCGCAGTTGAGGTAGTGCAAGCGGCGCTGCGTCCCCAATGCGTTCCAAGGTCAGCAAGGGCTGCGCTGCCACCGCCAGCGCTTGAGGGTGTACATCCCAGTCTGCGAAGCTGCGCAGTGCGGATACGACCATGCCGCAATCGGCGGCGGCCTGTTCGAAGTCCAGTGCTGTCCAGTGGCGCAATGCACGTTGCACGTCCTCGCGTCTCGCTGTCTGATGGGATAGCCCTAGCAGTGCCAATGCTCCATCACGGTGGTGGGCAAAATTGGCGTGCACACGCACCCAACCATCGGCACAGGCATACAGCCCCGAGAAGGTGTCCCAGGGGTCTGGGGTCTGTCCATCCACGCTGAACCAACCCTCGCACTCCAGGGCTGCGTGCACCCTATCCACGCCGACCGACTGCCGCGGTTGACCCCGTGCATGGCCCAGTTCGCAGGCCGCCAGTGCCGCTGCCGCAATACTGGTTTGTGCAGCAGTACCCACTGCAAAGGACGAAGGCAGGACGGGGTCGGAGCCCTGCAAATGCACGTAGCTGAGTGCTTCTGTTGGGAGCCCGCCTAAAGTCCATATCTTGGCAAGAGTTGCATGTGCGTCCATGGCGCATGGGTCCCGGTATAAAGTGGTGAGAAATAAAGTTGGTCTCGTGCAGGGTCTATCATCCCTGCGATTCGTATTTTGCGCGCTCGGACAGACCGCGCCCAGATTGGAAACCCCCCATGGCGCACGACGCACAAGCCCAGTACCTTACGCCCTTCGAGCAAGGCAACCAGAACCAGACTACGCTGTGGAGGGAATGCATAACCTTTTACGAATCGCTCGCCGCAGACTTCCCTGGCGTATTGCATTTGTTCCAGATCGGCGTGGCCGACAACGGTCTGCCGTTGCACGCCGGCGTTGTCAGTAGCGACGGTGTCAGAGACCGATCGCAGATCAAGGCGGATGGGCGACCGGTTTTCTTCAATAACAACGGAATACACCCCGGTGAGCCCGACGGCATAGATGCCTGCATGGCATTGGTGCGGGATTTTTGCACTCAACCTGAACGGCTGGCCGCCTTGGGCAACACTGTGTTCCTGTTTATCCCCATCTACAACGTGGATGGTTGCATCAACCGCCAATCTAGCTCGCGTGTGAACCAGCTGGGCCCGGAAGAATTTGGCTTCCGTGCCAATGGGCGCAACCTGGACCTGAACCGCGACTTCATCAAATGCGATAGCCTGGCGGCCCAGGCCTTCAATCGGTTTTTCACGGCTTGGGACCCGGATGTGATGGTGGATACGCATACGTCCAACGGTGCGGATTACCACTACACGATGACGCTGATCAACACGCAAACCGACAAGTTGGGTGGTGAATTGGGCGCCTTTTTGCGCGACGCAATGTTGCCCGATATCTACCGCAGCATGGCATCACGCGGCTGGCCGACTTGCCCCTATGTCAACCCAGTGCGGGCCACGCCGGACGACGGCATCGAAGACTTTTTAGAGGTGCCACGCTTCTCCACCGGTTACGCCGCTTTGCACCACTGCATAGGTTTCATGCCAGAGACGCACATGCTCAAGCCCTTTGCCGACCGCTATGCATCGATGCGGACGCTGGTCGAGGTGGTGTTGGCATTCACGGTCAGACATGCTCAGCAGATTCAGGCTTTGCGCTCTGCGGCGCGTCGGGCCGGTATGGCACAGCAGCGCTGGCCGGTGCTGTGGGCGCCAGACATCCATCGACATTCGGTCTTTCGCTTCAAAGGCTATGCCGCCGTCTACCGCCCCAGCCTGCTGGGTGACTACAGCCGGTTGGCCTATGACCGCAACCAGCCGTGGGAGCGCGAGATACCCTGGTTCAACCGCTGCACGCCCGCGCTGGAAGTGGATGCGCCCAAGCGCTATCTGATTCCCCAAGCCTGGCGCGAAGTCATTGAGCGCCTGCAGTGGAATGGTGTGGCTCTGCAGCCCCTGGCAGCGGACCAAACCCTGCAGGCACGGGTCTATCGCGTCGCCAATCTGGTGTCGCGCCCTAGTTCCTACGAAGGCCATATGTTCCACGACACGGTAGATCTCACGGTGCACACGGAGACCATTCGGGCACACGCAGGCGACGTGCTGGTAGACATGGCCCAAGCCAATGCCCGTTACGCCGTGGAAACATTGGAGCCTCAAGCCCACGACAGCTTTTTCCGCTGGGGATTTTTCAACAGCGTGCTGGAGAAGAAAGAAGCGTATTCGGACTATGTGTTTGAAGACACCGCACTGGAGATGCTGCAGCAAGAACCCGAATTGCGCATGCGTTTCGAAGCCTGGAAAGAAAATTTCCCGCAGCACATCTCGAACCAAGAGGCGGTGTTGGACTTCATCTTTTCCAATGGCCAGCGATTCCAAGAGCCGGAGTGGATGCGCTACCCGGTTGTAGGTCTGTCATAAGCAGCACCTTGCGCAGGAGTAGGATGCAGCTAACGACGCTGGTCCTAACTGGAGAATAAGCATGGCGAATAAACCTGCCGCACCTGTGGCCCTTGAGGCGCCGCTTGGCGTGGAAGAAGAATTGTTGGACGACGGTGACGACGAAGGCATCACCGAGGTGGACATTGGCCATGTCCTGCACCGGCCTGATGGCTACTACTGGCAGACGCCTGATGGCAAGCAAGAGTTTGGGCCTTTTGATGACCTAGAGCAAGCGCTGAGCCACATGCAATCGTCCAGCGTTGACGATGAGTCTGCAGCATCCGGTGAAACCCTGCAAGAGGTGGAAGATGAACTGGGCGTGGCAGACTGGGTTGATCCAGACACGGGGGAACTGGCAGAAGGCCAGTCCACGCCCCATCTCCACGACGAGTGACGCGCATTTGAGGGTCGTTTGGGCTAGTTAAAGCGGCTGTCTGCGCTTTTTTCTTTCATCCTTTTCTCCAACTCCTGATCCTCCAGCTCACGCTTGCGTTGCTGTTGTTTGACGCGCTCTGCTTCTCGCAGCGCATCCAGTTCTTCGGGAGTGGGTTCCTTGTCAAATGAAAGGGTTGGGCCGCTGGCAGTTGCCGGTTCACCGCGTTTGCTTTTGAGCTTCATGGCGAGCCGCAATTCGTTGGCCGAGTCCGCATTGCGCAGGGCTTCTTCGTAGCCAATGTGCCCGTCGTTGTAGAGTTCAAACAAGGCCCAGTCGAAGGTGCGCATGCCCAGCTCGCGCGATTTTTCCATCAATGCCTTGATGTCGCCAAAGGCACCCTTGAAGATGCGCTCGGCAATGGTGGGCGTATTAAGCAGAATTTCGATCGCGGCCTTGCGGCCCTTGCCATCTTCGGTGCGCACCAGTCGCTGCGAGATGATGGAACGCAGGTTGGCGGACAAATCCATCAGTAACTGGTTGCGCCGGTCGTCGGGGAAGAAGTTGATGATGCGGTCTATGGCCTGGTTGGCGCTGTTGGCGTGCAGCGTGCCCAAGCACAGGTGGCCGGTTTCGGCGAAGGCGATGGCGTGCTCCATGGTCTCAGGGTCGCGGATCTCGCCTATCAGAATCACATCTGGTGCCTGGCGCAGCGTATTTTTCAAAGCATGGTGCCAAGAGTGCGTGTCGACACCCACCTCTCGGTGGCTTACCAGCGATTTTTTGGACACATGAACGTATTCGACGGGGTCTTCCACCGTGATGATGTGGCCCGCCGAGGTGCTGTTGCGGTGATCAATCAGGGCCGCCAACGTGGTCGATTTTCCAGACCCCGTGCCGCCCACGACCAGCACCAGGCCCCGTTTGTTCATGATGACGTCTTTGAGAACCGGTGGCAGGTCCAGCTTCTCGAAGTTAGGGATCTCGGAAGCGATGGTGCGCACCACCATGGCCACGTTTTGCTGCTGCACGTATACGTTGACGCGAAAGCGTGAGAGGCCGGGTATGGAGATGGCAAAGTTGCATTCCATCTCTTTGGCGAATTCTTCGCGCTGGCGTTCGTTCATCAACGAATTTGCAAAGACCCGCGTCAGTTCTCCGGTAAGCTTTTGGCTAGACAGAGGCTGCATGGTTCCGTGGGCCTTCATGCTGGGCGGAAACTCGTTGGCAATGAATAAATCAGAGCCCCCAGCCTGGCTCATACCGGCCAAGAGCTTGTGCATGTAGGCGCGGGCTTGTTCTTCGGTGAGTGTTGCCATGGACGCAGTATCCACGGCATCTTTTCGACGGTCAAGACGTACCCGGCGACCTGGCCGCACCGGCAACGCTAGTGTCGCAAAATCTTCACCAGAGCTTGGCGCAATTGCCGCTGAACAGCACGGGCCCCCGGGGGCTGGCAGGTTTATCTTCGGTTTCCAGCGTGATGACCAGCTTGCTGACTTTGGAGAACAATTTTTCTGATGTATCGGGCAGACTGGTTAAGACAGCTCCTTTGGCCGGAACGGTGCCGACTGCAAACGGCAAGCCGTCACTGGGATGGGCCCATAGCACCATTCGGCCGACCGGCGTTGCGTTGATGGGCCCGATTATTTTCACAGCCATGGTCTTGCCTTGGCGTAGCGAGCTGACCAGAACCTTGCCGTTGCCGGCTTGGTCAGTCAACAGGCCTACATAGCTAGGTGGTAGGCGTTCGCCCGTGCGCATGGCGATTTGTTCACTGGACACAAACAGTGTTGGCGCCAGGAAAAATAAGGCAGCGGCGGTAAGCATTCCCGCCGCCAATCCGCCAAATCCAAAACCTGCGGGCAGCAGCCAACCCAGCCAGGCAGGTGGGTTGAGCGGGGCCAACTGCGCCTTGGGCTCAAGGGTGCGTGCCGAAATGGCAGCCCAAACCTTGGGCGACGGTTGTTGGGGCGGTATCGCCAAGGCCAGTTCACCCAGACGTACCTCCCACAGGGTGACCATAGTCTGCACGTCGATTCGGTCGGCCCGCAATCTCTCGAAGCGCCTGCGTGCGCCACCTTGCAATGTACCCAACACGTAGGAAGACGCCAGGTGCTCCAGCAGTTCAGGATGGGTGTATCTCACGCGACCAGCCCTTGGACCGCTAAGCAGGTTTTGAGTTTTTCCAGCCCGCGGCGTATCCACGCCTTGACCGAGCCTAAAGGTGCTCCCATTTGCGCTGCAACTTCTGTGTGCGACAAGCCCTGGTAATAGGCCAGGGCCAGGCTTTGGCGGTAACTGCCCTCCAGCGCACGCAGGCAATCCGCGATCTGCAGTGTCTGGGTTGCGTGCTCCAGCATCTGCATGGCGCTGGGATCGGTGATGGTGTATTGTGAATGTTCCGAGGCGTCTTCAGGCGACTCTCCATCGAGCGATAACGCATTCTCTTTTAGGCGGGTGCGCAGGCGCAGTGCGTCGAGCGCCTTGTTGCGAACGATCGCAATCAACCATGTCATGGGCTGGATAGCTTGTCCACCAACTTCGCTGCGGTAGCCACTTGCATTCTTCCAAACACTCACATATGCCTCTTGTAAAACATCTTCAGCCGCCTGTCCGTTGCCTAATATACGTACGGCCACGCCGAACAGATGCGTATGGGTGCGGGTATAGAGCTGTGCAAAACCGGCGTGATTACCTTTGGCGGCCACGCCAATGAGTTCCTGAAGGCTTAAGGTGTCCAGTTTCATGCGGGCCAGTATATGGACTTCTGACGGGCAGAATGTTACAAGCTGGTTTTTGCTGGTCTTTGTTGATGGCATTGCATCCAAATGGTTTTTGGCGACGTATATCTGCGGTGAGGCGTAAAGCAGTGAATACGTTAAATGTGGCCATTGAATCAATTTCAGGAGTAAAGCATGGGAAGTGTGTCTACAAACAAGGCGACCAGTAGCTCATCCAGTAAGGCCCTTTGGGTACTGGCGGCAATTGCTGCTACATCGGGTTCGCCTGCGGCGACCGCTGCAACTTTTGCTCCGGTCAGCAATGGCGTTCTGCCGGCTGCAACGGTGGACGGTGTGGTCATGCCCGCCTGGCTGGAGCGTGCGGGAAAACGTCAACCGGTTTACCCCGGCATGGAGTTGCAGGAGCGGGACCGCCTTGAAACGGGTGCGAATGCGCGCATCCTGCTTACCTTGCCCGAAGGCAGCAAGATCAAGTTGGGCGAAAGCGCGCGCTTGGGCTTTGATGCACTCGTGGCCAAACGTGAAGGCGAGCAGGGCAATGTCTTTTTGAAATCGGCAATCAGTGTGGTGACCGGCGCATTCCGATTCACTACTAATGCGCTTTCCAAATCCCGAAGCCGCCGCGAGGTGGATATCCGCTTGGCCACGGTGACGGCAGGCATTCGCGGTACCGATCTGTGGGGCAAACAAGGTGGCGCAAAAGAAATCGTCTGTTTGCTGGAAGGAAAAATAGAGGTTTCGCGCGACCCGGTTGCGGGTCAAAGTACGGCGCCGGTCGTCCTGGATCAGCCATTGCAGTTCTACATAGCGCCCAAAAACGAACCGACGCTGCCGATTGGCCGCGTGCCAGACGCACAATTGGCACAGTGGGCGGCAGAGACAGATATTGCACAAGATGCCGGTGGGTCCAGTCTGGATGGGCGCTGGAAGGTCAGCTTTGATGGCCAGACCAGCTTCGCGGAGGCCATGGCGCTGTATGAAGAGCTGCGCAACCAGGGCTATGCGGCGCAATTTCATCCTGAAAAAAAAGCTGGCAAGCGCATCTATCTAGTGCAGCTTGCCAACTTGTCTAGCGAAGGCGATGCCCGCGCTGTGGCTAGCAAACTGGGCCGTGGCGGTAGCGCCGTGCCCAGTGTTATTCGCTAAACGCGTACTCTTTACAGCATCATCTTGAACTGAACACCGAATGTGCGCGGGTCGTTAATGAAACCCGTCAAGTTGTTGAAGTCGATAGCACCGGTCACACGCACCTGGTTGGTGATGTTGCGACCAAAGATGGCGGCTTCGTATTTGCCATTGCCCCAGTTGTAGCCCAAGCGCAGACCGCCTTCTAGCAGAGGTGGTGCAGTGAATTCTTTGGATTCGTACAAGAAGAGGTTGGTTTCGCTGCGGTATGCCCAATCGGTGTAGATGAAGTACTCGCCACCGTTAGCCGTTGGAATTCCATATCGAGCCGTCACGTTGGCGATCCATTTGGGCGCGTTAGGTAGCGCATTCCCATTGATGAGCGCCAGGCCCGCCGCGTTCTTGGCGTTCAGCACCGTACATTGGGCGCAAACGCCAACCGCCAATGTTGAATCGTTGATGGAAGTGTTGTTGTAGCTGCCACCAAACGTCACCAGGAAGTTCGGCGTCACGTAAGCATCGAGGTTGAACTCGACGCCATCGCCGGATACGTTTTTGGCATTCACCAAACGCACCGCATTGCTGGAGCCACCCACGGCGGTCAGTTGCTGGTCTTTCACGTCGTAATGGAACACGCTGATCGAAGTGCGAGCGCGCTTGTCGAGCAGGTCGGCCTTGTAACCGACTTCATACGAGATCGTAGTCTCTGGATCGGCTTGGTTCAGTGGGCCAAAAGGACCAGCAGGCTGGATACTTGCGCCCCGGAACCCAGTGGCGACGCGGCCAAAAAGGTTGCTGTCCTTGTCCAATTTGTAGGTTGCACCCATGTCCCAGCTGACTTGGCTGTTGTCTGTGCTGGCACCCAGCCCCTTGCTTGCATTGGTCGGGTTCGGGTCCCCTGCCGGTAGAGGTTGGGTCGACAGCGTCTTTTTGTCTTGGGTATAACGCACACCGCCGCGCAGTTTCAGTGTGTCGCTGACGGCATAGTTCAGACCACCAAACACCGCATAGGTGTCGTTGGTTTGGTCGGACTGGAGCACTGCGCCGGACTGCGCGTTGTTGCCCAACGTGTTGTAGGTATAGCTGTCAAAGCCCAGCTTTTCCTTGAACAGGTAGACGCCTCCTTGCCAAGTTAGAGGTCCCTTGCCCTTGGATTCCAGGCGAATTTCCTGGCTGACCTGCTCATGGTCACGCACGCCAGCAGCGCTCTCCGACGGGAAGGGGATGAGGCCGGGGCCACCGCCGGTGGGCAGGAAGGCGGCACCGTAGCCCCCATCGATGTCGCCGCGGCTGTACGCGCGGACCGTCTCGTAGCCTGTGATGGAGTAGATGTTGAAATCGGACAGGGCCCATTTAAACTTGGCGTTGGCGCCGCTGTTGGTCAGGGTCTGCTTATTGATACCGTCGGTCTGGATGCGCGTGGGGTCAAAGTCATCGACAAGGTCATTGCTGCCTTTCTTAATAATATTGGCGCGGAACAGACGGGCGCTGCCATTCAAGTCGCGTCCATGTACGTTGAACAGGCCACTGAACATGCCGCCGCCGTCATACGCAGCCTGCAGACGGACTGCCCGGTCGTCGTAGCCCTCAAGGTCTTTGGTCGGGCTCTTGTCGTTCTTGACCCAGTTGTCCCGGTGCTGCACTTGCGCAGAAATTCGGGCGTTCCAGTCGCCAGTTAGTGGCAAGTTGAAGGCCGTTTCCAAGGCCGCTGTGCCATAAGTACCATAGGACGCGTTGAAATAACCGTCGGTAGCTTTAGAAGGCTTGACGGAATCGATTTTGACGACGCCGGCTGGCGTATTGCGGCCAAACAGCGTGCCTTGTGGGCCGGCCAACACTTCGATGCGGTCTACGTCAAAAACGGGGAAGCCCTTGAGGATCGGGTTTTCTTGCACGATGTCGTCATAAATCAAAGACACGGGTTGGGATGCATTCGAGCGGAAGTCGGTATTGCCATAGCCACGAATGTAAAAGCGCGGAAATGCCCGGCCAAATGACGACTCGATGTTCAGGCTGGGCACTCGGCCCGACAACATGCGAATGTCCATGCCACCGGTGTTCAGCACATCGAACTTTTCTCCCGAGATGGTGGAGATGGAGCTAGGTACGTCTTTGACGTTTTCGGCCCGGCGTTCAGCCGTTACGGTGACAGCCTGCAATACCCCAGCTTGGGGTGCGGTGGTTGTTTCAGCTGGGGTGGTGGTTTGGGCCAAAGCTAAGGCCATCGGCCATACCAATGCCATGCCGACGATGAGTGGCGTGGGGGAGAATCGTGTACGACTCGCGTCTGCGTTTTTATGCATGGAAATTCTCTTTTGTTGAACAATGGGTCAAGAAATTGTCGCACGACCCATGCAAGTACTGGGCCAGCGTTTGCGCCCGCAGTTGCTCGCGGACAACAGCCGATGGCAATCTAAGGGTGCGAGTGGTCTTTGGCGTCCCGCAGCAACTGTGCGCAATCGCTGTCTTCGCCGGGACCCGGGTCAATGAGTGGCAGCAGTGCCAGCAGCGGACTGAGCAGTCCTAAAGCCACAGACCCGGCCGCTCGTGCGGCCGCCCGGCCTTTGTCGATACCCACATTGGGGTGCGCGAAGCTGCCGCGCACGTAAATGGGTGTTGTCAACGCCAACAAACTGGTGTTCTTGGTCTTTTGGTTGAGGGTGAGGTCCAGCGTCTCATGTACAAAGTCGATGCTTCCGCTGCCCAGCAAGGTGGTGACCGCCGTATCAAAAGCCAACGCATTGGTGGTCATCAGGCCCTGCTTCACATCGAAGTCGGCCACTGCGCAACGCAGGGCGATGCGTCGATCCCCCGTTAACTTGAGTTGTAAGATTTCCCATAGGTGCAGGCCGGCCTTTTCCATCAACAATTGGCTGACTTCACCATGGTTCACCAAGAGTCCGACTTTGCCGTTTGCAGTGGCCAGCATCTGCTTAACGGAGTTGCCAGTGCCAGACAGTGTCAACATACCGTTGATTTCGCCAATGCTGGCCTGCTGGTTGACGGCCGCCGCTGGCAGAAGCCGGGACAACAATACTTTACTCACTTTCAATTGGGCTTTGGCGCGTATGGGTTCGCTCCGCCCATCCAATGTCAATTCGGCTCGCAAGTGGCCACCCGCCACGCCAAAGTCCAGGGGGGCTAGTGTCATTAGGGCGTCGCGCATCACCAGATGTACGTCTAGGTTATCTAGCGGTAGCTCTTTTTCGCGGCGGATTTGCTTGGCGCGCAGGTGCACGTCTGCGTCCATACTGCTCCAGCGGTCGGTCTTGAACGGGAGATCTGGTAACACGCCAGACGGCGAAGGCGGCGCTGCGGGGGCGGTGGCTCGCAGGGGCTTGGCAACTTTGGTGCCTGCCTGTTTTTCGGGGGTCGATCGCATACCAATGACCGGTGATAAGTCATCAAGGTCCAACAAACTGGACGTTAATTCGGCGGTCAACGCGGGGCGCTTGCCCCCCGTGACAACCTGGGCCTTGCCCGCAATGTCGCTGCCGCCAATACGGCCTGTGAGTCCTTCGATGCGCCATGTGTTGCCACTGTGAACGAGACGGCCTTGAGCCGCATAGGGATGTGTTGCGGGTGCTGGAATACCGAGCAGCGGATACAGTTGCTCCAGGCTGTCACCGCTTACGGCCAGGCGCATGTCGACAGCCGACTTAACAACCAAGCCGGTTATCGTTCCATTGGCCTTGATATGGGTGCGTCCTGCGGTCAGGTCCACTTGAAGTGGGTAGGGCAGCGTTTCGTCGCGCAAGGCCAAGACAGGAGCCCCAGTACCTTTCGCGCTCAAGGCTAATCCGTGGTACTGCCCAGTAGCCTGGAAGGCGACACCTGAGGAAGCGGGGGTGTTGGGACCGGCACGTGGCAGATCAACCGATGTAATTTCTGAACGTATGTGGGTCTTGGCATCACGGTCGTCAAAGCCCAGCGTACCATGGTCAAGTGTTAACTGGCCTATACGTATGCGCGCTTTTTCGTCCTGTTGTTGGATGTCAAGCAGCCAATTTTTTTTGCCCTGACTACCTTGTTCCAAAAATACTTTTGGCGCGACGAGCCGGACTTGGGGAAACGCCACAACGCCTGTCAGTAACTGGGGCAAGTCCACGCTGACTTCAACCGCCTCGGCGGACACCATATAAGGTTCCTGTGCCCACGATGGGTTTGCAAAACTGACGGCTCCGGCTCGCAGCCGCGGCCATGGCCATCCGAGATGTAAGGAGAGATCGCCAACGATGCGTAATTCGCGTCCTGTTTTTTGTTCAGCGTAGCGTTCAATAGGGCTGCGTAGCCAGTTCCATCCAAAAATTGCAATAAACAGAACAGCTAGCAAGATGGGCGCAGTCAAGGCCGCGCCGATCCAGGCAAAAATTCGGGACCATTTCATCCATAAATTGTCTTGCCTATCTGTGTTGGGCTCTGTGCGCCGACGAACAGATAAGGATGTTCTCCGAATGTAACCTTGATGCTTATTCCAAGGACCCCAAGGACATCATCATGTATACACTGCACTCTAGTTATTGCAAATTCGCTTTGACCCTTCTTGGGTCCGTGGTCATCAGCGGCGCGGCGTTAGCTGTTACTTCCAATGCTCCCGCTGACGCACAAGCCCGCTACCGGCAAGAGATGGCCCTGTGCAATAGTGGCCAGTCCAATCAGCCCCGCGACGTATGCCGCACAGAAGCTCGAAACGCGTTGGCAGAAGCCAAACGCGGCGGTCTTACGGATGCTGCGCAGGACCAATACACACGCAATGCCGTGAAGCGTTGTACAGAGTTCCAGGGTGATGATCGCACCGCCTGTGAGGCCCGTATATTGAATCCATCGCGCGTGGACGGCAGCGTGAGCGGAGGCGGTTTGCTGCGTGAAAGCATCGTCGTCGTGCCGGGTAAATGAGCGTTTGAAGTGTGGCTTGTGTTGATGTGGCCAGAAGCCCTCGTTATATATGACGATGATGCTATGTAATATATAGCATTCAGAAGTTTTCGATTGGTCACGCGGAACTCCCATTGCAATGGTCGTGTGAAAGCTCACTGTGCAATTTGCACCCGCAGTTAAATACCGTCAAAAAAGTCGTAGACTCTTTCCGTTCACCAAATAGCGGCTATTAAAACGGGATGTAGATAAAATGTGCACACGATTGCTGACGATTTCTTTTTTCTCCGCCATGCTGTCCTTCACGGCTACTGGGTGCATGGAGACGGCGCCCAAAACGGCAGACACGTCGCAGTCTGCCCCCGCAGCGGTGAATGGCGGCCCAACCTTCGGAAACGCTTCACCCACGGCAGGGAGTTCCACTTCCAACAAGGCGAACGCCGCCGCCGATGCCGCAGCCTACAAGGAAGTTGAATACAAGAACAAAGGCAAAAAAGGGCCTGCGACAACGCCAGCTTCACGCAAAGGTTCTTGCCAAACAATATTGCCGACTTCGGTGAGCTGGAGTTGTCGCAGGCCAACTTTACGGTTCTGGAACGTGCCAATCTGGGTCATCTGCTGAATGAAATCACGCTGGCCTACAACCTGGGCAATGTGGCCCAGGCCCGCAAGACCATGCAGGTGGGCAAGTTGAAGACTACCAAGTGGATCGTCAAGTTTGACATTTTGAAGGCCGAGCAAATCTCAGAGAACACCAAGGGTTTTGATGGCGCGGCCATTGGTGGTTTGATCGGAACCTTGTCGGGCACCCGGGCCGGTGCAGCGACGGGCCAAGTCGTGGGTTCGGTCAAGACGGGTGACGCTTCCGGCGTCTGGCTGATCGGCATGCGCTACAAGATCATGAACGCCAACACCACTGAGCAAGTGGCTCAAGGCTACAAAGAGCTGAAGATGGAAGTCGGAGCGACCCGCACCAGTGTGATGGGCATTTCCGAAAGCGCCAAGGGCGGCGTGGGCTTGGACACCATGGTGCAGCGTTTGGTTCAAACTGCCGTCTGGGACATCGATTCCAAATATAAGTGAAGAGACGTGTTAGTGATCATGCCTGAGGAACCGGGCGTGGTTTGAGGTGTATGCCGGCCAACATGCACCGAACCGAACCTCCCGCCAGCTCGATGG